>JBIPLS010000121.1:0-10474 GCA_044368305.1 Pirellulales bacterium
GTCGCCGCGCAGGATCCGTGGCGCGAGGTTCGTGAGCGACCAGCTGCCGGCGGCGCCCGGCGAAATCGCCCGCAGGGTCGTCTCCAGGTCGAGTCCGGCGCGATGCGCGTAGAGCAGCGCCTCGCACATCCCGATCATGCCGGAGGCGATCGCGATCTGGTTGGCGAGCTTCGTCCGCTGGCCGGCACCGGGGCCGCCGCAGGCCACGACCGTGCCGGCGGTCGCCCGCCAGCAGGCGGCCAGTGCCTCGCGGGCATCTGAGTCGCCGCCCACCATCACCGTGAGCGTGCCCTCCCGGGCACCCTTGTCGCCGCCCGACACCGGCGCGTCGAGCGCATGAATGCCGCGGTCGGCCGCCGCCGCGGCGATCGTCTCGGCCAGTTCCGGCGCGCTGGTGGTGTGATCGACGAGGATCCCACCGGCGGCGAGGCCGGCCAGCGCCCCCTCCGGCCCGAGCACCACGGCGCGGACGTCGGCGGGATGGCCCACCATCGTGAACACCACGTCGCTCGCGGCGGCCACCCCCCGCGGCGAGTCGGCCCAGGCGGCGCCGCGCTCGAGCAGTCCCGCGGCCGACTCCCGGCGGCGGCTGAACACCGTGAGCCGGAACCCGGCATCGAGCAGCCGGCCCGCCATCGACCGGCCCATCACGCCGACGCCGATCCAGCCCAGCCGCGTGGCGCCGGGACTGGCGGGGGCAGGATGCCCGGCGGCGGAACTATCGGCCTCCATGCCGCGGCCCCTCACCAGCGATCCGTCGGACGGTCGAGCACCTCGCGAAGCAGGATCAGCTGCCGCAGCGTGGCCGGATTGTGCAGCATGGCCACCAACTCCGCGGCAGGCGGCGGCTCGGGGCGGCGGGCATCGCCCGGCGCGGGGGCACCGGAGGCGATCTGCGGAGAGAGGTGCTCCAGCTCGTGGGCGAACGCTTCGCGAACGTGCCGCGCCACGTCGCCGCCCGACGGCGCGGCTGGCCGGCGGTCGCCGGGGGCGGGCGGGGCCGGAGGCAACCGCGGCGGCGTGCGGCTCGCCACGGTCTTCGTCACCGGCTGCGGCATGGTCTTGGCCGCGGGTCGGGCCGCCGGTCGCTGCTCGGGAGGCTGCTTGGGTCGCTCGCCGGGTTGGCCGTGGCGGCCGGCCTGCCGCAGGAAATCGCCGATCTGGCGCTCGAGCTGCTCGCGAATCTCGTCGGCACGTGGCGGGTCGGCCCCGGGCCGCGGTGGCCGCACGACGGGCGGCCGCTGCCCGCCCCGACCCACGGCCCTGAACGCGTTGAACACCTGCGACACGATCCAGAAGAGCACGAACAGGACCGGCAGCACCATTTCCAGCCAGTCGAGCCCGGCGGCGAAGAGGCACTGTGTGATCATGACTGCCCCTCACTGCGGTCGTGCAAACCTGCCATCGAAGCCACCCGGCGGCGGGCCACGCCGGATCGGGCCGCTCCGTGTCCCCAGCCGCTCACGTCACCGCCGCCGCGGTCGGCAGCGTGCCGGTGGCGATCGTCCGGCGCATGTCGGTGTCGGCCTGGAGGTTCTTCAATTTATAGTAGTCGAAAATGCCCAGTTGCCCGGTGGTCAGCGACTCGGCCACGGCCTTGGGCACCGCGGCCTCGGCCTCCACCAGCCCGGCCCGGCTCTCCTCGATGCTGGCGATCATCTCCTGCTCGCGGGCCACGGCCATCGCCCGCCGGCCCTCGGCGTTGGCCCGGGCCACGCGGGTGTCGGCCTCGGCCTGGTCGGCCTGGAGGCGGGCGCCGATGTTCGCGCCCACGTCGATGTCGGCGATGTCGATGGAGACGATCTCGAAGGCGGTGTTGGCGTCGAGCCGCCGGGCGAGCACCGTCTTCGAGATCACGTCGGGGTTCTCCAGCACGTCGGAATGCCGCTCCGCCGAGCCGATCGCCGACACGATCCCCTCGCCGACGCGGGCGATGATCGTCTCCTCGGTGGCGCCGCCGATCAGCTGGTTGAGGTTCGTTCGCACCGTGACCCGGGCCTTCACCTTCAGCTGGATGCCGTTCTTGGCCACCGCGTCGAGCGACTCGCGGCCGCTGTTGCGGCCCGGGCAGTCGATCACCTTGGGGTAGACGCTGGTCTGCACCGCCTCGCGGACGTCACGGCCGGCGAGGTCGATGGCCGCGGCCAACTTGAAGTCGAGCTCCGTCATCTTCGCCTTGTTGGCCGCGATCAGGGCCTGCACGAGCAGCGGCACGCGGCCGCCGGCCAGGTAGTGGGCCTCGAGGGCCTGCCGGGTGACGCCGCTGGAGTCGCCGAGGCCGGCCTGCACGGCCATGATCTTGCTACGCACGATCACGGTCGGGTTGACCTTCTTGAAGCTCATCGCCACGAGGTCGAAGAGTCCGATGCCGGCGCTCGACGCGTAGGACTGCACCCACAGCCGCAGATAGCGGGCGACGAGGGCGAACACCGCCAGGGCGACGAGGATCGCCACGAGGAGGAGGATCAGCGGCAGGAACTTGAGCATGGCGAACTCCGGCGGGAGGCTACGGGACTCGCAAGCCTGGTTCGGGGACCGGGGCCAGTCAAGGTTCCGGCCGGTCGAGCGCGTCGAACTCGAACTCCTCGAGCACCTGCGAAAGCCGCGCCGAGTCCGGTGCGGCCGGTTGTGCCGAGGGTTCCGCCTGCCGGGGCGGCGGCGGAGCCGCGGCCCGCACCACCAGGGCCCCGCCCTGGACGGCCACCACCTCCACCTCCCCGCCCGCGGCGACGGGGCCGGTCTCGCTGACGGCCTCGAACCGCTCGCCGGCCAGCTCGACGCTGCCCCAGGGCAACAGCTCGCTGGCGGCGCGGCCGCTCCGGCCGACGAGCCCGCGCAGGCGGAGCCGGCGATCCGCGTCCGGCATCACGTCCTCCGGCGTCGGCGGCGGCGGAATCACCCGCCTGCCCAGCGGCGTCTCGGGAAACCAGCGGAACGCCAGGCCGAGCACGGCCGGCACCGCGGCGAAGGTCACGCCCAGCACGGCCAGGCCGAAGGCAACGCCCTGCTCCATGAAGGCCATGACGACGGCGGCCACGATCGCCACCAGGCTCAGGAAGCCGAGCACGCCGCCCGAGGGCACGAACACCTCGAGCGCCATCACGGCCAAGCCGACCAGCAGCAGCGATGCGACCCAGATCAGTGTCTGCATGGCGTCACAGCGGCCGCACGTGGAGCCGGCCGCCGCGGACGTCCGCCACCCGCACCCGCACGCCGGGCTCGATCAGCTCGCCGTCGCTCGTCACGTCGCGGACGGCGCCGGCGATCCGCGCCTTGCCTGCCGGCGCCAGCCGGGAGGTCGTCGTGCCTTCGGCGCCGAGCAGGCTTTGCAGCTCGTCGGCGGCGAGCTGGGCGTCGGCGGCCGGCGGCACGAGCAGGACGTCGCGGAGCACCGGCGTGGCCGGCAGCCAGTGCCGCAGCAGATAGCCCATCACCGCCACCCCGGTGGCGGCGCCGACCACGCCCGCCAGCGACCACTGCATCTGCATGATCTGGTAGTCGTTGGCCGGGAGCACGAACGACTGGCTGGCGAGCACGAGCGACGCGATCACGAGCAGGCCGCCGCCGAGGCCGAGGACGCCGAACCCGGGCAGCACGAAGATCTCGGCCGCCAGGCAGAACAGACCGGCGACGAACAGCATCACCTCCAGCCAGCCGGAGGTGCCGTGGAGATGCTGGCTCCAGAAGTAGACGATGAAGGCCACCATCGCCACGAAGCCGCCGAGGCCCACGCCCGGCGTCTTGAGTTCGATGTACAGCCCCGCGCCGCCGATGAGCAGCAGCAGCCAGGCGAGTTCCGGGCTGGCCAGGGCGCGCAGCAGATCTTCCGCCCAGCCGGGCTCCGCCAGCGCCGGGTCGCCGGCCAGCCCGTAGGCCTGGCGCAAGCCGGCCATGTCCTCGACCACATGGGTCGCCAGGCCGACCGCCTCGGCCCGGCGGCCGTCGAACTGGATCGGGCCCACGCCGATCGGTTGGCCGACCTCCCAGGCGTCGCGATCCGGCCGCGCGGCGAGTTCCTCCCGCGAGAAGGCCGCAACGCGTCCCGTGCCCTTCTCCACCGCGCGGCTCACGTCCAGTTTCGGCACGACCAGCGCCGCCGGCAACGACCAGGATCGCCCCCGCTCCCGGGCCACGCCGGCCCGCCACGCCGCCACGATCGCCCCCCCGCGGCGCTCGTCGATCACGGCGTTCCCCTCGCCGCCGATCACCGCGCCAGGATGCATCGCCAGTTCGTCGCACGCCGCCGCCACCAGCGCCGCGTCGCCGCGGGCCTCGCGCGGCACGTAGGCCACGGTGCGGACGGCGGCCGGATCGAGCCCGGCCAGCGCCGTGGCCAACGCGATGCTCTGCTCGGGAGTGCCGCCGGCCGAATCGATCCGCAGGCAGACGAGGTTCGCCCCCTGGGCGACGGCGCGGTCGATGGCGGTCCGCGTGCGATCCACGACCGCGGGCGTGATCGGCCCCACCAGCGGCACCACCGTCGCCTTCCAGCCGCCGGCCAGCGACGGGTCGGAAGCCAGCGCCGTCTCGGGCAGGCCCAGGCCGCGGGCGAGTTCCTCCGGCCCCGGAGCGAGCAGCCGCACGAACCCGAGTTCCCGCGCCCGCCGGCCGGAGATCGCCAGCGGCACCGGCTGGAGATCCTCGACCTCGAGGACCGCCGCCTCCCGTCGCACCTGCTCCAGGTCCGTCCGGTTCACGAACCGCTCGCCGGCGTCGGTCGCGACGCGGACCACCCGGGCCGCGGGATCGACCAGCGCCACCGCCACCGCCGGCGGCACGACGCGGCGCCGGGCCGCGATCTGGGTGTAGGCCGCCCGCATCGCGTCGTCGGCCGGATCCGCCCCCTGGGCGGGCCCGAAGGTCGCATCGGGGGGCATGGCGATCTCCTCGCATGCCAAGGCGGCGAGCACCGCGTGGCCCGCGAGGCCCTCGGGCAGCCAGGCCACCGTCTTCACGCCGGCGAGCCTGTCGGATGCCAAGAACCGCGCCAGCGAGATCGCGCGGCCGAAGTCGCTGGCGGCCGCGGGTTCGTCGCCGACGGCCTCGAACCGCAGCACGAGCACGCCCCGCTGCCCCTCCGCGCCGCGGAGGCGGTCCAGCCCCCGGACGACGGCCGCCTCGACCTGCGTGTCACGGGTGCCGACGATCGGCAGCCGCACCGGCACGACCACCGCCTGCGCCGCGGCCGCGGATCCGGCCGCCGCCGCGATCACGAACCCGCAGACGAGCAGGCCGGCACACGTGCCTGAAGACGCCGGAAGAGGCCGCATCGCTCGACTCCGGGCGAGAGGGGATCGAGGCGAATTTTAGGTGCGGCTGCGACCGAGTCAAAACCGTGACGCCGGATCCATATACTACGCTCCACACCGCGGGTCGTGGCGATCCCCGGACGCCCACCACCCGCCCGTGAAATCCTCCGCCCTCATGCCTCCATCTCCCGTCGGCCATCCCCATCCCGAACTCATCGATCTGATCACGTCGCACGCGCTCAAACGCGGCACGTTCCGCCTGGCATCCGGCCGCGAGGCGAGCTTCTATCTCGATGCCAAGCAGGTGGTGCTCGACGCCCGGGGAGCGATGCTCGTCGGCCGGGCGATCCTCGAGCGCCTGCGGGCGCTGGGGCCGCTGCCGGCGGCCGTGGGCGGGATGTCGATCGGCGCCGACCCGGTCACGAGCGCCGTCGTCACCATGGCCGGCGTCGAGGGTCTGCCGCTCAAGGGCTTCCTCGTCCGCAAGGAGCCGAAGGATCACGGCACCAAGCGATACGTCGAGGGGCCGGTGGCGCCGGGCGACCGCGTGGTGATCGTCGAAGACGTGGTGACGACGGCCGGATCGTCGCTCGTCGCCATCGAGCGGGCGCGGGAGTTCGGCCTCGTCGTCGAGCGGGTGATGACGGTGATCGACCGCCTGGCCGGGGGCCGCGAGGCCCTCGCCGGCCTGGGCATACCACTGGAGTCGCTGGTCACGATCCGCGACCTTGGCATCGAACCCGACGCCGCTTGAGGTCCGCGGCGCCGGACGCCGTGCGGCTTGCCTCGGCCCGCGGGCCCGACGTAGGCTTCCGGAAGCGGCGGATGGCCCTCGAACCCTCGGTGTGGACGGACGCAGCTTTGCGCTCGATGACGTGGATCGCCGTCGCCGTCGCGGCCGCCGCGGTCCCCCGGCCGGCGGCGGCCGACGCCACCGCGACCGAGATCGGCCGCCTGGTCGCCGCTCTTGGCGACGACGACTACGCCGTCCGCGAATCGGCCGCGGCACGCCTCGAGGCACTCGGCCCGCGTTCCGCCGACGCCCTGCTCACCGCGGCGGAGACCAGCGGCGACCTGGAGGTGGCGCTGCGGGCGCGTTGGCTGGCCGATGCCATCCCGCCCACGTCGCCCGAGGACCCGCCGGCGGTGGCGGCAGAACTGCACCGGTACGGCCGGGCCGACACCGCCACCAAGTTCGCGATCATGCGCCGCCTGCTCCGCCTCGACGGCGACGCCGGTATCGAGCCGCTGGCCCGGCTCGTGCGGCTCGACCGTTCGCCGGAAGCGGCGCGGATGGCGGCGGCGCTGCTGGTCCGCGAGTGGCGGCCCGGGGATCCGTTGTGGCAGCCGCTGCGACCTTTGATCGGCGCGGGGCTCGGGGAGAGCGGCCGGCCCGCGGCCCGCTTCCTGAGGGCGGTGGTCGCCGCCGGCGACGCGGCTGATCCCGCCGCGGCCGGCCAGGCCGCCACCGAGGCGGCCGATGCTCTGGCCTTGCTGGAGCGGGCCGGCGACCGGCCCGCGGGCGAAGATCCCGACGCCGTCGATTCCGCCGCGACCACCCTGTGGATCTTCCACCGCGGCCTCGTCGATCTGCAACTCGCGGCCGGTCGGCGGCGCGATGCGATGGAGGGGATGCGGCAGATGTTCGCCGCGGGCTGGCGGTCCGCAACCGACGACGGCGACGACGCGACGGCGGCCAACCTGATTTGGGCGGTGGAGCACGGGCTCCCGGAGGCGGTGGACCTGCTCGAAGCCCGCTGGCCCGGGCTCGCGATCGACCCGCCGGCGACCGCCTACGCCGCGGCCGTGGCTCTCGCGGCCCGTGGCGACAAGGAGCGGGCCGAGCAGCTCGCGACCAGCGCCTTCAAGGCCGGCGACGGCCCCGCGGCCGGCGGCTTCACCGCCCGTCTCCGGGCCGGCATCCTGCTCGCGAAATGGGGCGCCGTGGAGTGGGCCCGCCGCGAATACCGCGCGCTCCTCGACGACCCGCAGGCTCCTGACGGCGAGTTCGCCCTCGGAGGCATCCTCTGCTCCGAGTTTCTCCACGACCTCGGCCACGACGACGAGGCGGCCGACGTCCTCCGCCGCGTGGTCGACGGCCGCGACGGCGGCGTCGCCGCGGCCGAGGCCATGCTCCGCCAACTGGACCGCGATCCCGATGCCATCCGCGCCCGGGCGGCCTTCTTCGCGTCGTGCGCCGCGGCGGCCCGCGGCGACGCCGCCGGCCGCCGCCGCCTCGTCGAGGAGGCGGTGCGGCATCACGGCCGCGACGTGGACGCCCTGATCGCGCTCTACGACGCCACCGCCGCCGAGCCCGCGGCGCGGGCCGACGCCAAGGCCCGCGTGGAGCGGGCGCTCGAACGCATCGACGACGAGATCGCAAACGAGCCGGACGAGGCCAACGGCTACAACGAATACGCCTGGCTCGTGGCCAACACCGAGGGCGACGTCGCGAAGGCGATCCGCTACTCGAAGCAGTCGCTGGAGATGACCTTCGACAATTCCAGCTACCTCGACACGCTCGCCCACTGCTTCTCGGCCGCGGGCGACCATCCGGCGGCCATCCGCACTCAGTCGCTCGCCCACCGCCTCGAACCCCACAACCGCACCATCCTCCGCAACCTCGATCGCTTCCGGGGCCGCGCGGCGGCCGCGGCCCGACCATGATGCCCATCCACCACGTCGCCGTCGCAGGCACGTCGCTGGCGGTTCACGCCGCCGGCAGCGGCCGGCCGCTGGTCCTCCTGCACGGCTTCCCGCTCGATCACCGGATGTGGGAAAGGCAGGCGGTGCTGGCCGAGCACTGCCACCTGATCGCGCCCGACCTGCGCGGCTTCGGCGGCAGCGCGGCCAGCACCCCCACGAGCGTGGCGGAACTGGCCGACGACGTCGCGGCCCTGCTGACGGCGCTCCGCGTGACGACGCCGGCCGTGGTCTGCGGGCTGTCGATGGGCGGCTACGTGGCCCAGCACCTGGCCGTCCGCCATCCCGACCGCGTGGCGGCGCTCGTGCTCGCCGACACCAGGCTCGAGGCCGACACGCCCGAAGCCCGCGCCGCCCGCGACGACCTGGCGGGGAAGGTGGGGCGGCTCGGCCCGGGAATCCTGGCCGCGGCCATGATCCCGCGGCTCCTGGCCGAATCGGCCGCGGCCCACGGGATGCCGCACCACGCGGCCGCCGAGGATGCCCTGCGCCGCATCATCCTCGACCAACCGGTGCCCTCGATCCAGGCGGCGCTCGCGGCGCTCGGCGGCCGCCCCGACATGACCGCGGCCATGCGGGAGGTCCGTGTGCCGACGCTGTTGGTCGTCGGCGCCGAGGACGCGATCACACCGCCGGCGTGCCTGGAGCGGGCCGAGGAGATCATGCCGTGCGCGCGGCTGCTGATCGTGCCGGGTGCCGGCCACATGACGCCGCTGGAGCAGCCCGCGGTGTTCAACGCGGCGCTGCTGGAGTTCCTGCGGCATCCTCCGGGGGTGCTGGGCGGGGGCGGGCCGGCGGCCTGAAGGGGGGCCGGTCGTCGAGCCACGGCCGGCGCGGCGGCGGCTCCACACCGGCCGGCCCGTCGCCCGGCGGTTCGGCGGGCAGGTCGGGCCGCGGCCGGCGGGGCCGCATGTCGGCTCCGCCCCGCGGCGGCCGCTCGCCACCGCGCCCCTCCGGACGCCGCGCGTACCAGTCGAGCCATTCGAGCCGCTTGTCGCTGCCCCGGGCGACGACGTCGGAGCGGTCCTCGGGCCGCGCCAGCAGCAGCCATTGTCGCCACTGCCACGCGGCCTCGCGAAGATCGGCGCGGGCGGGATCGGTGAGCGCCCGCGCCACGTCGGCGAGCGTGCGCCGCTCGGCCGCCGAGAGCCGCCCGAAACTCTCCACCGCTCGTTCCAACTCGACCCGCTCCTCCGCCGGCAGGGCCCGCACCGCCTCGCGCCGCTCGCCGAGCGTGGCGAGGTCGGTGCCGGCCGCGAGCCCCGCCCGCAGCGCGGCGATGGCGGCGTCGTATTTTTGGCGGTCCAGCTCGCGGGTCTCCGCCGGCTGGCGGTTCAACACCCGCACGGGCGGTGGATACTGCCGGCGCGACATCTCCTCGAGGAACTTCCGCGAGCCGGCCTCGCGGAGGAGATCGAGATGCTGCACGACCGGCAGCTCGGTGAGGATGCGGAGATCGGGATCGGGCGCGGTGCCGCGGCCGGCCACGATCCCCGCGGCGAGCGCCGCGGCCACCAGTGCCGCCGGGCCGAGCCAGCGGCCGCGCATGCCGCGGCCCGGCCCGGCGCCGCGGCCCGCCGCGGCGTCCGTCGCCACCGCCGCCAGTTCCACCGTCGTCGCGGCCAAGAGCGGCGAAGCGGCCGCCGGCGGCAGCGCGTCGAGCGCGTCCCACACCACGGCCAGGTCGGCGGCCGGATCGCCCCGCGATGCGTCCGCGGTGCTCATCACTCGCCCCCCTGCAAATAGGGCTCGAGCGCGTCGCGGAGCTGGTCGCGGGCCCGGAAGAGCAGCGACTTCACGGCCGGCACCGTGAGCCGCATGCTGGCCGCGATCTCCTCGTAGGAGCAGTGCTCGAACTTCGCCAACAGCACGGCCATCCGCTGCCGGTCGTTGAGTCCGGCGAGCGCCCGCTGCACGACCGCCCGCAGCTCGCCCCGATCCGCCTGCCGCGCCGGCATCAGGCCGCTGGCGGCGACGGCGAGCTGGTCGAGGCCGATGCCGCTCGACGAGGCCGACACGCTCGGCGGCACGCCGTGCTCGCGCCGGCGGTAGGCCCGCTGCCTGAGGTCGCTGGCCACGTTGCCGGCGATGGTGTGGATCCAGGTGGTGAACTTGGCGGTCGGCTGATACGTGGCCCGCGCGCGGTAGACCCGCAGGAACACCTCCTGGGTGAGGTCCTCGGCGGTGGCGTGATCGCCCGTCTGGTGGGTGAACAGCGTGACCAGCCGATCCTGCCAGAGCGAAACCAGCCGGGCGAAGGCCTCGGGATCACCGTCCCGCACCCGCACCATGAGCGCCGTGGAAGGATCGACCGCCGCCGGCATCACCGCGGAATCGGCCATGAGTTCTTCACCCCGCTCTGCCCGCTTCACGCGCCCTGACGGCCCGCAGCCGCCGCAGGCGGCGCCGCGTGCAACTTGCTCCACCCGCACGCAGCCGCCGCAGGCGGCGCCGCGTGCCTCCCTGGCTCGATCGGTCTCGCCGCCGCGGCGAGCCGTCGAGCCGCCGCCGCCCCGCGGCGG
>JBIPLS010000122.1:0-10454 GCA_044368305.1 Pirellulales bacterium
TGGCGACGCTCGTCGTCAACAAGCTTCGCGGCATCGTGCAGTCGGTCGCCGTGAAGGCTCCCGGCTACGGCGACCGGCGCAAGGCCATGCTCGGCGACATCGCCACGCTGACGGGCGGCCAGGCCATCTTCAAGGACCTGGGCATCGCCCTCGACGCGGTGAAGCTCTCCGACCTGGGCCGGGCGAAGAAGGTGATCATCGAGGCGGAGAACACCACGATCGTCAGCGGCGCGGGCACCAAGGCCGCGATCGACGGCCGCGTGGCCCAGATCCGCGAAGAGATCGCCAAGACGACCAGCGACTACGACCGCGAGAAGCTGCAGGAGCGGCTGGCGAAGCTCGCGGGCGGCGTCGCCCAGATCAACGTCGGGGCCGCCACCGAGACGGAGATGAAGGAGCGGAAGGCCCTCATCGACGACGCCAAGAGCGCCGTCCAGGCGGCGCTCGCCGAGGGGATCGTGCCGGGAGGCGGCGTCGCCCTGCTCCGCAGTGAGAAGGCCCTGGAGAAGCTCGACCTCGAGGGCGACGAGAAGCTCGGGGCGTCGATCGTGCGGAACTCGCTGCGGTACCCGCTGGAGGCGATCGCCGACAACGCCGGGCTCGACGGCTCCGTCGTCGTCAACCGCGTGCGGCAGCTGAAGGGCAAGAACGACGGCTTCGACGCGGACAAGGGGGAGTACTGCGACCTGGTGAGCGCCGGCGTCATCGACCCGGCCAAGGTCGTGCGGACCGCCCTGCAAAACGCCGCCAGCGTGGCCGCCTTGCTGCTCACGACCGACTCCTTGATCACCGAGATCCCGAAGGAGGAGGAAGAGGCCGGCGGCGATCACCACGACCACCACGGCATGGGCGGTGGCATGGGTGGCATGGGCGGGATGGGCGGCATGCCCGGCATGATGTGATCCCGGCCCCGGCACGTTCGAATCGTTCCACTTCATTCCCTAGTTTTTCGGAGACCTGACCTATGGCAGCCAAGAACCTGAAGATCCGACCGCTGGACGACCGCGTGGTCGTGGAGCCCGTCGAGGCCGAGGAGCGGACCGCGGGCGGCATCGTCCTCCCCGACTCCGCCAAGGAGAAGCCGCAGCGCGGCCATGTCGTCGCCGTGGGCGTGGGCAAGCTGCTGGAGAACGGCTCGCGGGCCCCGCTGTCCGTGTCGGTCGGCGACGAGGTGATCTACGGCAAGTACTCGGGCAGCGACATCGAGGTCGACGGCCACGAGGTGAAGATCCTGCGGGAGAGCGACATCCTCGCGAAGGTGCTGGCTTGAAGTGTCCTTGTCCCCTCTCCCTCGGGGAGAGGGGCGGGGCGAGGGGGCCGACACTGGCATCGCAAAAGTCCGGCACCCTCACCCGGCGTTCGGCACCCGCCCCCACAATGAGCCGGTTGTCGTGAAAACCGATTCCGACCTGTCTGCAGAAACCGTTCCATCGAACCACCGTCAGGAGACCGTGCCGTGCCCAAGCAACTGATGTTCGACGACAACGCCCGCGCCAAGCTGCTCAAGGGCGTGGAGAAGCTGGCCGGTGCCGTGGCCGTGACCATGGGACCGACCGGACGCAACGTGATCATCGACAAGTCCTACGGCGGCCCGACGGTCACGAAGGACGGCGTCACGGTGAGCAAGGAGGTCGACCTGGAGGACGCCTTCGAGAACATGGGCGCCAAGCTGGTCAACGAGGTCGCCTCCAAGACCTCCGACCTGGCGGGTGACGGCACCACCACGGCCACCGTGCTGGCCCGGGCGATCTTCCGCGAGGGCACGCGGAACGTCGCCGCCGGCTCCAATCCGACGGCCGTCCGCCGCGGCATCGAGAAGGGCGTCGCTGCGGCCGTGCAGCGGCTCATGGAGATGGCCCGCAAGGTGCAGCGGCCCGAGGAGATCGCCCAGGTCGGGGCGATCAGCGCCAACAACGACCGGGCGATCGGCGACCTGTTGGCCGAAGCGCTCCAAAAGGTGGGCAAGGACGGCGTGATCACCGTCGAGGAGGGCAAGACCACGGAGACGACCGTCCGGTTCGTGGACGGCATGCAGTTCGACAAGGGATTCGTCTCGCCGTACTTCGTCAACCGTCCGGCCGAGATGGAATGCCAGCTCGACGACGCCCTGATCCTGATCCACGAGAAGAAGATCTCGAACCTCCGCGAGCTCGTGCCGCTGCTCGAGAAGGTGGCCCAGTCCGGCAAGCCCCTGCTGATCATCGCCGAGGACGTGGACGGGGACGCCCTCACCGCGCTGGTCGTCAACAAGCTCCGCGGCGTGCTCAACGTGTGCGCGGCCAAGGCCCCGGGCTTCGGCGATCGTCGCAAGGCCATGCTCGGCGACATCGCCACGCTCACCGGCGGTACGCTGGTCAGCGAGGACCTCGGGCTCAAGCTCGAGAACCTCGACCTCTCCCACCTCGGCAAGGCCAAGAGCGTGACGGTGGACAAGAACGAGACCACGATCGTGCAAGGCTCCGGCAAGCAGGCCGACGTCCAGGCCCGCGTGCAGCAGATCCGCACGCAGATCGAGGGCACGGAGAGCGAGTACGACCGCGAGAAGCTCCAGGAGCGGCTGGCGAAGCTCACCGGCGGCGTGGCGATCGTCTCGGTCGGCGCCGGCACGGAGGCGGAGATGAAGCAGAAGAAGGCCCGCGTCGAGGACGCGCTGCACGCCACCCGCGCGGCCGTCGAGGAGGGGATCGTCCCCGGCGGCGGCGTGGCCCTGCTCCGCTGCCGCGAGGCGGTGGAGAAGGCCCGCGCCCAGGCCAAGGGCGACGAGAAGATCGGCGTGGACATCATCCTCCACGCCCTCGAGGCCCCGATCCGGCAGATCGCCCAAAACGGCGGCATCGACGGGGGCGTGGTGGCCGACGAGGTCGCGGGCAAGGACCTGAACGTGGGCTATGACGCCAACAAGGGCGAATACGTGGACATGCTCAAGGCCGGGATCATCGATCCCGTCAAGGTGGTCCGCGTGGCGCTGACGAACGCCGCCAGCATCGCCGGCCTGCTGCTGACGACGGAGGCCCTGGTCACGAATCTCGACAAGGACGAAGCCAAGAAGCGCAAGGTCGAGGGCTCGGTCCGCTGACGACCGGCCCCCGGGCCGACCGCTCTCAGCGACGGGCCGCCGGGCGACACGGGCGCCGAGGTTCGCCACATGGTCGATCAGCGTGATTATTACGAGGTGCTCGGTGTGGACCGCCGGGCGACCGGTCCGCAGATCACCGACGCCTACCGCAAACTGGCGATCCGCTTCCACCCGGACAAGAATCCCGGCGACCAGGAGGCGGCCAACCGGTTCAAGGAGGCCGCGCGGGCCTTCGAGGTGCTCTCCGACGAGGGGCTGCGGGCGCGGTACGACCGCTACGGCCACGCCGGCGTGCAGGGGGGTGGTCGGCACGAGTTCAACGACATCGCCGACGTCTTCGAGGCCTTCGGCGACCTGTTCGGGGGCGGCCTCTTCGGCGACGCCTTCGGCGGCCGGCGGCGGGGCAATCGCCCCCGCAAGGGCCGCGACGTCGCCTGCCAGGCCACCCTCACGCTGCTGGAGGCCGCGCGGGGCGTCACGAAGACCGTGGTCTTCACGCGGCACGAGACCTGCGGCACCTGCGACGGCAGCGGCGCGAAGCCGGGCACCCAGCCCCAGCCCTGCGACTACTGCGGCGGCCAGGGGCAGGTGATCCAGGCCGCCGGCGTGTTCCGGCTGCAGACGACCTGCCCGTCGTGCCGCGGCGCCGGCAGCGTGATCCGCGAGCGGTGCCCGAACTGCGGCGGCGACGGCGTCACCGAGGAGCGGGTCGAGCGGCGGGTGACGATTCCCGCCGGCGTGGACGACGACGTCCGCGTGCGGCTCGCCGGCGAGGGCGAACCGGGGGGCAACGGCGGGCCCCCGGGCGATTGCTACTGCATCATCGAGATCGAGCCGCATCCGTTCCTCACCCGCGACGGCCGCGACCTGCATTGCGAGGTGCCGATCACCTTCACCCAGGCGGCGCTGGGGGCCACGGTGGACGTGCCCACGCTCGATGGCCCGAAGCCCCTGCAGGTGGCCCGGGGCACCCAGTCGGGAGACGTCGTGCGGGTGCGCGGCCTGGGCATGCCCGAGGTGCGGGGCCGCGGGCTCGGCGACCTCCACGTCCATCTCCAGGTCGAAGTGCCGAAGACGCTGTCGCCGCGGGCCGAGCAACTGCTCCGGGATCTCGCCGCCGAGGAGCACGCGTCGGTCAGCCCGCGCCGGTCCTCGTTCTTCAGTCGCCTGACGGAGTATTTTCAGGGCAAGGATTCCCCAGGGCACGGTGAGGATCAGAAATGACGAACGGTGGCGACGAAGCATGGGACGAACCGCGGCCGGCCGAGCCGGCCGCGGCGGGCGACGAACTCGACACTCTGCGGCAGCAGGTGGCCGAGGCCAACGACCGGGTGCTCCGCGCCCAGGCCGAACTGGAGAACTTTCGTCGCCGGTCGCGCCGCGAGTTCGAGGACGCCCAGCGGTACCGCGAGATCGACCTCCTCCGCGACCTACTGCCCGTGCTCGACAACGTGCTGCGGGCCATCGACGCCGCCGAGAAGACCGCCGACGTGGAGAGCCTGCGGGCGGGCTTCCGCATGACCGGCCAGCAGATCGAGAAACTGCTCGCCGCCCACGGCTGCCTGACGATCGAGACCGACGGCACCGCCTTCGACCCGGCCGTGCACGAGGCGCTCCTCGAGCAGGCGGGCACCGGCGCGGCTCCGGGCACCGTCGTGGGGACGGCCAGTCGCGGCTTCAGGCTCCACGACCGGGTCGTCCGGCCGGCCCAGGTGATCGTCGCGAAGGGAGGGTGAGCGGATGCCGACCTACGATTACGTGTGCGACGGCTGCGGGCACGCCTTCGAGCTTTTCCAGTCGATGACCGAGGCAGTGAAGCGGACCTGCCCGAAGTGCGGCAAGAAGAAGCTGCGGCGTCTGATCGGCGCCGGCGGCGCGATCATGTTCAAGGGCTCCGGGTTCTACAAGACGGACTACCGCAGCGACTCCTACAAGAAGGGCGCCGAGGCCGACAAAGGCTCGTCCGGCGGCAAGGCGGCCGACGGCGGCGGGAAGCCGGACTCGAAGCCGAAGGGCGAGGGCTGAGATGCCACGCTGCCCCGTCTGCGACTCGACCGTCGATCTCCAGACGGCGTCGATGGTGCCGTTCTGCAGCGACCGCTGCCGGCTCATCGACCTCGGGCGCTGGCTCGACGAGTCGTACGGATTGCCGGAGCCGCGGCGGCCGGGCCCGCCGGCCGACGACGCCGACGACGAGTCGTGAGCCGGCCGGCGCTGGCGGCTTTGGCCGCGGCGTCTATACTCTCCGCCTTCCGGTCGCCGATCCACCTGCGAGCGTCATCTTCATGTCCGCGCACCCCGATCCCGTCGGCGTCGTCGTTCACGAGGTGCGGTGGAGCGACGCCCTCCCCTGGTGGTTGCTGTTCCGGGCCGCCGGCGCCGCCTTCGCCCCCACCGTGATCCTGCTGGCCGCGGCCGGCGCGGTGGCTACCTGGGCCGGCTGGTCGATGGCCGACCGCATGAACCTGCCCGGCCCCGCCCCTGTCGACTCCGCCGCCGATCTCGTGCTGCCTCCGCCGTCCCTCCCGCGGCCGCCGTTGATCGGCGACCCGGCGGGCTGGCGGGACGCCCTGACCGCGTCGCTGCCTCCGGTGGTCGCCGACCTCGCCCGGCTGGTCGCCGTGCCCTTCCGCCCGGCCGCGACCCTCCGCGAGGCGGGCGGTGCCGCCGCACGCATCGGCTGGTTCCTGCTTGTGTGGTCGATCTTCGGCACCGCGATCGCCCGCCACGTCGCCCTCAAGTTGGTGGGCGAGGATGCGCCGGGGCTCGTCGGCGCCACCGTCTTCGGGTCGCGGAAATGGCTGCCCGCGTTCAATTCCGTCCTCTTCGTGCTCGTCGGCGTCCTGGCCTTGAGCGTTCCCGGCGGGCTGCTCGGGCTGGCGATGCGAACCGAGTGGGGGCTGGCGTTCGCGGGCGCGGTCTGGCCGGCGGTGCTGCTCGGCGCCGTGGTCCTGGCGATCCTCGTGATCGGCGTGGTCGCCGGATGGCCATTGATGGTGGCCTGCGTCGGCGTGGAGCGGGGGGATGCCTTCCAGGCGATCTCCACCGCCTTTTCATACCTCTACCAGCGGCCCCTGCATTACGCCTTCTATGCCGTCGTGGCCTTGGGGCTGGCGATCCCGTCGCTGGTGGTGGCCGGGCTGTTCGCCCAGGCCACCGAGGCTCTCGCCCTGTGGGCGACGAGCTTCGGCATGGGGCACGCGCGGACGGCGACCCTCCTGGAGGGGCTGGCCGCGACGGGCCCCGCCGCCGACGCCTGGGGCGTGAAGGCCATCGGCTTCTGGAGCCGCTGCCTGGCCACGCTGCTGGCCTCCTTCGGCTGGGGCTTCTTCTGGGCGATCGCCACCGCGGCCTATCTGCTGCTGCGTCGCGACGTCGATGGCACCGAGTTCGACGAGGTCGTGCTCGACGAGCCGGGCGGAACCGCGGCCTGATCAGCCGCACGCCCGGCGGACGATGGCCGCGAACGAGCCCAGCAGCTCGCCGCGACTCACCGCGGCCTCGACCCCCGCCGCCCGCGCCGCGGCCAGCAATTCCGTGGCCACATGCGGGGCGAAGGCCACGATCGGCGTGCGGCGGTCTACCGGCAGGGCGGCCCGGAGCCGGGCCACCACGTCGCCCGGCGCCGCCCGCGCGGCCTGCAGGTCCACCACGACGAGGTCGAAGGGGCCGCCCGCGGCGTCGATCGCGGCCCGCTGCTCGACGACGGCGTCGCATTCCCGCGCCAGGCCGGCGATCCTGCTGCCCACGAGCAGGTCCGTCGCCACGAGCAGGATCCGCGGCCCGCTCATACCGCCTCCGGCCCGCGCACGGCGCGATCGACCTGCACCACCTCGTCGATCGGCAGCACGAACATCCGCGTCGCATCGAAGCCGTCGCCGAGCGTCGCCGCGAGCGTGGCGAGCGTCGGCGTCACGAAATCGTCGTTCACGGCGATCTCCAACAGCGCCTCCTGGCGAACCTCGCCGCCGGCCGCCGGGCCGTAGCCGTGGACGTCGCAGATGGTCAGGCGGGTGACCTGGATGGCGGCCAGCGCCTGCCGCACCCCCTCCACGTGCGCGGGCCGCACGATCGCGACGACGAGCCGCATGGCGAGGTCCTGCGGGACGGGGCGAATGGACGGCCCGGAGCGTAGCATGTCGGTCATCCCGGGGCCATGCCGTGACCATGACCGACTCGCCACCGCCGCCGGATGACCGCCTCGTGCGGGAGGTCTGCGCCGCCTGGCTGGGCGCGGAAGCGTGCGCGACGGCACCGCTGCGGACAGCGGGCTTCAGCGGGGCGGCGTTGTTCGTCGCCGACTGCCCGGCCGGCCGGTTCGTACTCAAGTCGTTCGCGCCCGGGACGGCACCCCGGGCCGCGTGGGTGCATGGCCTGATGCGGCACCTGACCCGCGCCGGCGTCGAGACGGTCCCGAGGCTGCGGGAGACGCCCGGCGGCGAGACGCTGGTCGCCGATCGCCGGGGCCGCATGTGGGAACTGATGACGTTCGTCGCCGGACTGCCGACGGCCGCACCGTCCCCGCCGCAGGCCGAGGCGGCGGCCGCGGCGCTCGCCCGCCTGCACCGGGCCGCCGCGGCCTTCGCGCCGGGGGCGGCCGCCGCCAGCCCGGGCCTGGCCCACCGGATCGAGCGGGCCGGAAGACTGCTCGCCGACCCCTGGGAGGCGGTCCGCGGCCGGCTGACCGCGGGCGAGCCCGTGGACCTGCTGGCGTGCCGCCTGCGCGAGCCGCTCGATGCCGCGATCGCCGCCTTCGCCCGCACCGGAGGCCCCGGGGCGCTCGAACGCCTCGTCGCGGTCCGGCCGCCGCCGTTGGCTCTGCAGCCGGTGCTCCGCGACATATGGGCCGAGCACGTGCTGTTCGCCGCGGACGCGCCGCCCCGGGTGGCGGGGTTCGTCGATTTCCACGCCGCGGGGATCGACAGCCCGGCAGCGGACGTCGCCCGGCTGCTGGGAAGTTGGCGGGCTCCCGGGGCGACGGATGGCGGACTGCTCGCCACCTGGGCGGGAGCCCTCGCCGCCTACGAGCGGGAGCGGCAGTTCGTCGGCGGCGAGCGGCTGGCGCTCCCGCTCTTCGAGGCCACGGGGGTGATTTTCGGCCTCGACAACTGGTTTCGCTGGGTGTTCGAGGAACGGCGTTCGTTTCCCGCGGTCGAACCGGCCCTGGCCCGCGTCGCCTGGCTCCTGGGCCGGCTGCCCGAGGCGCTCGTCACGCTCGCGAAAATCCCCACGCACGGAGAACTTGGCCCGGTTTGACCGGGCGAAATTGCAGTTTGTAGACTTCAGGAGTCGAAAAATTCCCGAGGGATCGGGGATCGCGAGATCGTGAAGGAACGCATGCGTCGCAGAGGCAACATTCTCTTCTGGCCAGCGGCGGTGACGATCCTGGCCGCAGTGGCGGCCGCCGCGGCCCGGGGCGACGATCTGGCGGATCGGCTGGGCGGCGTCACCCGCCTGGCGGCCGACCCGCCGCCCGCCGCGGAGTCGCCATTCAGCCACGTACCGAGCCTGACGCACGCCCGCGTGGACGTCGAGCCCGGGGCCGGCGATGCCGTGACGATCCGGCTGGTGCCGGAGGAGGGCTGGCACCTCTACGCCCCAGCGTCGTCCGGGACCAGCGCCGTCGGCCGGGGCCGGCCCACAGTGGTGGCCATCGACCCCGCCACGACCGCCCGGGTGCAGGCGGTCGTGGCCCGCGACGTGGACCTGGCCACGGAGCCGGCCCTGGCTGCGACCGGCGCCGTCGAGGGCCCGGTAACGCTCGAGGTGCGGTTCGATCCGGCCGGCGGGGCCGGCGTCGTGGCCGTGGTCCTCGGCTTCCAGACGTGCAGCGGCGAGTCGTGCGATCCGCCTGTCGGCCTGCGGCTCACGGCGTCCGTCGGCTCAGGCCCGGCGCGCGTGGAATTCGCCGAGGCCCGCTATGTGGACGCGGCCAAGACACCGGTCGCCATCCAGTCCGCCGCCGGTGATGGGCCGCCGCCCGCGGCGGCGGTTCCCGCCCCGGACCCGCTTACGCTGCCCCGCGCGCTCTTCTACGGACTGCTGGGCGGCCTGATCCTCAACCTCATGCCCTGCGTGCTGCCGGTGCTTGGTCTCAAGCTGATGTCGTTCGCCCAGCAGACGGGCCGGGCACGGCAGGCGGTGTTCTCCATGAACATGTGGTACTGCGCCGGCGTGTTCGCCGTGTTCTTCGCGCTGGCCACGGCGAGTGTCGCCGCCAACATCGGCCTCGCGAACACGAACCTCGGCTGGGGACAGCAGTTCCAGTTCGTCGAGTTCCGCATCGCGATGATCGGCATCGTGTTCGCCTTCGCGCTGTCGTTCCTCGGCGTGTGGGAGATCCCGATCCCCGGCTTCATCGGCGAGCAGGCCGGACACGTGCAAACGAAGGAGGGGCCCGCCGGCGCCTTCCTCAAGGGTGTCCTGGGAACGGTGCTGGCCACCCCGTGCAGCGGCCCCTTCCTCGGCCCGGTGTTCGGATTCACGCTCACGCAGCCGACGGCCGTGACCTACGCCGTGTTCGCCGCCATCGCCACCGGGATGGCCCTGCCCTACATCCTCGTCGGTTTGTTCCCGGGACTGGTCCGCTTCCTGCCGCGGCCCGGGGCGTGGATGGCGACGTTCAAGGAGTTGCTCGGGTTCGTGATGCTGGGGACTGTGGCCTATCTGTTCTCCATGCTGCGGCAGCAGCCCGCCTGGTTCGTGCCCACGTTCGTGATGCTGATCGGCATCTGGATGGGCTGCTGGTGGGTGGGGCGCCAGCAGGAGCGGCAGGGAACGGCCGGTTTCGGCCGCTGGGTGCAGGCGGCTGCGCTGGTGACCGCGATCGGCAGCGCCGGTTTCTTCTGGCTCGGCCCCCACGGCGGCGGGCGGAGCCTCATCGACTGGCAGCAGCCGTTCTCGGTGCAGGAACTGGCGACACATCGCCGGGTGGGGGCGACCGTGCTCGTGGACTTCACCGCCGACTGGTGTCCGACGTGCACGACGAACCTGTTCACGGCGATCGAGACCCGGAAGGTGGCCGACCTGATCCGCAGAAACCGGGTGGTGCCGATCCTGGCCGACTTCACCGATCGCTCCCCGGAGATCCACCGCTTCCTGACCAGCATGGGCAGCAAATCGATCCCGTTCCTCGTCATCTTTCCAGGCGGCGAGCCGGGCGGCCCGGCGCGGGAGCCGATCGTGCTCCGCGATGCGATCACGGAGTCGCAGCTCCTCGCCGCCCTCGAGCAGGCGGGCCCCTCCGCCCCGGCGTCGCCGGCGATCCGCTCCGCCCAGCTTCCCTAGGCGCTGCCAAAAACTCGCCCGGGGCAGGCGAACGGGTCGGCGTGAGGATGCGGAGCGTTTGAGCGACGCAACTCATGCCGCCCGCGAGCCG
>JBIPLS010000123.1:0-10441 GCA_044368305.1 Pirellulales bacterium
AGGAAGTGGCCGGGGGCGAGGCACTGGTAGGTGTTCGGGCAGCAGAACCGCTCGTCGAGCATCGCCAGCTCGTGGAGGAGCGTCGTGCCGCTCCGCCAGTGACCGATGATGAACAGGGGCGGCGGTGTGGCCGGGCGGTCGCGCAGCCGGCGGCGGAACCGCGCCTCGCTGAAGGGCTCGCACAGGGAGTTGAAGGCCGCCGCCATCGACACGGTGGCCATCAGGCCCCACTTCGAGAACGCCGCGCGGCCGTGGTGCTCCGCCACGAGCGGCAGCCACACGCCCAGCGGCATGCCGTGCCAGAACCGTGGGCTCCACCACGGGTAGGCGTGGAACTTCCGTTCCTGCGGAGCGGTGGCGGGTGGCGGCACGGGGTCCGGTCCGGGCGGAAAGCGGGTGCGGCCGGGGCCGCGGCAGGCATCGTAGCCGAAGCGGGTCAACGTGGCGTGGCGGGCGGCTCGGCGGCCAGCCGGCCACGATCGGCGAGCAGGCCGGCCATCGCGTCGACCAGTCCCGCGGCCGTCGATCCCGTCGTGCGGAACCGCTCGACCCCGGTGACGTCGAGCAGCAGCACCGTCGGGAAGCGATCCACGGCGAAGCGGCGGCAGGCGGCCGCGTCGCGATCGGCGTCGATGGCGACGCAGACGAACCGGCGGGAAAGCCCGACGAGCCGCGGGTCGGCCAGCGCCTCCCGCGCCAGCTCCGCGCTCCAGCCGCACCACGCCGCGCGGAACACCATCAGCACCGGGCGGCGGTCCTCGGCGGCCCGACGCAGGCCGGAGTCGCAGCCCTCGACGTATTCGATCGCCGTCGGCGACGCCGTCACGGCCGCCCGCAGAGGCCGGGAATCGGCCGCGGAAACGGCCTGCCAGCCCCGAGGTGGCGGCGCCGCCAGTTCGTCGCGAACCTCGCAGCCCGCGGCCAGAGCGGCCAGCCCGCCGAAGCCAATCGCACGGAGCCGTCGAGTCCTGGAACCTGGCAACCGCTCCTCCTCTCCCGCCCGGATGAGCCAGGGTGGTACGGAGAGTCGGCGCACGGCGCCAAGACCGATCCCCATCGGCCCGGCGGCCCGGGCAATCCCGGCAGGATGGGAGGCATCGGCCCGTCTGTCGGTGGCCGCGCCGCGCCGCTACAGTCCGGCGGCCCCCTTCGTGCGGTCAGGCGGTCCCATGGCGCTGCGTCGTGCACTCGTCTTGCTCGTCGTCGCCGGCTTGGCCGGCGGCTGCCGCCTCGTGCGGTCGCGCGATCCCGTGCCGCCGCAGCTGGCCGACGCGCGGCGGCTGTGCAACGAGGGGCTGTCGGCGGCGGATCGCAACGACCTCGTGCGGGCCGAGGGCTTGCTGGAGCGGGCGGTGAAGGGCTGCCCGCTCGACGTCGATGCCCGGCGGCATTACGCCGACGTCCTCTGGAAGCGCGGCCAGAAGATGGAGGCCGTCACGCAGGTCGCGGCCGCCCTGAAGCTCTCGCCCGGCGACGTCGGGCTGTCCATCGACGCGGGCAGGATGTACATGGAGCTGGGGCTCCTGGAAGACGCCGACCGGCTGGCCCGCGAGGCGGTGCGGATGGCGCCCCGCTCGGCCGCCGCCTGGCATCTTCGCGGCCAGGTGGCGATGGCCCGCGGCCAGGCGGAGCCGGCGCTCGCCGACTACCACCGCGGGCTGGCCCTCGCGCCCGACGACAGGCAGATCCTGCGCGACGCGGCCGACGCCTACCAGCGGCTCGGCCGGCCGCAGCGGGCTCTGGCGACGCTGGCGATTCTCAGCGAGCAATACGGCCCCAACCAGACGCCGGCGGACGTGCTCGTGCTCGAGGGGATGGCCCAGGAGGCGCTCGGCCGCCACGCCGACGCGGTCGAGAGCTACCGACAGGCCGTCGCCCGGGGGGACGCGCCGCCCCAGGCGCAGGCGCGGCTCCTGGCCCTCGACCGGACGGGCCGGCCCGCCGCCGTCGCCGCCGAGCCCACGCCGCCCCCGCGGTGAATCAGCCGCCGTTGGTGGTGCGTCCGGTGAGCAGGTCGAAGGCCCCGATGGCCGGCACGAGCAGGGCGAGCGTCGCGAAGCCATAGGCGACGCACACCACGAGGAACACCTGCAGCGTGCTGCCCTGCAGGAAGTCGGTGAGCGCGACGAAGGTCAGCACCGGGAGCAGCGCGGACGCCCAGCCCACGGCCGGCGAGGGATTGCGGGCCGACAGGGCGGCGTACAGGCCGACCGCCCCGCCCACGATCACCGCCAGGAAGGGGCCCAACTGCAGCTCGAAGCTCGCCCCGAAGGCCACCATGATCCGCATCGCGGTGGCGACGCCCACGAACAGGAAGGCCACGATCCCGAGGGTGACGGCGATCGCCCGCCGGGACGCGGCGTGGGAGAGCCCTGCGTACAGCCCGAGCACCGCCGCGAAGAACAGCAGCACCGCCAGCCCGCACGCGATGTACAGGCCGTGCTCGGGCGTGGCGATCCCCGCCGCGACCAACGCCGCGACCAACGCCAGCGGGAGGAGCACGATCTCGCGGGCGGCGAGCAGCACGCCCAGCAGCTTGCCCCAGACGAACTCGCCCGGCTCCAGGTCGCTGACCAGCAGGAGATCGAACGTGCCCCGATCCCGCTCGGTCGTCACGCTGGTGACGGCCATCGCGGCCACGGCCAGGACGCTCGCCAGCGCCATCGGCACCACGGCCACGGCCACGGCGAGCCGGTCGGGCCGGGTGGCCCGCGCCTCGGTCGCCACGCCCGCGACGGCCAGGGCGAAGAGCACGAGCCACGCCAGCCGCACCAGCGGCATCGCCCGCCCGTGAGCCCGGGTGCAGACCTCGCGCCACAGGATGGGATTGGACCACATGCCGCGCCGGGTGAACCAGCCGTGGCCGGCCGCCCCGCGCGGCGCGGAAGCCGCCTCGGTGCCGGCCAGGCCGGGCCGGCGGCGGGCCTCCTGTGCCGTGTTCCAGCGGCGGGCGCGGGTGACGGCCAGGCCGCTGCTGACGGCGGCCACCGCGGCACACACGCCGAGGAACGGTCCGAGCGATCCGCCACCGCCGGGGGCCAGCGCCGCGAAGGTCGCTCGTGCCGGCGATGCGGCCGCGCCGGCCTGCGGACCGAAGCGGGCAGCCACCGCCTCCCCCGTGGCCGTCCACGCCGCCAGCAGGAAGGCGCTGATCGCCAGCGCCTGGAACGTCGTGTCCCTCCAGAAGGCGACGGCGTTGGCCACGCTCGCCGCGGCCACGGCGGCTGCGGCCGTCACCAGGAAGAGCCGCGCCAACTGGTTCGCCTCGATGCCGCCGAACAGTCCGGCCAGGGCGAAGATCGGCACCGCCGCGACGAGCAACACCATCACCCGCAGCAGGCTGCCGGCGAGCTTGCCGAGCACCAGTTGGGCGTCGGTGAGACGGCTGACGAGGAGCAGTTCCAGCGTCCGCCGGTCCTTCTCCACGCCCACCGCCAGGACGGCCACGAGGGCGGCGGCCAGCATGGCCAGCACAAGTTGGAGAGGGGCCAGGATCCGCATCAGGGTGGCCCCGAATCGGGCCGCGTCCCCCACGGTCGCCACCGTCTGCGACCCCGTCACCACCAGCCAGCAGGTGGCCACGATCCCGAGCAGCGTGCCGCCGTACACGGCGCGGGCCACGAACAGGCCCCGGCTGCGGGGGGCGGCCCACATCTCCCGCTCACACACGGCGCCCAAGATCAAGGCGATGGTCCTTTTCGCGGCCGGTGGAATTACCCAGCATGCTCCGCTAGAGTACCAATTCGTCGAGTCGCAACGGACAAGTCCATTTTTCGGGGGGATTTCACCATGGCCGCTCGTTTCTCGAACCGTTTCATCCGCACCGCGACGTGCCTGCTCGCCGTCGGCCTGGCGGCGGCGTCGGGCGGCAGGGCTGCGGCCCAGGTCACCGCGCAAACGCTCGTCGGCAGGGCCGTGTCGGATGACAGCCAGGACAAGGAGATCACCAACGCCATCGATCGTTTCCGTTCCCGCGACATCGACGGTTGCAAGGCGATCCTGGAGCGGGCCAAGAGCAACAACCCCAAGCTGCCTCCCCCGGGCGTGATGATGGCCATGCTCTGGCTGAGCGTGAACCAGTTGCCGCCCGCCCGCGGCGAGCTGGAGGACACGGCCGTCAAGTTCGGCGGCGACCCGGAGCCCTATCTGATGCTCGGCGACATCGCCTTCCAAGATCGGCGGATCACCGACGCGGCGGTGCTCTTCGACAAGGCCACCGCGTTGACCGCCGCCTTCACCGAGAACGCCAAGCGGAAGCGCGACTTCGACATCCGCTGCCACGCCGGCAACGCCGCGGTGTGCGAGGCCCGCAAGCAGTGGGAGCAGGCCCAGAAGCATCTCCAGGCGTGGCTCGAGCTCGATCCCGACAACGCCAGCGCCCATCAGCGAATGGGCATCGTGCTCTTCCAGCTCGGCAAGGAGCAGGAATCGCTCGCCCAGTTCCGCGACGCCCGGAAGCTCGACGACAAGGCGGTGCAGCCCGAGCTCGCCATGGCCCGGCTCTTCGACGAGGCCAAGAAGCGGGACGTCGCCAAGAAGTACATTGATGCCGCCGTCAAGGCGGCGCCGAAGGATCCCGGCGTGCTGCTGTTCTCGTCCCAGTGGTATCTGGGCCAGAACGACCTCGACACGGCCAAGACGATGGCCGACACCGCCCTGCAGATCGACGGCAAGAGCCTCGACGGCAAGATCGTCCGCGGGGCCATCGCCCGCATCGCCCGCGACTTCAAGACGGCCGAGCGGTTCTTCAACGAGGCCCACGTCCAGTCGCCCAGCAACTTCCCGGCGAGCAATTCGCTGGCGCTGGTGCTCATCGAGTCTGACGACGAGAACGCGCGGCAGCGGGCCACCGAGATGGCCGAGGCCAACGTGGCGATGCATCGGGAAAACTCCCCGCAGCAGGTCAACGCCCTGACCACCCTGGCCTGGGTCTACTACAAGCGGGGCCGCCGGGAGGATGCCGAGAAGATCCTCGATCAGATCGCCCGCAACAACGCCCTCACGACCGACGGCGCCTACTACGTCGCCAAGCTGTTGTCCGACCGTGGCGACAAGGAGCGGGCCAGAAAGCTCCTGGAGGAGGTCCTGGCGAACGAGCCGATGTTCGCCACGCGGCGGGATGCGACGGAACTGCTCGCCGCGTTGAAGAAGGAAGTCGGGCGGAACTGACCGGCGTGGGTCGGCTGGCGGTCACTCCGCCAGTGGAGCCCTGACGCTCTCGGTGAGGATGTCGTCCGGAGCCGGTGCCATCGGCGGCGCCGATCGCGCGGGCATGGCTCGCGGCCGAGGCGCGACCCGCGGCTGCACGGCCTGGGGCTGGGGCGAGGTCGGCATCGCGCGGATGGTGATCCCGCGCGGCAGGCCCGGCTGGGCGGGCGCGGCCGGCGCGGCCGGCCGGCGGGAGGCTCGGCGGGCCCGGATGCGATCGCTGCGCAGCGGGATGCCGGGGTAGGCCTCGATCGGCACCTCCAGGCTCGGCAGTCCGATCCGGCTGCCGTCACCGAAGAAGGTGAACATCTCGATCGCCGCGGACTCGGTGGCGACCGCCATGCAGAGGCCCACGGCGACCGCGGCATGCAGCACGGCATGGAGCGCGGGAGCGGGGCGGTGCGAGGGAGAGGCCGCGGGGCGGTGCATCGGCGGTGGTTTCCGGAGGGCGGACCGGCGACGCCCGGCCGGCTGCGGGAGGCATCGGCGGCCCACGACCGGCCGGGCGACCGTTTCTGCAGATTCCTGCCCAATCGTCACGACCGGTCCTGCCGCCCGCCCGCGCTGCTCGTGGCTTTGGTCGGTCCCGGCGGGCCGCGGTAGGCTTCTGCCATGCCTGTCGCGGACCCTTGGCTCGTCGTCGCCTGTGTCGCCGCCGTGGTCGCGACCGGGTGTGCCGCGGTCGGCGGCTGGTTGGTGCGCGGATCCACGGCGGTGCCGGCCGCGATGTGGGCGACGGCGGCCGCGGCCCTCCTGGCCGGCGAGATGGCCTGGCGGGCGGCCGGCGGCCTGACGGACCCCCCCGCGCTGGCGGCGGTGCGGCTCGTGGCCGCGGCGGTTTCACTCTGCCCGACGACGTCGCTGCTGGGCGCCAAGCGGCCCCAGCACGGCGTGTGGCAGTTCATCGTGGCGACGCTGGCGGTCGTGCTCGCGCTGCCCGCGGCCACGGCCACGCTCGTGCGGCCCGGCACGTTTCCGGACGTCCCCCTGCTCGTCCGCGGGTTCATGCTCGTCATCGTGGCGGTCGGCTGGCTCAACTTCGCCGGCACGCGGCGCGGCCTGGCCGCCACGCTGGTCGCCGCGGGCCAACTCGTGCTTTTGCGCGGCTTTCTGCCGTTGGTGGCCGCGCCGCCGCCCGCCGGCGGCCTCGACGCCTTCGGCTGCCTGCTCGTCGCCGCGGGCGGCGTGTTGGCGGCGGCCCAGTCGGCCTGGCCTATGCGGCGGTCGGCCAGCGGCCATCCGCTCGCGGCGCGGATCGACCCGCCGTGGCTCGCCATCCGGGAGACGCTCGGCGCGGCGTGGACGCTGCGGATCGCTGAGCGGTTCAACGCCATCGCGGCGTCCCGCGGCTGGCCGTGCCGGCTCTGGTTCCGGGGCCTCGATCCCGGGGCCGAGGGCGGCTCCGCGGCTTGGCAGGCCGCCGCGGAGCGGGTGTTCCGCGCCCTCATGCGCCGGTTCGTGTCCGCCGCCTGGATGCAGCGACATGCCGGGGCTGACGCCAGGCGGATTGGCCCGGCCACGGGGCGGGGATAAACTTCGGGCTCCCGCAATTCGCGGGGATCGTCCCGCCCTTTTTCCCCCCGGAGCCGACTGCCATGACCGACAAGCCCTCCCCCGAGTCGATGCAGGTCCCAGTGGACGAGTCGCACATCGTCGCGACCTACGCCAATTTCTGCCGCGTGACCGGCACGCCCGAGGAGCTGATCGTCGACTTCGGGCTCAACAAGCAGGTCGGTGGCACGGCGCCCGAGACCATCCAACTCACCCAGCGGATCATCGTCAACTTCTTCACGGCCAAGCGGCTCGCCGCCGCCCTCGTGATGGCGGTGCAGCGGCACGAGCAGGCCTTCGGGATGCTCGAGACCGACGTGCAGAAGCGGATCGTGCATTCGCAGGCCACCCGCGCCTGACGCCGCCGCGGCGGCCTCCAGCCATGAGCACCACCGAAGAAGCCCTCGAGGTCGAACGCGCCCGGTCGCAGATCCTCGCGGTCATCGCCGAGGTGGAGCGGCTGGCCGGCGGCGACGTGTCCGAGGGCGACTTCTTCAGCGGCCTCCTCGACCGTGCGATCACGGCGATGGAGGCCGTCGGGGGGCTGGTGTGGCTCGTGGGCGAGGGGGGACGCGTCGAGCCGGTGTGCCATGCCGGCATGGACCGCGCCGGCATCGCCGCCAACCCCGAGGCCCAGGCGGCCCACAACGGCCTCGTGCAGTCGCTGCTCGGCGCGCCCGCCGGCCTGCTCGTGCCGCCGCGGGCCCAGGTGACTGGCCCCGACGGTGCGCCGCTGGCCACCAATGCCACCGACCTGCTCGTCGTCGCGGTGCCGCTCGACAAGGCCGGGAATCGAGCGGGCCTGATCGAGGTCTTCCACCACCCCAACGCCGACGACGTGCAGCGGGGCTACCTGCGGTTCCTGGAGCGGCTCGGCGGCGTGGCCCAGTCCTACCTGGAGCGGCGGCAGCTGGCGACGATCGACGCGCAGCAGGCGGCCCTGGCCCAGGTGGAGCGGTTCAGCCGCGCCGTGCACGAATCGCTCGACCCCGTGGCCACCGCCTTCGTCCTGGCCAACGAGGCCCGGCGGATCATCGGCTGCGACCGCGTCAGCGTGGTGGTCAAGCGGCGGCGGAAGCTGCAGCTGGAGGCCGTCAGCGGTCAGGAGTCGGTCGAGCGGCGGGCGTCGGCCGTGCAGGCGATCGAGGCGCTCGTGCGGGTCGTGGCCCGGGCGGGCGACCCCCTTTGGCATCCCGATCCCTCCCGCGAACTGCCGCCGCAGATCGAGGAGGAGCTGGAGCACTACATCGACGAGTCGCACGCCACGGCGCTGGCGGTGATCCCGCTGGAGAAGCCGCGGCCCACGCCCGTCATCAAGCCCGGCGGCGTGGACGCCGTGGCCGTCGCCAAGGCCGAGGCCGAGGCGCGGTCGGTGCCCGAGCCGATCGGCGCGCTGGTCGTGGAGTGGTTCCAGTCGGCGGCGATCGACGCCGGCCGCCGGGCCCGCGTGGACGTCGTGGCCGAGCACGGCAAGGTGGCCCTGGCCAACGCCCTGGCGCACACCAGCCTGCCGCTCTACCCGCTGCTCGATCTGGCGGGCAAGTCCCGGGTGCTGACGACGGCCCGCAACCTGCCGCGCACGGTGGCCGCGGCGCTGGCCGCCGCGGCGGCGATCGCGGCGCTCGTGTTCGTGCCAGCCGAGCTGCGGCTGGAGGGCAAGGGCACCCTCGAGCCGGTGCATCGCCGCGACGTGTTCGCCGGGATCGACGGGGTGGTCGAGAAAATCGAGCCCGGGGTCGAGCACGGCATCGCGGTCCAGCAGGGCCAGCTCCTCGCCACGCTGCGGAACACGGAGCTCGACGTGGCGATCACCGACGTGATCGGCCGCAAGGCCACCGCCCAAGAGCAGCTCTTGGCCACGGAGCGCAGCCTCAAGAACGAGAAGCTGACCGAGGCCGAGAAAAACCGTCTCAACGGCGAGCGGGCCCGGCTGTCGCGGGAAATCAAGAGCCTGGAGGACCAGCAGGCCCTCCACGAGAAGAAGCAGGAGGATCTCTCGGTCCGCAGCCCGATTGATGGCGTGATCGTGACCTGGCAGGTCCGCGACCGGCTCCTCCTGCGGCCTGTGGAGAAGGGGCAGTCGCTGATGAGCGTGGCCGACAAGACCGGTCCCTGGGAACTGGAGATCCACATGCCCGACGATCGGCTCGGCCACGTCAACCGCGCGGCCGCCACGGCCCGACAGGCCGGCCGCGACCTGGAGGTGGACTACATCCTCGCCACAGACCCGGGCACCCGGCACCGCGGTACCGTCAAGGAGATCCACGAGCAGGCCGAGATTCGCGGCGAGCAGGGCAACACGGTGCTCGTCCGGGTGACGATCGACCCGGAGCGGCACGACAAGGAGGAGCTCGGGGCCGGGGCGAGCGTCACGGCCCGGATCGCCTGTGGCAAGCGGCCGCTGGGCTACGTCTGGTTCCACGACCTGCTGTCCTTTCTCCAGACACAGGTCTTCTTCCGGCTGTGGTGAGTGGCGGGACAAGAAAGGGGCGGGCAATGCGGCGGGACGCGTGGTTCGTGGCGGCAGCACTGGCGGCGTCGGGCCTCGTTTCCGGGGGCCGCGCGGCCGATCCGGAGCCTGTGCTAGAGCGGTGCCTCGTCTCGGTGATCGACGAAGCCAAAGTCCCGGCCCGCGAGGCGGGTGTGCTCGTCGAACTCCGCGTCCGCGAGGGCGACACGATCTCCCGGGAAGACGTGATCGCGAAGATCGACGACAACCAGCCGCAGATGGAAAAGCGCAAGGCCGTGGCCGAGCACCAGCAGGCGAATTCCAAGTCGGAGAGCGACGTCGATATCCGCTATGCGGAGAAGGCCGAGGCGGTCGCCAAGAAGGCCCATCAGAAGGCGGAGAGCGCCCACGCGCGATCCGAGGGCTCGGTCACGGAGGTCGAGCGGGACCGGCTGAAGCTGGAATGGGAGAAGACCGGCCTGCAGATCGAGCAGGCCAGGTTGGAGCGGGAACTGGCGAAGCTCGCCGCCACCTCCAAGCAGGTCGAGGTGGATGCGGCCGATAACGGCATCGAGCGGCGGCTCATCAAGTCGCCCCTCGACGGCATCGTGGTCCAGGTCTTCCCGCACCAGGGCGAGTGGATGCAGCCCGGCGATCCGCTGGCCCGCGTCGTCCGCACCGACAAGCTCAAGGTCGAGGGCTACGTCGATGCGGCGAAGTGGGATCCCGAGCAGGTCCGCGACCGGCCGGTGACGGTGGAGGTGACGCTCGCGGGCGACCACAGGGAGACGTTCACGGGCCGGATGGTGTTCGTCAGCCCGCTCGACGAGAGCGGCGGCGACTACAAGGTCGTGGCCGAGGTCGAGAACCGGCAGGCCGAGCCCTCGAAGCAGTGGCTGCTGCGGCCGGGCAAGACCGCGACCATGACGGTCCACTCCGGCAAGCCGCCGCTGCCCCCGGTGCGGAAGTAGCCGCAGGACGCCGATGGCCACGGCCGACGCCTTCCGCGCCAGCACGACCCGCCCCGTGGGCCTGCGGCGGCGCGGCGACCTGGTCGTCAATCGGCAGATCCACCAGGGGCAGGCCTGGTGGGTGGTCAAGGACCCGATCGCGCTGGCGTATTTCCGCTTCCGACCCGAGGAATACGCGCTGCTCGACATGCTCGACGGCCGGACGAGCCTCGACGACCTCAAGGCCCGCTTCGAGGCCCGCTTTCCGCCGCGGCGGATCACC
>JBIPLS010000012.1:0-30774 GCA_044368305.1 Pirellulales bacterium
TAGCGGCGGACCATCTGCACCACGGCCTCGTCGTACCGGTCGCGATCGGCCGGATCGGGCAGCCGGTCGACGAGGACGAGCCGGGCCTGCCGGGCGTAATCGAACGGGCTGCCGAGCCGGCGGCCGAGCGCCGCCGCGCCGACACCCAGGCGGCTCCGCGCGTAATGAAACGGATCGCAGTCGGCCGCGGGTTCCTCGGCGTCGCGGTGGCCCGGCGTCTCCACCGCCAGCGTCGCACTCGCGAGGATCACGGTCGGCACGCGGGCGAAGAGCTCGCGGCGGAGCGTGTCCGCCACGTCGACGGGAGCGCTCGACAGCGTGAGCCGCTCCCGGCCGCGCCGCGAGCGGGTCGACTCGACCCACCACACGCTCCCCGGCTCCCGCTGGCGCAGCCACGTGTCGATCGCCGCCGCATGGGCCGTCAGTCGCTCCGCCAGCGAGCCCAGGTCGTGCCGCTCGGCGTCGGTCGCGAGGCCGTCGGCGGCGGCGCGCAGCCGCCGGGCGAGGCTGGCGAGCGGCTCGCCGAGCTGGTCGGCGACGAGTCCCGGCGCCGACACCCGCCACGGCGGATCACCCCGTGCCGCGAGCGCATCCTTCACGCTCGCGAAGAAGGCCTCGGCCGCCCGGCGGCAGCGGCGGACGTCGGCCTCGAGATCGTGCAGTTTGTAATGCAGCAGCAGGCCCCGGTGCGTGCGGTCGTTGTGGAGTTTGGACAGCACCCGCTCGATCCCGGCGCTCGACACGCCGATGCCGAGGTGCTCGCTGGCGACGGCCTCGGCCATGTGGGCCTCGTCGAAGATCACGATGTCGTGGCTCGGCAGCAGGCTCGCACCGCCCCGGCGCAGGGCGAGGTCGGCGAAGAACACCGCGTGGTTGACGACGAGCACCTGGGCGTGGGCCATCCGCCGTCGGGCGGCGTAGTAGAAGCACTGCGCGTGCGTCGGGCAGGCGCGGCCCATGCAGTTGCCCGAGTCGCTGGCCACCTCTTCCCAGATCGCGGGGCTCGGCGCCGCCGGCAGGTCGGCGAGGGAGCCGTCGCCCGTGCGCCGGGCCCAGTGGGCGAGTTCCAGCAACTCGGCCCGCTCTCCCTCCTCGGGAAACAAGCTCCCCGACCGCTCGACGGCCAGCGCCAGCCTCCGCAGGCTGACGTAGTTCCCGCGCCCCTTCACGAGCACGGCGGAGAACTCCCGGGGCATCACCGCCGCCACGAGCGGGATGTCCTTGGTCATGAGCTGCTCCTGCAACGCGATGGTGTGCGTCGAGATCACGACGCGGCGCGGCCGGCCGGTGGCGGCCGGCGGATCTTCCTCCTCCCAGCCGGGCGCCGTCGCACCGCCTCCGGCATCCTCCTGGTCCGCCGTCGCGGCGAGGATCGCCGGCACCAGGTAGGCGAGGCTCTTCCCGACCCCCGTGCCCGCCTCGACGATCGCATGCCGCCGCTCGGCGATCGCGCGGGCCACGAGCGCCGCCATCTCCAGCTGCTGCGGCCGCGACTCCCAGCCGGTGAGCCGGGCCGCGAGCCGTCCGCCGGGGGCCAGAAAATCCGCGGGACTCGTCATACGGCAGAGTGTAGTGGCCGCACCGGCGGCGTGACGCGGGTGGACGGCGGGCAGTGCGGCCGCATTTCCGCCAACCCCGGTTCAAAGTAGGATTTGGCTCCGCCCGTGACACTGAGGACCGAGCCGTGCCATCCCCCGACGATTCCCCGCACCGCGATCAGCCCGCGGCCAAGGCCTGGGGGGGCGTGTTCCGCGAGCCGACGGACAAGCGGGTGGAGGCCTTTTCCGAGAGCGTGTCGTTCGACCGCCGACTGGCCGACGACGACATCGACGGCTCGATCGCCCACGCGCGGATGCTCGCCGCCTGCGGGCTGATGACCGTGCCGGAGGCCGACGCGATCGCGCAGGCGCTGGAGGAGATCCGGGGCGAGATCCACGCCGGCCGGTTCGAGTTCACGGCCGCCAAGGAGGACATCCACCTGCACGTCGAGTCGGCCCTCACGGCCCGGCTGGGCGACGCCGGCCGCAAGCTGCACACGGCACGGAGCCGCAACGACCAGGTGGCCACCGACCTGCGGCTCCACTGCCGGCGGGCCATCGACCGGCTCGACCGCGGCCTCGTGGAACTGCAGCGGGCCTTCCTCGGGTTCGCCGAGCGCGAGTCGCAGCTCGTGATCCCGGGCTACACGCACATGCGGCGGGCCCAGCCTGTGCTCGCCGCGCATCAACTGCTCGCATGGTGCGAGAAGCTCGCCCGCGACCGCGACCGGCTCGCCGACTGCCGGCGGCGGACGAACGTCCTGCCGCTCGGCTCCGGGGCGCTGGCCGGCACGAGCCTGCCGATCGACCGGGACCACGTGCGGGCCGCACTGGGCTTCGACGCCGTGGCCGCCAACAGCGTCGATGCGGCCAGCGACCGTGATTTCGTCTGCGAGCTGGCCTTCGTGATCGCCCTGACCGCCGTCCATCTCTCGCAATGGGCCGAGGAATGGGTGCTCTACAGCGGGCAGGAGTTCGGGTTTCTCGTCCTGCCGGAGGGCTTCTGCACGGGCAGTTCCATCATGCCGCAGAAGATCAACCCCGACGTGCTCGAACTCATCCGCGGCAAGTCGGCCCGCACGATCGGCAACGTCCAGGCCCTGCTGGTCCTCCTCAAGGGCCTGCCCACGGCCTACAACCGCGACCTCCAAGAGGACAAGGAGGCGATCTTCGACTCGATCGACACGCTCGAGGCCGTCCTCGGCGTGGCCGCGCCGCTGGTGGCCGGCACGCGGTTCGATCGCGTGGCCGTGACGGCCACGCTCGACCGCGGCCATCTCGACGCCACCAGCCTCATGGAGGCGCTGATCGCGCAGGGCGTACCGCAGCGCACCGGCCACGAGATCGTGGGCCGCCTCGTGCGACTGGCGATGACCCGCGGCGTGCCGCTGGCGGACCTTTCCGACGAAGAGTTCTCTGGTGAATATGCCGGTTGGAACGCCGGCCTGCGCGGCGCCCTGGGAGCATCCCGGGCAGTTGCGCGGATGGTGAGCTTCGGCTCCACCTCGCCCGCCTCGGTGGCCGAACAGATTGCCGTCTGGCGGCGGCGGCTGACGACGGCCGGCTGAAGTCCGCCCACCATCGCGGGGGCCGGCAATCGTGGCATCGACGGGCAGCGAACCGGGTCGCCGGGCCCGCGGCGTCACGGCCGCGCGTCTCGCGGTGCTGCTGGCGACCGCAGCGGCATGCCTGCCGGCCGCCCGGGCGGCCACGCCGCTCGATCCTCTGCAGCAGGCCGTCGTCGATTCGCTCGCCTTTCCGCCGCGCACCACGCCGCACGACCTGCTCGACGCCGCGATCCGGGCGGCCGATGTCGAGGCGATCGACGCGGCCCGCGGATACCGCGGTCGTCTGATGGCGGCGCTCGAGGCGGCCGGCGCCGGCCGCGCGGAGGCGCTTGCCGACCTGGGCGACGCGTTCGACACCGCCGCGCTGGCCAGGCTGGAGCGGCGGCTCAAGGGAACGGATCCCGACGTCGGCACGGTGCTGACGGAGATCCGCACGGCGGCCGCCGCGCGACGGCACGATCCGGCCCGGCTCGCCGCCGCTGCGGCGGCACTCGGGTCCGAGTCGGCCGCCGAGCGGCGCACCGCGGCCGCCCGCCTGGCGGCGGCCCGTGAGCGCGCGCTGCCCGCCCTGGTGGATGTGCTCCAGTCCGACTCCTCCGCGGCGCCCGCGAAGACGCTGGCCCGCGGCCTCGTCCGCGACCTCGGGCCATCCGCCCGGCAGCCGCTGCTCGCCTGGCTCGCCGCGGGGGACATCGACCACTGGCCCGGAATCATCGCCGCCCTGGCCGCCAGCGATGCGGCGGACATCGAGACGTTCCTGCTCGCGCCGGCGGTGGTGAGCGACACGCCGGCAGCGGTGCGGGAGGCCGCGATCGAGGTGCTGCGGGCGCTGGCGGCGGCCCGCGGCGCCGACCCTTCGCAGCCGTTGCCGCCGCCGGACGAGGTGATCGCCCGCCTCGCCGCACGGCTCGACCGCACGCTGTCGCCCGCCGGACTGCCGGAGGTGGATCACCTGCGGCTCGAGCCCGTCACCGACCCCCGTCAGGCCGCGGCCGCCTTCGGGGGCAGCGTGACCGGCTCCGTGGAGCGGTTCGTGTGGAACCCCGAGGCCGGGCGGCTCGACCGCCTCGACCTCCCGCCCCGTGCCGCCCGCATCCAGGAGGCGATGCACTTCGCCCGCGACCTGATGGCCCTGGCACCGACGGATCCCGCCGTGATCCGCCTGGTCCTGCTCGCCCGGCTGGAGCAGATGCTGGTCTTCGCCGGTGACCCGACCACGGCCCTCGACCGCATCGAGCCGGCCGAACTCCGCGCGGCCCTCGCCCCTCCCGCGGGCTTCTCGGCCGAGGTCGCCGCCGACGTTCTCGACCTGGCCGTGACCCGCGGGATGTGGGAGGCCGCCGCCGCCGCCACCCGGGCACTCGAGCCGCCGGAGGACGCCTCGCCACCGTCGGCGCCGTTGCCGCCGGCGGCCCGTCGCGCGGTCGCGCGGGCGCTGGCCGTGCCCGACCCCGGCGTGCAGTTCGCGGCGGCGCGGACCCTGGCACTGGCCGCGGGCGACCCGCCCTACGCCGGCTCGAGCCGCGTGATCGAAATCCTCGCCCACGCCGCCACCGCCCGGGGCGTCGAGCGGGCGGTCGTGGCCCATCCCCGGGTGGATGCGGCGCAGGAGATCGCCGGCAACCTGGCGCGGTTCGGATACGAGACCGTCGTCGTCGCCACGGGCCGCGAGGCGATCTTCGCCGCCCGCGACTCGGCCGACACGAGACTCGTCATGCTCGGCGCGCGGATCATCCGGCCGACGCCATTGGAGACGGTGCAGTTTCTCCAGCAGCAGGGCGTCGGCAACGCGCCACCAGTGCTCGTCGTGGTCGATCCACTCGACGACGACGGCCGCGGCTGCTTCCTCCAGCAATTGATCCTGAAGTTCTGCGACGTGCCGGGAATCGCGATCGTGGATCGGCTCGACAGTTTCTTCGTCCCGGCGGCCGATCCCACGACGGGAGTCGTGACCACGGCGGCGCGGTTCCCCGACGCCCTGGCGCAGGCCGGCGGCCCGCGGGCCATCGATCCGGCATCCCGCGCGGCCGCGGCGGCCGAGCGGCTCGCCCGGGCCCGCCAGGCCTTCGCGCTGCTCGCGCGGCTCGGCCGCCGCGGACAGGATGTCTCGCTCAACCTGCCGACGGCCCGCTCCGCGCTGTTGGAGCCGGACCTGCGGTCGCCGGCGCTGGCACTGCTGGCCGTCATCGGCCGATCGGAGGCGCAGCTGACCCTGCACGACGAGGCGGCGCGAAACGACCTTTCCGAGGCCGCCCGACGGGAGGCCCTCGCCGCCTTCGAGGCGAGCGTGGCGCGGCACGGGCTGCTGCTCACGTCCCGGGAGATGCTCGCCGACTACCGGGTGTACAATCGGGCGACCGACGACGACACCCGCAGGGCGGCGGCGGACGTGCTCGAGGTGATCGAGGCATCCGGCCGGGCCCGCCACGCCCATTTCCGCGATGCTGCGCCAGCCCGACCAACCCGCCAGTGACCCGACGGCCTCGCCCCTGGCGGGCCTGATCGGCGACAGCGCTGCCATGCGGCAGGTGTACGCCACGACCCGGCGGGTGGCGGCCTCCAACGCCTCGGTGCTGCTGCTCGGGGAAACCGGCACCGGGAAGGAACTCATCGCCCGGGCGATTCACCAGCTCTCGCCGCGGGGCAGCGGGCCGTTCGTGCGGGTCAACTGTGGCGCCCTCCTGGAAAGCCTGCTGGAGAGCGAGCTCTTCGGGCACGTTCGCGGGGCCTTCACCGGCGCGGTCGCCAACCGGGCGGGACGCTTCGAGGCGGCGCACACCGGCACGATCTTCCTCGACGAGATCAATTCCACGACGCCGAAGCTCCAGGTCAAGCTGCTGCGGGTGCTGCAGGAGCGGGAGTTCGAGCGGGTCGGCGACACCGAGACCATCCGCGTGGACACGCGGGTGATCGCCGCCAGCAACCGCGACCTGCTCGACGAGGTGGCCCGGGAAAGGTTCCGCGAGGATCTGTATTACCGGCTCAACGTGGTGCCCATCCACCTGCCGCCGCTGCGGTCCCGCCGCGACGACATCCCCGCGCTCGTCAGCCACTTTCTCGCGCACTACAACCGCGAGAACGACCGCTACGTCGTCCGCCTGCACAAGGAGGCCGCGGAGGCGCTGGTGAAATACCACTGGCCCGGCAACGTGCGCGAACTGCAGAACGTGGTCGAGCGGTGCGTGGTCATGGCCGCCGGCGACGAGGTGACGCTCGACCTCCTGCCGGCGGCGGTCCGCGGCGACCGCGGGCCGGCCGGCAGCGTCCCCGGCCGGGGCGGCGATCTCGACAGCCTGGCACGGGAGCTCGTCGAGCAGGGCATCTCGACCGCCGCGGCCGACGACGACGCCCTCTTCGAGCGGATCGTGAGCCGCGTGGAACGCGAACTCATCGCCCAGATGCTCGCCGCCTGCAACGGCGTGCAGCTCAAGGCGGCCGGCCGCCTGGGCATCAATCGCAACACGCTCCGCAAGAAACTCCAGGAACACGGCCTGGAGGGCACCGCCGCCGAGTAGGTCGGTTACCGGGACCGCCGGTCGCGGGCGGCCTGGCGGCGCTTGCCCGCCGCGAGGGTGTGCCCACCGCGGCGGGTGATCTGGCCGTCGAACTTCAGCCGCGCCGCCGTCGCCGACGCCTTGGCGGACCGCTGCTGCGTGACGTCGAACCGCAGGGGCTGGCCGCCCCCCTTGGCGAGCGTCGCCGCGGCCAGGGCCGCGGGCCGCCGCTTCTTCCCGGGCTTGGGCTTCCCAGCTGCCGCCGGGGCGGCCGTCTTTGCCGCCGCGCCGGCCGCCGCGGGCACCGCCACGGCCTTCGCCGCCGGCCGCGACGCCCGACCGCGGTTGAGATCGGCCGCGGCGGCGGCGAGCCGACTTTTGACGCCTGACCGCGCCGTGCGGTGGCCGGCCTGACGGGCGACCTTGGTCACGGCCTTGGGCTTCGCCGGCGCCGCCGCCAGGCCGATCTCCGCGAGCCGCGCCTGGAGCCGATCGATGGCGGCGGTGAACACGTCCGCCTTCTCGCGGCTCCGCAGGTTGGCGGCCGTGCCCGCCGCCGACCGTTTGGACTTCCGTGCCTGACCGGCGTGCAGGCCACGCCACTTGTCGCGAAACTCCCGCACCCGGGCCAGCGTCTGGTCGAGTTGCTTCCGCGAGGCGGACAGCAGCGTGCTGCCGGCCGTGGCCTCGAGCACGGCCCGCTCGGCCGCAGTGAAGAGGTCGCGGATGCGATCGAGGCCAGGGACGCTGGACTTTGCCATGGGGAATGATCCTGATGGGGGAGAGGTGCCGCGGAACGGTCGCGACGCCAGGGTGCGACGCCACGGGCTCCAATCATCGGCCCTCGGCGGCGCTTCGGCAAGTGCGGACCCCGTCAATCGACGAGGGCCGCCGCCATGTCACGGGCGTGGTAGCTCGAGCGCACGAGCGGCCCGGACGCCACCTGCTTGAATCCCATGCTCCGGGCGCGGTTCCCCAGGACCGCGAACTCCTCCGGCGGCACGTACCGTTCCACCGCCAACGAGTCGCCGGTCGGCTGCAGGTACTGGCCGAGCGTCAGGAAATCGACGCCGTGGTCGAGGAGGTCCGCGAACACGTCGAACAGCTCGTCCTGGGTCTCGCCGAGGCCGAGCATGAGGCCGCTCTTGGTCTTCACCTCCGGCATCAGCCGCTTGGCCCGGGCGAGGAGTTCGAGCGTCCAGGCATAGACGCTCTTGCGGCCGCGCACGGTGCGGTAGAGCCGCGGCACCGTCTCGGTGTTGTGGTTGAACACGTCGGGCCGCGCCTGCATCAGCCGCTCCAGGGCCCCGTCCTTGCCGAGGAAATCGGGCACCAGCACCTCGATCGTGGCGCCCGTCGCGGCCCGCACGGCCTCGACGGTGCGGCGGAAGTGCTCCGCGCCGCCGTCGGGCAGGTCGTCGCGGGTCACGCTCGTCACCACGACGTGCGCCAGCCCCAGCCGGCGGGCGGCCTCGGCCACGCGGTCGGGCTCGTCGGCCTCGAGGTCCTCCGTCTTGCCCTTCGGCACAGAGCAGAATCCGCACGGCCGGGTGCAGACGTTGCCGAGGATCATGAACGTCGCCGTCCGCTGCGACCAGCACTCGAGACGGTTGGGACACTTGGCCGACGCGCAGACCGTCTCCAGGTTCAGTTCCGCGATCAGGTGGGCCGTCTCGGCGTGCCCACCACCGGGGGCCAGGTTTTGCCGCAGCCATGGGGGCAGCCGGCGGGAGGCGGGGGGTGGCGCGATCGCGGCGCCGCCGCAGCCCACTCCGCCGGTTTCGGTGGCTTCGATGATCGGCAGGCCCATCCCGCCGCGGGCCATGGTGCTGTCATCCGACACGGCTGATCGACTCCGTGGGGGCGCGCCTGGGGAAGGCGCAGGGGAATCCGGATTGGATCTGGATGCGTGGAAACGCGAACGCGGCGGCGATCTGCTCGACCAGCGCCGTGCGGGCATCCTGCATGCGGATCCGGCGGCGCACCTCGGCCTCGACCGAGCCCATGGCCGACGACTCGCACCGCGGCCGGCCAGCGCCGGCCGGGAGGACCGCCGTGCGCACCGACCGGAACGCATCCAGCGCCGGGCAGACGTTGACGAATCCGCCGTGACAGGTCACGCCCCTGCGGACGGCGATGCCCACCGCCGCCAGCAGTCCGGTGCGCCCGAAGAGGCCGTGCGTGCCGGGCCGACGCTCGGCCGCGCATCCCAGCCCGTGCAGCGCCGCTTCGAGGCCGGCGTGCAGCAGGTCCAGGTAGCCGCCCACGTCGTGCCTGCCGAGACCGAGATCCTCGAGCCGCGCGAACAGCGCCACGAACACCTGGCCCGGACCATGCAGCACCGCCCCGCCGCCGCGACCGACGAAGCGGATTTCCAGCCTGCGGCTGCAGAGTTCATCGGCCGCCAGGCCGACGTCGGCCCGGGAGCCCAGACGGCCGATGGTGATCGCCGGCTCCAATTCGCTGACCACCAGCGTGGGCAGCCGCCCACCGGGCTCCGAAACCTCCCATGCCAGCCGCTCGGCCATGCGTTCATGAGCCCCCCAGCCGAGCCGCCCACCGAGCCAAACGGACAGCGGCCGGCGGGCGACAGGACGCGATGCGGCGGACGGTGACGGAGGACGCGAAACCATGCCCGGTGTTCTACCACGGAACCACCGGCGGACGTCCGCGCCACCGCCGAGAACGCCGCACCGCCGCCGGACGCGAAGCTCCTCAGCCGCGGCTGGGACGATTGCCCTCCAGTGCCACCTGAAGGCTGTCCCACGGCAGCGGGAGCCACGGGAGGGCCTCGGGGAGCCGCCCGCGGTCGGACTCGCCCCCCGGGAACGCGCCGCCGGCCTCGGCGGCGCTGATCGCGCGATCCGCCGCGGCGCCCAACTGCTCCAGCCAATCGGGCACTTCCACACCCGAGCCGCTCGCCAGGCCGACGAACGCCTCCGCCTTGGCCTCCAGGTCGCCTCCGGCTCCCACCGGCTGCCCCGTGAACAGCTCGGCGACCGCCGGTTCGACGAGCGACACGAGTTCATCCTGCTCGAGCACCGCCGTGAACGGACGCCGCACGCGATCGCCCACGCTGGCCAACCGCACGCTCCAGTGCCCCTCGAGGTCGGTCAGCCGCTGCACCAGCGCGGCTGCGGTGTCGCGGGTCTCCTCGCGCATCCGTCCACGCCAGGCCGCGGCCGCCGCCGTCGCCCCGCGGCGGGCGAGCACGCGGTGCACGATGCTCACCGGCCGCAACGTCCAGGCGATGCGATCGTGCTCCGCCTTGACACGGAGGAACTCGAGCAGGATGTGCAGGCACTCGCCGCGGTCGGACTGGGTGGTGGTCGAGTTCCAGTCACGATACTCGGCGTGGTTCTCCGCGACGCTCTCCAGCACGAGCCGGAGCCGGGCCGCCGCCTGCTTGGCGGGCAGGGCGCCCGAAGCGAGATCCTCGAGGAGCCGCGCCGGCCGGCGCGGCCGTGGCTCGTTTCCCTCGGGCTCCGCCTCGACCTGCTCCGCGAGTTGTTCGAGATAGTGGCCCACGCCGCCGCGGAGGATTCCCCGCAAGGATCCCGGCGCGAGCACGTGCTGCGTGAACAGCCCCGAGCCGTAGTGCTCGATGAACTCGCGGATCGTGGCAAACGCCTTGTCATCCCGCACCCGCTCGAGCACCGAGAGCCGCAACTGCCGCGCGTGGGTCATCCAGGTCTCCAGCAGCCGCGGCACGAGCAGCGCGAGGCCGGCCAGGATCCGGTCGGTCGCGGCCTCCGCGTCCGGCGGAGTGGCGGCCGCCGTCGCACTGACGACGATCCGCTCGACCAGCGCCATCGTGGCGGCCTCGAAGACGCGGTCGAACTCGCTGACGCTCGCCGCCCCGCGCGGCCGCAGGCTCTCCAGTTGCTTGGCGAGCTGGACGACGCCGGCCGTCTCCGCGACGAGTCCGAGCCGCGGCAGGCAGGCGGCCAGCCGCTCGAGCAGACGCTCGCGGGTGCGGGCGCGGATGATGCGGTCGGGCCGCCCTCCGCGGGACAGCGGCACATAGAGCACGGGTCGGCCCTGGAGCCGGGCCTCGACGGCCGCCAGATGCCCGGCGGCCGCGGCCGCATCGCCACCGAGCAGGGCGGCGAACAGTCGGCCCACGGCCGCCGACCGCGGGCCGCGGCCGGGCCGCGGCGTCGGCGCCCGCACGTGCAGCCGCGCAGACAGCAGCCACGAGGTCTCCGCCGCCTGCACCGCGGTCTCGATGAGCCGCTCCGTGGCACCGTCGCGGGCCCAGCGCAGGCGGTCGTACTCCGCCGGCGGCATGCCCGGTGCCGGCTCGCTGTCGCGGCCGGCGACGATCACCGCGGCCCGGACGAGCGACCGGCGGAGCCGGCGGAGCGAATGCCGCCAGCCGACGACCGAATCCAGCTCGGCCCGGTTCGGGCTCGTGACGTTGACCACGTCGAGGCGGCACCAGGCCGTGACGGCCTGCCGGAGCAGCCCACAGACGCCGATGAGGAACTCGGCCGCTGATTCGACCGCGGCCAGGCCGCCGGCCGCGGCGGCGCCCGGCACGTCGACGTCGATCATGCCGCCGTCCACGCCGTCGTCCGCGGAGTCGCGCCACACCATCGACTCGTAGGCCGCAGCCACGCTCTCCTCGCCCTCGTGCTGGTCGGCGGCGTCATCGCCAGACTCGGCGGCCGCCCCGCCGCGCCGGTCGCCGGGCTCGCGGCCCACCGCGACCGTCTCGATCAGGTCCACCACGCCGCTGGTGTTGGCCTCGACGAGCTCCAAGAAGCGGCGCACGCGGCCGCGGCCCGCAGGCGACGTGTCGGCGAAGGCGAGTGACATCCAGCGGGACGCCGCCGCCAGCCAGATCGGACCGGACCGCTCCAGCGCCTCACCGTCGAGGAGTGACGCCCAGTGCACGAGCAGGCCCATGGCGCCGTCGAGGTCGTCCTCACCCAGCAGGGCATCGGCGGCCTCCGCGTGCGTCCGCGGAGAACTGAAGGCCGCGACCTCGCGCCGCCAAAAACCGGGGGGCGGCGCCGCGGGCCCCGACTCGCGGCGCCGGCTCAAAGAATCGATCACCTCCCGGGCGGCATCGAAGGCTTCGCGACCGGACAGATGCGGCATGCCGGTGACCGTCGTGGTGGCGAAGCGGTCCCACCAGACTGCCAGCCGCTCGAGGGCCGCCGCTGCCCGGGACGCAACCTGGCGGGATCCCGCCAGCGCGGCCTGCCGCCAGGCGGCGGCGTAACCGTCGATGATCGTGCCCGTCGCGTTCACCAGGTCTTCGACCCGCGGATCGGGCAGGCTCTCGCCGCCCGGCTCGTGCAGCGGGAACTGCCCCGAGAGGCCGAGGATGTTCCAGGGATCGACCGCCGCGCCACAGCCGACCGCGCGAAGGAGCAGGTCGGCCGCGGTGTCGAACTCGTCGAGGGCGGCGCCGGTGTCGCCGGCGCGCCGCAGCGTCTGCTGGCCGGAAACCACGCGGCCGGTGATCCGGGCCAGCATCCGTGCCGAGGCCGCCGGCACGGCCGACGCCATCCGCTCCGCCGCCGCGGAGCGACCGAGCCGGGCCAACACCGCCGCCAGCGCCACGCTCTCCACCTGCCGGGCCCGCCGGCCGGCCAGCACCGAGTTGATGTGCCGGCGGACGCCACCGAAGGGCTGCCGCATCCGCCGTGCCTCTTCCTCGAGCCGGTCGCGGTGGCCGTCGGGCAGCCGGTCGAGCAGCCAGCGGTAGAAGCCGTCGCGATAGCCGGCGATCCGCGGCAGCAGTTCCGCCAACGGCAGGCCGGCCTGGCGGGCCCCGGGCCCGTGTCCCGACAATCCCGAGGCCATCAGCAGCACGCCCGCGAGCACGGCCGACGCTTCCCAGCGGAGCTCCGCCGGCGGCGCGGCGGCCGGCCGGCTGCCGGCGGCCAGCGGCCACGAGAGGATGCCGTCGAGCGTCGCCTGCTGGACGACCATCCGCCGATAGTTGCCCTGCTCGTCGATGCGCCCGGGATCCCAGAGGCCGAACAGGTAGTTGGGCCGGCTGGCTGCGGGGTGGAGAAAATCGAAGGCCCGGGGATCGATCGCCAGCTCCTCGAGCAGCTGGAGGTCGAAGTCGGCCTGATGCAGCAGATCGGCGGGGGCATCGCGGAGGATATCGACGGCGCCGGAGACGAGCCCGCCGTAGCGGCCGTGCGCCACGCCCGCACCGGCGGCGTACAGCGGCACGGGCCGCACCCGTTCGTGCGCGTAGGGCTGCGACAGCCGGCCGTTCTCCAGCACGGCCACGGGCCGCCAGCCCACGTAGTCGTTGAGGCCGTCGATGGCCCGCGTGGCGGCTGCGGCGGGATCGTCGCCGGCACCGCCGCCCGTCGCCAGCACCGCCTGGGCCGCCGCCATCACGAAGAAGGGCCGCTCGATTCCGCCGGGCGGCTGGTGCTCCAGCAGGTCCGCGTGGAACCGCCGGTAGCCCGGCAGCACGTGCTGGAACACGGTTTCCAGCACCCAGCGGGCCTGCGTGGCGTCGCGAAAGGCCGGCTCGGCCGGTTCCAGTTCGGCCAGGCGGGCGGCGAGCAGCACCGCGAGACGGGCGGCCGCATCGGCTGCCTCGCCGACGATGCCCGTCCCGTCCACGGGTTCGAACGCAGCGTACAGATCGCTGCAGGCCCGCCAGGCGGCGGCGTCGAAGGCACCCGACGAGAAGTTCAGGTAGCCCAGGACGATCGCGGCAGGATCCTTCGAGCGGGCCGGCTTGACGTCCGTCGGCATCACGGGTCCGGGTGCGGCTTGGGGGCGGGCGGCGCGGAAGGTCGCACCGCGTGGAACCGGCCCGATCGTAGCATTTTTGCAGCCCGTTTTTCGTGAACTATCCTTGCCCGGGCCGGTTCATGCGGTCCTTCTCCTTCTCATCCGGGGCTGCCGATGCTCCTCGAACAACGACTTCGTAGCGGCTGGGTCGCCGCGGTGGCGACACTGGCCCTGGCGGCCGGCGCCCGTGCCGATTGCGGCGGTGGCTGCGGATCCTCGGTCGCCGGCACGCCGGCGGACGAGTCCGTGGCCGCGCGGATGGGGCTCGTCCGCGAGTGGGTCGCGCAGATCCCCTTCGACTCCACCCGCGCGGCGATCGAGCACGTCGTGGTGGACGACGGCCTGGTCGTCGTGCAGACCGGCGACGGACGGCTCCATGCCTTCAAGGCGGGCGCGCCGGCCGGGGGCGCGGCGCTGTGGTCGCAGCGACTGCCGGTCGACGCCGGTCCGGCAACCAGCCCCGGTGTCGGATCGCGACTGGTCACGACCACCCGGGGATTCGACCTGTTCGCGCTCGACCGCGGCACCGGGGCGATCCGCTGGCAGCGGCGGCTCGGCGGCCTGCCGGAGGCCGGCGCCGTCGAGATCGGCGACTGGGTCTACGCCCCGCGGGCCGGCGGGAACATCGAGCGGTTGACCTTCGATCCGCTCCAGCCGACGGCAGAATCCGTCGCCGCCCGACCGGCGGCGGCCGCCGCGAAGGAACCCCGCACGGGATCCGGCCGTCGCAAGCAGGTCGAGCCACCCAAGCCCACGGAGGAGAGCCTGCGGCCGCGGACGTTCACCGGCGGCGGCGGCGTCTCCCGACCGCCGCGACCACTGGGCAAGGGCGTCTCCTGGACCACGGACGACGGCATCCTCGTCGCCCTGGCGCCCACCGAGCAAGGGTGGGAGCGGCTCGAGTTCGACCTCAACGCGCCGGCGGTGGATGCGCCGCTCACGCGGGACCGATCCGTGTTCGCCGCGACGCGGGCCGGGGACCTGGCCCGCGTCGATCTCGTCGATGATCAGGTTCCCAGCCTGCGGACCGGATGGCACGTGGTGCTCGACGCCGTGCCCGATGCCGGCCCTTTCCTGGGCGGCGACACGCTCGTGGTGTCGCTCGGCGACGCTGGCCTCGCGGCCTTCACGGCGGACACCGGCCAACCGCGGTGGCGCAGCCCCGTCGCCGGCCGGGTGCTCGCCGTCGTCGGCGACCGCGTCTGGATCGTCGACCGCACGCACCGTCTCGCCGGCATCGATCTCGCGACCGGCGCGCCGCGTGAGCGGCTCTGCCTGGCGGGCTTTACCGTTCCCGTGACGAACCCGGATGCGGATCGGCTGGTGCTGGCTTCCGCGGACGGCCTGCTGGTCTCGCTGGCGCCGCGCCGCCCCATCCCGCCGGCGGACGCCAAGCCGATCGACCGGGAAGGGCAGCCACCGGCCGCGCCGCCGGCCAATGACGCCGCGCCGGGAGCCTGAGACGACGGGTTCTCGACCGCATCGGACACAGGACGAGCGGGCTGCGGACCCTGTCAGTGGCGTGGGCGGGGACGAATCCGCGGTGGAACCGCGGTTCAGCGTCAGCGTGGTTCGAGGAGGTCGCGGAGTCGCGACGCCGCGGTGCCGATCACGTCCACGACGCCCGATTGACCGAGCAGCCGCGCGAGCCTGGCGAACGCCCGGGGTTCGTCGTCCACGAGGAGGGCCGTGATCATGCGCCGCCGCTTCCCGGCCGCACCCAGTAGCCCGTGTTGGCCACCCCCAGCGCGAGCCAGTCGCCGTCGCGGCGGGCCGATATCTCCACCCGCAGCGGCAGGCGAGCACGGTGTTGAGCGCGTTGAAGAGCAAATGGGGGCTGATCTGCGCCTGCAGCCGGGACAATTCGTTCTTCAGGGCCAGAGACTCGGCCTCGACGGCCCGGAATTCGGCGGTCGTCCGCTCACGGATCAGCTGCCAACCAAAGTACAGGGCGCACCAGTTTGCCAGCAGTGTGACGTTGACGGTCAGATCGGCCGTGAGCCGGACGCGCGAGGGACGGATGGCGCCGCCCGCGGGCAGGAGCGATTCCACGGCGGCGAACGCCAACGTGATCACGACCGCGGCCGTCAGCAGGCCACCGGCCACGAGCCCCCAAACGAGGCCCAGAAACCGAACGCGGGAGGACGGGTGGCGCGATGCCGCACCCTGGCGACCAAGGCACGCGGGCCAGCGCTGCCAGCGCAACTGCCACAGCGCCATGCCGCCAGTGTACCCGGTTTACCGGCGCCGCACATCAACGGCCACGCCGCGTGGCGGTGCATCGGCAGCGGTGCTGCGGGCTGTGGTCGGTCTGCGAGGATGTGCTCGGCCTCCGCGCCGAGGGCGAGTGCCGCAACTGCTTCCAGCATTGCGGCCGCCGCCACACGTCGTTAGCGGCCGCGACCGGGACGCGTCGGCACCCGGGCCTTCGGATCCTGCCGCCAGGCCTCCTGCAACAGCCCGTAGAGCTGCCGGTCGTGCCGCACGAGGCGGTGCGGGTCTTGGAAGAAGCACTCGCTCGCCACGGCGAAGAACTCGGCGGCGCTCTCGGCGGCGTATTCGTCGAACGCCGTCGACCGCCCCTCGTCGAGCGCCGCGTCGAACCGGTCACGGCACGCGGCGAGCGCGGCCACCCACGTCGCCCGTGCCGCCCGCGACGCCAGCGGCGGCACGCCGTCGATCTCGCCGTCGAGGAGATCGACGAGGTGCGCGCATTCGTGGATGACCACGCTCCGCGGACCGTCCCGCAGCCGGCCGCCGTCGATCACGCCCGGCCAGGAGAGCACCATGCTGCCTCCGGACCAGGTCTCCCCCACCCGCGCCTCCCGCCACTGCAACTCGCCGCCGCCGTCGAGCGGCGTCGACCGCGGCACGAGATAGTCGCCGGGATAGACGAGCACCGACCGCAGGCCGTCGAAGTGCTCGGCCGCGAAGCCGAGCGCCACGAGCCCGGCCTGGCCGGCGACGGCCACCCGGATCTCGTCGCTGATCTCCAGGCCGCCGCACCCCTCGAAACGCTTCTCTCCCAGAAACACGAGGATCCAACGCCGCAGCCGCTCGCGCGCCGCCGCATCGAGCCACTCCGCCTGCTTGACGAAGCGGGCGAGCGTCTCGTCCCACGCCGCGGGAAAGGTGCCTGCCGCCAGCGCGCGGCGGCGGCGGGCCCGGAGCCAGGAGATCAGCATGGCGTGCGTGGCCGACGCGGCCGGGCGGCCTACGGCTTGAGGGGCAGCCGGCGCGAGAACAGGTCGAGCGCGAGCATGAGGCAGCCGATCGAGAGGGCCACGAACGACAGCAGCAACATCGCCGTGTACACGTTCATGGGCGGCCGGGACGGCGACTGCGGAGCGTCTTTTGCCATGGTGGATCCGGTTCAGCTCTTGAGCCGCGTGGTCACCTTGTCGCCCCGCTGCACGATGCCGCGGGCATACTCGCGGAGGATCACGGCCACCGCGCGGTCGGGCTTCACCGTCTTCACGACCGCCCGACCCAGGTACTGGCCGTCGCGGTACACCTCGAGGGTATGCCCGGTCTGCAGCCCTTCGTCGCCGCCCAGCGACACCTCGATCGCGTTGTCCGCCACTGCCAGCACGTCGCCGTCGAGCGTGGGCACCCGGTCCTTCGGGAGGCTGTCGAGCGACAGCCCCTGCTGCTGGAGCAGCAGCCGGGCGTTCGCCACCTGCTTCTCCAATTGCTCCTTCCGCTCGGTGGCGATCTCCAGGAACGACTGCGCCTCGTGGAGCTTTTGGGCGATCTCCGCGGCCTTGTCCACCGCCCCGTCCACCTTCACCTGCTGCTGCCGCACCTCGTCCCGCAGGCCCATCACCTCGGCGACCGTCTTCTTGAGGTTCTCCTCGGCCACCTGCAGGCTGGCGATGGCCTGCTGCTCTTTGGTGACGAGCGTCTCCTTTTCTCCCTGCAGCCGCCGGAGCTCGCCATCCTTCTCGACCAACGTGGTCTGGAGTTTCGCGATCACCTGGTCACGGCCGGCCTCCGATTCGGCCACCTTGCTCGCCAGATCCGTGATCTCCTGCTTGAGCTTCTGCCGCTCGCTCTCCGCCTGCTGCAGCCGATACTTGTAGCCCGGCTGCTGCGCCCCGCGGACCTCCTCGGGCTTGCGGTTCACCTCGCGTTCCCAGTTGACGTGCGAGGAATAGATGGCGACGGCGAAGCTCATGAACACGAGGCTCATGACGAACACCGCGAACACGAAAATCTTGCCGATGATGTTCATGACGCCTCCCGCGCGGGCACTGACCGGGGCTGAGGCCGGCCTGCCGTATATCTTGTTTCCGGGTCCCTCCCCGACACAAGTTCCGGCCGGGGCGGCCACCGCTTCCCTGCCAGGATCGGCAGCGGGCGGTGGCCGGCCTCACCCGGTCCGCCGCTGCCGGTCCAGACGGCCGGCCGACCGCCGCGCCAGGGCCGCCTGGAGCGTCACAGCCCCCGCCACCGCCATGCATGCCGCGGTCGGCAAAGTCCCCGTCACCAGCCACGGGCTGCGGCGACCGTCCGGATGAAGCCGGGCGTGGAGCGTGGCGGTCGCCCGCCGCGGCCCGCGATCGAGGAGCCGGCCACAGCCGTCGATCGCCGCGGAGAAGCCGGTGTTCGCCGCGATCGCGATCGGCGTCCGCACCTCGACGGCCCGGAAGATCGCCGCCACCAGATGCATGTCGAGTTCGCTCGATCCCCAGAACCAGCCGTCGTTGGTGAGATTGACGAGCAGGTCGGGCCGCTCGCCGCGGTCCCGGAGGCCGTTCACCAACGACCGCACCGCCCCGGGAAGTGCGGTCTCGTAGCAGATGTTGACCGCCACCCGGCGACCCGCGATCTCGACGGCCACCAGTTTCGTCCCGGCGGTCAGCCCCGCGGGCAGCGGCGTCAGCCGGTAGAGGAACGGAAACCGATCGGCGAGGGGCACGTATTCGCCGAACATCACCGGATGCAGCTTGCTGTAGCACGCCGTTGGACGCCCTTGGGCGTCGAGGAACAGCCCGCAGTTGTAGTAGCGGGTCGCGGCCGTCGCGATCACCTGCTTGTCCAGGCCCACGAGCCAAGGCGCACCATACCGCCGCGCGAACGCCGCCAGCGCGTCGAGCCGCTCCTGCTCGAGCGCCGCGCGGCAGCGGGCCTGCCGCCGGGCGCGCACGGCCGCGTCGGCGGCGGCTGGCTCGGGCCCCAGGAGCCGCTCGACGATCGGCTCTTCGAGCGTCTTGGCGGGGTCGATCTCCAGCAGCCCCCAGCGCCACATCGTCTCCGGCCAGACGATGAGGTCCGGCCGGGTGCCGGCGGGCCAGGCGGCCAGGCCCGCCACGGTGAGCTGGTCGTAATGGCGGGCCACGTCGGTCGCGGCGTCGGGGTCGTGCTTGAGCTCCGTGTCGATCGAGCCCTGCACGAGCAGCAGCTCGAGCGGCGGCCCGTTGGGCGCGGGCGCGGTCGCCAGCCGCCACTGGCCGTAGGCGAGCGCCGCCGCCACCAGGCAGCCGGCCGTGGCGACGTGCGCGATCGCCGGAGCAAACCGACGCGGGCCGCGAGGCAGGCACGCCGCGAGCATGCCGGCCGCCACGGCGACCACGAGGCCGCTTACGCCCACCGCGCCGCCGATGTCGGCGGTCTGGATGAGGGTCGTCCACCGCCACTGCGTGTGGCCCAGGCCGGCGAACGTGAAGCCGCCGAGCAGCTGGCCGCGGAGCTGCTCGCAGGCCATCCAGGCCACGGCGACCGCCGGCACCAGCGGCCAGCCCCCGTGGTGCACCAGCCGCCGCCCGAGCCAGACGAACGCCGGCGTGTAGACCGCGAGGTAGGCCGAAAGCGCCACCCAGCCGATCGCCGTGGCGGGGTGGGGCAGCCGCAGCCAGTGGATCGTCGCCAGCCAGTGCAGGAGCCCGCCGACCCAGAGGCCGAGCCACGGCCGCCGCCCGGGCAGCGTGTCGGCGGCCACGAGCAGGAGCCAGGGCATCGGCGCCAGCCAAGCGGCCCACCATAGATCGAACGGGGGCTGGACGAGAAACAGCGCGACCGCCCCGCCGAGCGCGAGCGTCCACAGCCGCCTCTCGTCCGCCACGGCCGTCATGATCGGCCTCGCGGGTCGGCATCGGCGGTGAACTCGGCGAGCACGGTGCCCGTCACGACCGCGGCATCCTCGTCCACCAGGCAGGCCGCGAGCCGCCCCGTGACCGGAGCCTCCAGGTCGATCGTCGCGCCGCCGGCGACCAACTGCACCACGCGATCGCCCTCGATCACCGCGGCCCCTTGCGGCACGAGCCACAGCGACAACGCCAGCGGCACGTCGAGCCCGAACTCCGGGACCACGAGCCGTGCCCGCGGCGTTTCGGGCGGGGGCGCGGCCATCGGCTCACCGTTGCTCCCGCAGCCACGCGAGGAGCACGCTCCCCACCGCTTCGAGCGACTCCGCGGCGCAGTTCGCGGGGATGTCGGCGGTGGTGTGCCAATGCGGGTAGTCGAGATCGATGATGTCGCAGGCCGGAATGCCGCCGATCTCGCGCAGGGGCACATGGTCGTCCTCCACGTCGTACTTGGGTCGGGCGACGAACTGCCGCACGCCCAGCCGCCGGGCGACGCCCCAGATCGACTCCACGACCGGCCGCGACTCGGGCCAGGAGACGCTCTTCTGTTCCTGCCAGAGCTGCAGCCCGCGGCCGGCGACCATGTCGACGACGACGGCGCAGCGGTAGGCGTGGCCGAGCCGCCGGGCCTGCCGCTCGGCGGCGTACTGCCGCGCGAAATAGGTCGAGCCCAGGCAGTAGGGATCCCGCGGGTGGACGACGTATTCCTCGGCGTCGAAGAGCACGAAGTCCACCCCCACCGGCCCCGGCAGCCCGGGCATGGTCGCGGCCAATTCCATCAGCACCGCGACGCCGCTGGCGCCGTCGTTGGCCCCGACGAAGGCGCCCCGCGGATCGACCGGATCGCGGTCGGGAAAGGGTCGTGTGTCGAAGTGGGCGCCGATCAGGATCCGCTCCGCGCGATCCGGATGCCAGGAGACGACGAGGTTCTCCATGTGCACGGGCTTGCCCGAGTGCCGGTCGCGGATCTGGAACGCCTGGCCCGCGACCTGGGCCCCCGCCTCGCGGAAATGAGCGACGAGCAGGGCCCGCTGCTTCGTCATCGCGGCCGATCCGCTCGGCCGCGGCCCCAGTGCGCAGATCGCCTCCAGATGCTGCATGGCCCGCGGCCCGGAAAACCCCGGCGGCGCGCCGTCCCGCGCGACGGCCACCGGCAGCGCGAGAAGCACGGCGACGATCGTTTTCAACGGAATGCGGCGCGGATGCATGACGATTTCAATTGGCTATTCTCTGCGAAAAAGGCGCCGGCCACCATTTGTCCCGCGGCCTCCGGCGACCGGCAAATGGTGGCCGTCACCTTTGTCCACGAGCAGTTGCATCACCTGAACAGGCAGGCGAGGGGTCGGCGTGAGGATGCGGAGCGTGGCGTGCGGCCGCCAGCGACGCACCTCATGCCTTCCCCGAGCCGGCTTGGGTAACCTCCTACTGCTTCGTCACGCAAGCCTGATCGAAACGTCAGTGTAGGGTAGACTGCCGGTTTTCGCGTCCCCGATCGTCCCGGTCTTTCCGGCCATGAGCCTCTCCCGCGTCGCCGCCGCCTGCCTGCTGGCCGCCAGCCTCGTCGGGACGGTCGCCTGGGCGGGGGGCGGTCCGGAGAACGTGCTCCTGGTCGTGAACCCCGCCCGGGCTGACAGCCTGGCCGTCGCCAACGCCTACGCGTCCCTGCGGCACGTGCCGCCGGGCAACGTGCTCATGCTCCCCTGGCAGGACGGCGACGAAGCCGTGCCGATCGACCGTTTTCGGGCGGAGATCCTCCAGCCGATCCTGCGAACCATCGACGCCCGCCGACTCTCTTCGCAGATCGACTGCATCGCCTACTCCTGCGGCTTTCCCTGGCGGGTCGACTTCGCCGCCGAGATGCCCGCGGATCTGGCGAAGCAGCAGATCTACAAGTTTCCGTCGGGATCGCTCACGGGCATGACCATGCTCTACGTCGCGGTGCAGAGCGGCGGCCCGAATTGGCTCGACCCGGCCAGCAACCAGTACTTCCGCCCTCCCGGACCCGACGGCGCGCCCACGTCCACCATCGGGTTTCGGAACTGGTACGGCTGGAGCGAGCGGGGCGACGTGCTCGACGTGGGTGGCAGCCGCTACCTGCTGGCGACGATGCTCGGCGTCACCGCGGGCCGGGGCAACAGCGTCGCGGAGATCGTCCGGTCGCTCGAGGCCGCCGCCGCCGCCGACGGCACCCGCCCCCGCGGCACGATCTACTTCCTCACCAGCGGCGACGTGCGGTCCAAAGCCCGCAGCGGCCCGATCAAGGGCACGGCGCAGGCGATCGTGGCCGCCGGCGTGAAGGCCGAGATCCTGGAAGGCACCCTGCCCCAGGGCCGCCGCGACGTCGCGGGCCTCGTGACCGGCACACCCGACTTCGACTGGCAGGCGAGCGGCAGCGGGCTCGTGCCCGGGGCCATCTGCGACAACCTCACGAGCTTCGGCGGGGTGTTCACGCCCGATGCCGGGCAGACGCCGCTCTCCGCGTTCATTCGCGCCGGCGCGGCGGGCGCCTGCGGCACCGTGGTCGAGCCCTTCGTCATGCTGCCGCCGAACGCCGGCAGCTCGCCGGCGGCCTTCCAGCCGAAGTTTCCCCACCCGGCGGTGCAACTGCATTACGTCCGCGGCGCGAGCCTGGCGGAGGCGTTCTACCAGTCCGTGCGATCGCCCTACCAACTGCTCGTCGTCGGCGACCCGCTGTGCCAGCCGTGGGCCCTGATCCCCGAGGTCGAGGTCGTCGATGCGGCGGACTCACGGCCGATCGCGGCCGGGGCCAAGCTGTCGGGAAAGGTCGAGTTCGAGCCGCGGGCGAACCTGCCGGAGGGCGGCATCGCCGACCGCTTCGAACTCTACCTCGACGGCCTGCGGGTGGCCCAATGCGGGCTCGGCGAGCGGCTGCCCCTCGACACGACGCCGCTCGCCGACGGCCATCACGACCTGCGGGTCGTGGCGATCGCAGCGTCGGAGATCGAGACTCAGGGCCGCAGGATCGTGCCGATCACCGTCGCCAATCACGGCCGCTCGCTCACGCTCACGGTGGAGCCGCGCCGCGTCCGGCCGGCCGACACGGTGCGGGTGACCCTGGCGGGCAGCGACGTCGAGTCGGGGGTCGTGTTCTGCATGGGTCGCGTCCTCGGCCGCACCACGGCCGGGGAAGCGACGATCGAGGTGCCGGCGGAACTGCTCGGCCGCGGCCGGGCCGTGATCCGCGCCACCGCCCGCACCGGCCCGCGTCCGGCCGACGCCGTCAACGCCGCCCCGGTGACCGTCGAAGTCGTCGAATAGCGCGGCGGTCAGCCCAGCTCGCAGATCGAGTAGCAGATCATGTGGAGGACGTTCATCTGCGCGTCCTCCACGCGGCCGTAGTGGCCCTCCTCGATCACCAGCAGGTGATCGGCCAACGGGGCCACGGCGCCGCGCTTGCCGCCGACGAGCGCGATCGTCTCCAGGCCGTGCTCCTTCGCCCACCGGCAGGCCGCCACGAGGTTCGGCGAACTGCCGCTGACGCTCGACACCAGCAGCAGGTCGCCCGGCTGGGCATGGTTGGTGAGCTGGCGGACGAACACGTCTTCGAAGGCGAAGTCGTTGCCGATGGCGGTCATCCACGACACGTTGTCCGCCAGCGACAGGACCCGGAACGGGCTCGCCGAAGCGGCCGAGGCGTTCTTGCCGAGGTCGGTCGTGAAGTGTGCCGCGTTGGCCGCGTTGCCGCCGTTGCCGCAGACGAAGATCCGCCGGCCCTCGCGGCCGGCCCGCTTCACCACGTCGATCACCGCGGCGATGCGGGCAGGATCGACGGAGCGGATGGCACGATCCTGGGCGGCCACGTAGTCGTCGATCCAACGCAGCAGGTCGGTGGTGGCGGGCATGGTCACATCTCCTGGCACGGCGGCTCCCCACCGGCATTTTCGCCTCCCGCGGCCGCGGATGCCACCGGGCCGACGGCCGCCAGGTGCGTCGTGTCGTTGAAGGCCCGCAGTTCGGGGCCCGGCCACTCGAGCACCGATACCGAGCCATTGTCGAGCGCCGGGAGCCGCGTGAAGGGCCGGGCGGCGGCGGCGGCGAGGAGCGGATGCCGCCCGCCGACGAGGCTGCCGAGCGCCGCGGTGAGGACGCCGCCGTGCGCCACGACGATCATGCCGCGGACGTCCCGGGCGGCGAGCGCCTCCAGCGCGGCCCGGCCACGGGCCGCGAGCTCGGCCCGCGATTCGCCCCCCGGGATCGCGTAGTCGGGATCGCCCGAGCGCCAGCGGGCCACCGCCTCGGGAAACCGTTCCTCCAGGTCGGCCCACAGATGCCCCTGGAAGATGCCGGCGTGCAGTTCGGCGAGTTCGGCACAGATCAGCAGTTCGAGCCCCAGCGCCGCCGCGATCGGCGCGGCCGTGGCCCGGGCCCGCTCCAGGGGGCTCGACCAGACTTCGGTGATCTCGTCGGCGAACGCCCCCGACCATGCGCCGAGCGTCGCGGCCTGCCGCGCGCCCAGGGACGAGAGCGGCACGTCCGCGCGGCCCTGCACGCGGCCTTCCACGTTGGAGACGCTCTGCCCGTGGCGGACGAGATACTGGCGCATGCCTTCAGCGGGCGGCCGCGGCCGGAGGCAGCGACGCCGTGTCGGACCGACCCGCCGATGGACCACGCACCGGGCTGCCGGGGGCGGCGGCCGGCCCGTGGGCGGCCGAGAGGTGATCGACGAAGTCGCGGCTCGAATCCTTGAGCACGTAGACCTCGCTGGCGTTCTCGGGGGCACCGTGGGGACGCACGATGCAGATCACCTCGGCCCGGCCACCCTGCTGCCGGACATGGTCGAGCAGCGCCCGCTCTCCGGACGACAGCCCGCCCCGCGGCGCGGCCCCGACGGGCGGCGGCTCACGGTCGCCGGCCGGCGCCGTGGAGGCCGTGGGCAGGGCGGCGGCGCGGTCGCGGCGGTCGAACGCGACGGCCGGCATCTCCGCCGGCATTGCCGGCACGTGGGCCGGCCCGCCGGGCACGGCCGCCGCGACGGCGTCGAGGCCGCCGCTGGGGTAGACGTTGCGGTAGACGAAGGCCAGTCCCGCCTCCTCGAGCTGCTCGTGGATCGTGGGCAGCGCGGCGAACAGTCCCTCGTTGTCGGCGGGGTCGGCCGCGTGGCAGACCCCGATGAGCGTGCCGTCGATCGCGAACAGGCCGCCGCCGCTGCGGCCCTGCACCGGCTGGCCGGCCACCTGCACGTTCGCGGGCCCCAGGTATTTGTCCACGGCCGTGATCCGGCTGTGGTGGATCGTGGGCTCGGCCCCTCCGTCGCAGCCGACGGTCACGACCTGCTCCCCCGCGGCGGTGCCGCGGTCGGCGCCGCCGACCCGCACCGGCTCGATGGCCACGTCGGTGAAGATGCTGACCAGCGCGAGATCCCGCTTTAGGTCCCAGGACACCACCTGGCCGGCGACGCCGCGCGGACCGTCGGGCCCGAACAGGTCGACCGCGACGCGGCCAGCGCCCTGCGAGTCGCGGAAGATGTGGCCACAGGTGAGGATCAGCGCCTCCCCCTGACGGCAGTCGATCACGGTGCCGGTGCCCCAGGCACTGCCCTGGGAGTCCTCGACCTTGAGCCGGGCCGTCGCCGCCAGGAGCCGGCGCTCGAGCGCCGGCGCGGCTGCGATCGGCGCCGGCGGCGCGGGGCCGGCCGGGGGCCGGGATGCCCGCGGCGCGGGCGACGGGTTCGCAGGCTTGGGCGGCGCGGGTGTGACGGTCGGCGTGGCGGCCAACGCGGCGGCGGGCGTGCGGGTCCGGGCCGCCGGTTCGGTGGCCAGCGGGGTGGCGGCCTGGCCGCCGGGCAGAGGCATCCCGGCCGGTGAATGGCCCGCCGGCGGCGCGGCCGCGGCCGGCGACACGGCTCCCAGCGGAGCGGCGGCCTGCGCCAGCAGTTTCTCCAGTTCGCCCTTGGTGGTGGCCCCGTTGATGCGGCCGACCTCGTGGCCCTTGACGAGGAGCACGTAGCAGGGCACGCCGCTGACGCCGAACCGGCGGACGACGTCGAGCTCACGATCCACGTCGACGTGCCGTACGACCCAGCCGGCCGCGGCGACCTCGTCGATCACCGGGGCCATCTGCCGGCAGGGGCCGCACCAGGATGCAGAGAAGTCGAGCAGCACCGCTTCGCCCGCCAGCGCGACCGCCGCCGGGTTGGCGCGTGCCGCTCCCGCCGCGGCCCACAGGGTGACGACGGCAATGCCGCAGGCCGACAGTCGTGACGATCGGATCATCCTCGGGACTCCACGCATGCTCACGATGCCCACGACCGAGCCCTCGGCGGCCGGAAGGGGGCGGGATAGTGCCGGGGTTCGGTGCCGGCGACAAGACCACTTTGGCGCGGCCTGGACTTGCCCATTCGGCCGGGGCGGCCGCTGTTTCCCCGGTCGCAGGCCGCTTCTACAATCCGCGTTCCGCCCGCCTCGCCCCGAGCCCGTCGCTGCATGGCCGCCTCTTCCGCCCGCCGCATCCTGGTCACGTCGGCCCTGCCCTACGCCAACGGCCACATTCACCTCGGGCACCTCGTCGAGTACGTCCAGACCGACATCTTCGTCCGCTTCCAGAAGCTGCGCGGCGGCCGCTGCATCTATCTGTGCGCCGACGACACCCACGGCACGGCGATCATGATCCGGGCCCGGGCCGAGGGGCGGAGCGAGCAGGAGCTGATCGCGGCCATGCGGGCGGCGCACCGCGCCGACTTCGCCGGCTTCCAGATCGCCTTCGACCACTACGGCTCCACCGACAGCCCGGAGAACCGGCGGCTGTGCGGGATGATCTGGCAACGGCTGCGGGACCGCGGGCTCGTCGTGTCCCGCGGCGTCGAGCAGCTCTACGACGCCACCGCCGGCGTGTTTCTCGCCGACCGGTTCGTGAAGGGCAGCTGCCCGAAGTGCGGCGCCGCCGACCAGTACGGCGACTCCTGCGAGAAGTGCGGCGCCGCCTACGCCCCGAGCGACCTCCGCGACCCCGTGAGCACGCTCTCCGGCGCGCGGCCGGAAGTCCGCTCGGCCGAGCACCTGTTCGTGACGCTCGAGACGATGCACGGCTTCCTCGCGACCTGGACCCGCGAGTCGGGCGCGCTCGATCCACGGATCGCCAACTATCTGGCCGGGCATTTTCTCGGCGAGGAACTCCGCGACTGGGACGTCTCCCGCCCCGCCCCGTACTTCGGCTTCGAGATCCCCGACGCCCCGGGGCACTATTGGTACGTCTGGTTCGACGCCCCGATCGGCTACCTCGCCGCCACGGGCGAGTGGTGCGCGGCCCACGGCGGCGCGCTCGACGACTGGTGGGGCCGCGGCGGCGCGAACGATCCGCCGGCCGAGATCCATCACTTCATCGGCAAGGACATCACGTACTTCCACACGCTCTTCTGGCCGGCGATGCTCGAGGCGGCCGGCCTCGCCCTGCCCACGAAGGTCCGCATCCACGGCTTCCTCACCGTCAACGGCGAGAAGATGTCGAAGAGCCGCGGCACGTTCCTCCTGGCGCGGACCTACCTCGACCATCTCGACCCGGGCATGCTGCGGTACTTCTACGCGGCGAAGCTCTCGGGCGGCATCGACGACATCGACCTCGACCTCGACGAGTTCGCCACGAAGGTGAATGCGGATCTCGTCGGCAAGGTCGTGAACCTCGCCAGCCGCACGGCGCGATGGCTGGAGGCGACCGGCCTGGCGGACACGTATCCCGACGACGGCGGCCTGTTCGCCCGGGCCGCGGCCGACGGCGCCGAGATCGCCGCCGCCTACGAAGACTGCGATACCGCCCGCGCGATGCGGGCGATCATGGCGGCGGCCGACCGGGCCAACGCCTACGTCGATGCCGAGCAGCCCTGGAAGCTGGCCAAGGCCGGCCCCGACGCCGCCGCGAAGCTGCGGGACGTGGCCAGCGTCGCCCTCAACCTCTTCCGGCAACTCGCCGTCTACCTGGCGCCGGTCCTGCCGGCGCTCGCCGAGCAGGCGGGAGCGCTCGTCGGTGGCCCGATCCGCTCCTGGGACGAGTCGCAACGGCCGCTCGCCGGCCTGCCGGTGGCGGCCTTCCAGCCGCTCATGAAGCGGGTCGAAAAGACACAGCTCGAAGCCCTGCTCGCCGCGGCGCGGGCGGAGACCGCGACAGACACCTCACCGAAGGGAGCCTCGACGATGGATGCCACACCGCCGACCACGACCGCGCAGGATTCGGCCGCGCCCTTGGCCGCCGAGCCGCTGGCCGCCCAGTGCACGATCGACGACTTCGCGAAGGTCGATCTTCGCGTGGCGCGGATCCTCGCCGCCGAGGAGGTGCCCGAGGCCAAGAAGCTCCTCAAGCTCACGATCGGCCTCGGCGGCGACGCGACGCGGACGGTGTTCGCCGGCATCAAGGGGTTTCACGACCCGGCGGCGCTCGTCGGCCGGCTGGTCGTGGTCGTGGCCAACCTGGCGCCGCGGCAGATGAAATTCGGCCTGAGCGAGGGGATGGTGGTGGCCGCCAGCGGCGCCGGCAGCCCAGGTGTCTACCTGCTCTCCCCGGACTCCGGAGCCCTTCCCGGCATGCGCCTCCATTGATTTTTCGTGGACAAAGTCCCGCGGATCCCCCGGCTCGCGCCGGGGGCTTCATGGGGGCGTGGCCACGTGCCGGTTCATGAAGCCCCGGGCGCCAAGCCCGGGGACGGCGGACCCACGGGAAACCCGGATGGACCGATTCTTCGTGGACAAAGTCCTCCATGGCTTTTGTCCACATGGACGCCGCTTCCTGCGGCGGCACGCAGCCAAACCAGCCAGCCACCGTGGTCGCCACGGAACTGCCGCGGGTAAAATCGTGTCAACCCGGGAGGCAGATCCTATGGCCCAGAAGACGATCATCTTTCCGACCGACTTCTCCACCGCCAGCGACGCGGCGCTCGTGCACGCGGAGGCGCTCGCCAAGCAGATGAACGCCCGGCTGCTCATCGTGCACGTCGAGGAGCCGCCGTTGGCCTACGGTGGCGGCGAGCTCTACTACGGCCTGCCCGAGCCGAACTCGGAGCGAATCCTGAAGATGCTCGAGGACGTACGGCCCTCCGATCCGTCGGTACCCTACACCCACCGACTGACGATGGGCGATCCCGCCGGTGAGGTCGTGCGGATCGCGACCGAAGAGGCCGCGGAGATGATCATCCTCGGCACCCACGGTCGCACTGGCATGACGCGGCTGCTGATGGGCAGCGTCGCCGAGATGATCGTGCGGCGGGCACCCTGCCCGGTGCTCGTCTACCGCGAGATGGCGGAGAAGCTCGCCAGGCGGAAGGCCCCCGTGCAGGCATGACGGCCCGGCCGATCCTCGAACTGCGGGCGGCCGTGCGGCAGCGGGTTCGCGACGTGTTCGATCGCCGCGGCTTCGTCGAGGTCGACACGCCGGTGCTCTCGCGCGAGGTGCTGCCGGAGGCGCACATCGAACCGCTCGCGGTGCCGCTCGACGGCGAAAGCGTCCGCTTCCTGCAGGCCAGCCCGGAGGCGCTCATGAAGCGGCTCCTGGCCGCCGGATCCGGCCCGATCTACCAGTTGGCGCGCTCGTTCCGCGCCGGTGAGCGGGGCCGCCAGCACGACGTGGAGTTCGTGCTCCTGGAGTGGTATGCGCCGGGCACGACGCTCGCCGACACCGCGGATTTGCTCGAGCGGCTCTGCGCCGCGGCACTCGGCACCGCCGGCATCGAGCGGGTCGCATGTCGCGATGCCTTCGGCGAGCACGCGGGCGTCGATCCCCTCACGGCGCCGCTCGCGGAGATGCTCGCGGCCGTCGCGCGGGCGGGGCTCGTGCTTCCCGAGGCCATGGCATCCGCCGGGGAGCGGGTCCACTGGGACCGGGCGTTCGAGTTCCTGCTCGCCGAGGTGGTGCAGCCGCGGCTCGGCCACGGCCGGCCGACGATGCTCGAGGCCTGGCCGGCCACGCAGGCGGCCTTCGCCCGCCTCGATCCCGACGCCGGCCACACTGCCCGCCGGTTCGAGCTGTTCGTGCGCGGCGTGGAACTGGCCAACGGCTGGGAGGAGGAGACCCGGCGCGAGATCGTGGCCGCCCGCGTCGCTGCGGCCAACGCGGCCCGCGAGGCCGACGGCCGCCCGCGGCTCCCGGAGCCCGAGCGGCTGCTGGCCGCCCACGACGACGCGATGCCCGCCGGCGTGGGCGCGGCGCTCGGCTTCGACCGTCTCGTGATGCTCGCCGCAGGCGCCGACTCGATCGACGCCGTCCGCTGCTTTTCCTCGCGCGACGCCTGACACGATTCCCACATCAGCCTCGCACGGAAAGAGGCGACAGCCGCCATTTGCCGGTCTTTTTCCCACGCGGTGACGCTCCTGCCGACATGGATCGGCGCGGCCGTGACCGGTCCGCGGCTGATCCTCCTGCATGAGCCACAGTTCGACGAGTTCGACTCGCGCGTCGAGGACGACGTGCGGGCCGACGCGCCGGCCGTGACGATTCCCGACGCCAAGCCGCGGGAGCCGATCCGCGTGGAATTGAACGCCCGCGGCGCCGGCAAGGACGTTTCCCCCCGCCCCGACCGACACACCGTGCAGGACGACGAGGGGCGGGCGGATTCAGCGGTCGAGCGTGAAACCGGTCACACGCCAGCGCTCCACGGGCCCGCCCTGCCGCATCACGCGATCCGGCTCGACGGCGATCCGCAGCGTCGCTTCGGGCAGCCCGCAGGGCGTGAGCGAGGCGCCGACGATCCAGCTGCCGGCCGTCGAATCGGCCGGAGTGATCGTCGTCACCCGCGGCGCCGCCGTGCCACAGGACGCCACCGCCCGCACGGTCGCCAGCGCGGCGAAGGCCGCTTCCCGCTCCGGCCATGCCGCCCCTGCGGCCGCTCCGACATCGGACCCGCGGATGCCGCCGTCCGCGGGCAGCGCCCGCGGGGCACAGACGCTCAGCGCGTCGGCCAGTCGGCCAACGCGGACGGCCTCGATCCAGTGCCGGGCGGCGGCCACCGCCCGCCGTTCGACGAGCCATCGCGTCGCCACCGCGTCGGCCACCGCCTGGGCGCCGAAGCCCGCCGCCAGCGCGAGCCCGGCCACCGCCGCCAGCCCGCCGGCCTTCGGCGCGCCGGGCCGGTTGACGTCGGCCAGCGCGGCGACGGCCAGCCCGATCGCCACCAGCGGGATCACCCAGCCGATCGGGCTCGCCAGTGCCAGCGCCGAAACCGCGCCTCCGGCGAGTGCCGCGACGGCCAGCCGGCTCACCGGCCGGTAATCGACCCCGGTCTCGTCCATCGCCGCCTCGCTACCGATTCACCCGGAGGCTGGGCTCGTCCTCGAGCCGCTTGCGGCGGTCCGCGTAGCGGATGATGAAGTCG
>JBIPLS010000124.1:0-10424 GCA_044368305.1 Pirellulales bacterium
CCGTGGGTAGAGGAAGAACGTCGGGCCGAGGTCGAACCGGAATCCCTCGGGGGTCGCGATCGTGCTCGTGCGGCCGCCGGGCACGTCGAGCCGCTCGAAGACGCGGACGCGAACGCCGGCCCGGGCGAGGAGCATGGCGGAGGCGAGGCCGCCGGGCCCGGCACCGATGATGTTGACCGTCCGCGTCATCCGCGCCCTTCCGTCAGCACGACGTCGTCTGCCGCTCGCGCGGACGACCGTACTATAGGAAGGGGGTGCGAGGGGTCAAGAAACGCCCCTGAACCGCGACCGATGCCGCCTTGGCGGCGTCAGTAGGGAATGTAGTAGGCGGTCCGCACGGGCCGATAGACGCCGAGCGGTCCGCGGCGGTAGAGGGGTGCGGCCACGGCGGGCCCGTAGTAGGCGGTCACCGGCGCGGCGACGACGGGGGCGGCCACCGACGGCGCGTAGTACGCGGTGGTGGCCGCGTAGGCCGGGGCCGGGGCGTAGTAGGACGTGACGGCGACCGGGGCCGCGACGATCGGCGCGTAGGCGGTGCGAACGGCGACCTCCGCCGGAGCGGCGTACACCGGCGGCGAGAACGCGGTGACGGCGGCGTAGTTGCCCGCCGGGACGTAGTTGGAGACGTAGGCCGGTGCGGCCATGACGGGCGCGGCGACGACCGGGGCCGCGACGACGGGACGGTAGGCCTGGTAGTAGACGACCTGGGCGGAGGCTTCCGTGGCGGCACTCACGGCCACGACGGCGAAGGCGGCGAACAGGGCACGGCGACCGAACGGGCTCATGGCGATCGATCCTTTCAGCGTCCCGGGCGCGGGACTCGCGGGCGAGGGGCCGCGGCGTGACGTCCGCCGCCGCATCTCGCCCGCTCTCCTGACAGGATACGTTCGCATTGACGGGCCGTGCAAACAGCCGTCAAAGTCTGCCGATTCCCGTGTGAACCTGGGCAAGCGCCATGCGGCGTGCAGCCGTGAAACCCGTCTTTTCCCCCGCCAGCCTCCGACCGCAGCGAGACGACACTTTGCACCGACCGACCCCCGGCTTCCGCCCCCTGCTCCTGCTCCGTCTGCTGACGGTCGTCAACGACAACCTGCTGCGGTGGCTCGTCATCGGTCTGGGCAAGCGGGCGGCCGGCGTCGCCGGCACGGCGCTGGTGCTGACGATCGGCACGGCCGGGTTCGTGCTGCCGTTCGTGCTGCTGGCGTGGCTCGCGGGCTGGCTCGCCGACCGATACCCGAAGCGGTCGGTGCTCGTCTGGTGCAAGGCCGCGGAGATCGCCATCGTGGCCGCGGCGGCCGCCGCGATCGCCTGGGGCGCCGGGGCGGGCGGATCCTGCGCCGGCCTCCCGACGGGTCTGTGGCTGCTGCTCGCGACGCTCGTCGTCATCGGCTCACAGGCCACGCTGCTCGCCCCCGCCATGCTCGGCACGATTCCGGAGACGGTGCCGCAGCACCGGCTCGCGGCGGCCAACGGCGTGTTCGCCCTGGTGACGCTCGCCGCCACGCTCGCGGGCATGGCCGGCGGCAACTGGCTCGCCGACGTCACGCCGCTCGCCGCCGGCGAGACCGCCCCCGCGACGGCGCCCGCGTGGCTGACGGGACTGCCATTCGGCCATGCGGCACCGGCGGCCGTGGCCCTGGTCGCGGTGGCCGTGGCGGGCTGGCTCGCGGCGCTGCGGCTGCCGCGGATCGCCGCGGCCGACCCGCAGGCCGCGCCGCCGTGGAATGCCCTGGCACGCTCGTGGTCGGATCTGGCCGAACTGTTCGCCGCGCCGAAACTCGCCGCCGCCGCGGCCGGCATCGTCTTTTTCTGGGCCATGGGCGCCGTGGCCCAGCTCAACATCGACCAGTTCGCCGCCGAGTCGGGAGGCACGAGCCAAGGGCAGGTCGTGCCGCTCCTGGTGGCGCTCATCGCCGGCATCGGCATCGGCAGCCTCGTGGCCGGACGGTTCGCCACCCACGGCATCGACGCCGACTCGCAGGTCGACCTGGGCTTCGTGCCCGTCGGCGGGCTCGTGATGGCCGTGGCCTGCTTCGCGTTGGCCCTGGCGCCGGCGCGGATCTTCGGCACCGACTCCGCCTGGAGCCTCGTGGCTCCCGTCGCCTGGCTCGCCGTGCTCGGCATCGGCGCGGGGATTCTCGACGTGCCGCTCGAGGCCTACCTGCAAGAGCAGAGCCCGCCGGGCCGGCGGGGCGCGATCCTCGCCTCGACGAACCTGCTGGTGTTCGCCGGCATGTTCGCCGCCTCGCTGGCCTACGGAGGCCTGCGAACGCCGGTCCAGGCGGCCGACGCGGTGCGGCCGCTGGTTTCGGCCCGCGGGGTCTTCGCCATCTTCGGCATGCTGTCGCTCGTGGCCGCCGCCGCCGCGGTCTATGCCGCCCCGCGGTCGACGCTCCGGCTCTTCGTGGCCTCGCTCGTCAGCGCAATCTGGCGGTTTCGTACGGTCGGCGCGGATCGCGTGCCGGCGGCGGGCCCGGTCGTGCTCGTCGCCAATCACCTCTCCTGGCTCGACGGCTTCCTGCTGCCGATGGCGACCCCGCGACCGGTGCGGATGGTCGTCTACGGTCCCAACATCCAGGGGAAGTTCCTGCGGATGCTCTCCGACCAGTGGCGGTTCATCCTCTTCGACCCGCGGCCCAAGTCGATCGGCACCGCGCTCAAGGCGATCCAGGGGGGCCTGGCCGACGGCGACGCGATCGGCATCTTCTGCGAGGGGGGCATCTCGCGGACGGGGCAGTTGCTCGGCTTCAAGCGCGGGCTGGAGTGGCTCCTGGAGAAGGTCGAGTCGCCCCTGCAGCCGCTGTCGATCGACGGGATGTGGGGCAGCGGCCTGTCCTTCTCCGAGGGCCGCTACTTCACGAAGTGGCCGCGGCTCCGGCGACGGACGATCACCCTCACCTACGGCACGCCGTTGCCGGCCGGCACGCATCCCGACCGGGCCCGGCTCGCGCTGCAGGAGGTGACCGCCCAGGCCGTGCGGCGCCGGATGTCGGAACGGCGCCGCGGCCGCGGCACCACGGCGGCCGGCGACGAAGCCGCCTGGATGGCGACGGCGGAGGCCTTCCACGGCTGCTGCCTCGTGCGCCGCGAGGACCGCCTGCTGGCGACGCTCGATGCGGGCGACCCGCTCCACGCGCCGCTCGGCATCCATGGTGGCCGGCTGCTCGGCATCCATGCCGCGACGCTCTCCGCGGCGACGCCCGCAGCCGAGATCGTCGCCCGGCTCGCAGCGGAGCAAGCATCGCTCTGGCTGGCACGAGTCGATCAGGTGGCGGCGGTCGCCGGGATCACAGCCCCCCCTGCCCTGCCGGCGCTCGAGGTCGTGGTGATGCCGATCGGCTCGGCCGAGGACCTGGCGGCGGCCCGGGCCGCGAGCGACGCGTTTCAGGCCGCCTTCGGGATCGCGCCGGTCGTGGCCTACGCGCCGCCGGAGGCGGGCGGCCTGGTGGCGATGAACACGCCGACCAAGCGGATCGCCTGGGATCACGAGACGATCACCAAGCCCGACACGGTGGGCCGGGTGGTCAACGGCGTGGTCGTGTGGCCGCGTGCGGCCGCCCGCGAGCCGCTCGGCCTGGAGCCGCTCGCCTCACAAGGCATCGCCGCGGACGACCCGCGGACGCTCGTGATCGGCGCCACGCTCCCCTGGCCCGCGGACGGCTGCAAAAACCCAGTCCCGCGATCGGTGCTCCTGGCCGACGCCTTCGACGTGGACAAGGACGGCTTCCTCGTCCCCCGTGGCTGACGCCGCGAATCGTCAGCCGGCCTTCCGGCCGCCACCGGCGCCACCGGATGGTCGGGGCACGTCGAAGTCGCGGGAACTGATCAGCAGCGGTTCGACGGCCGACCAGGAGTCGTCCGTAGCGCCGACGATGACCCGCCGCGGCGTGAGGGCGACGAAGTCGGGGTGCGGCACGGGCAGTGACCGACCGTCGGCCAAGCGGATGACGAACGACTGAAAAGGCTCGTTGTGCAGGGCTTCGCGAACGCCGGCGATGTCCATGGAACGTCTCCAAACGGGGCGATGCGGATAGTATACATGCGTTCCCTTCGGCATCAAGCCAGGGCCGCGTGGCGTCGGTCGCGCCGGCCGCCGGGTTCCCGACCGCTCCGATCCGCCGCACGCCGCCGCAATCATCTTGGTTCTGCGGTCGCCGCGCGGTATCTTTCCCGTCACGCACCCGTAGCTCAATTGGATAGAGCATCGGTCTACGGAACCGAAGGTTGAAGGTTCGAGCCCTTCCGGGTGTAGTAGCTACTTCCATTCGGCCGCCCGGAAGGCGGCCTCTCGAGAGCCGGCGGAGGCCGGCCAAGCAAACCGAGGCACGATGCCGAGGGTTTGCGGAAAACCGCTCCGAAGGTTGAAGGTTCGAGCCCTTCCGGGTGTAGTAGCTACTTCCATTCGGCCGCCCGGAAGGCGGCCTCTCGAGAGCCGGCGGAGGCCGGCCCGTGTCGCTGCCTTCCGCCCCTCCGCTGCCCTGGTCCGCCGGCTTTCATCGCTGAAGCTACGCCGCGGACTCGTCCCCGACCGTGCCCGATTCGTCCCAGGCCCGAACGCGCGCCGCGGATTCGTCCCTGCTTGTGCCGGATTCGTCACATTTCCACGTCGGGCGCGTCCGGTTTTTCATGCGTTTGCCGCCTTTGCGAATTGACGCGGGTGTGCTCGCAGACCGAGACGGATTCATCACATGGTTGCTACCCGGCCCCCCCTCGCACTTTCTCATGAGAGCCTTGAACATGACTCTTTCGCCCGACGCCCTTTCCTCCGCTTACTCGCCCGTTCACCCGCGGATTTCGGCCCGCGATCGCCACTCCGTGCCGTTCGCCAGGGCATCGATGCTGTGCCTGATTCTCGTTTTGTCTGCTCCCAAGAGCGACGCGGCGAACGTGACGTACTCCATGTCGGGCGTTGTCAGCAAAACCCAGTGGGTCGGCACGAGCCCGCACTCCGGGGTCGTCGTTGGTGCACCGATGACGGGCTTTTTCGTGATTGATGACGCGGCATATGCCTTTCCATTCAACACGCCACAGCGGTACTACAATTCGGCCCTGATCGATCTCGAATTCACGGCCGGAACACAGAATTATTCCGCTGCGATGGTGAACGCCGCGATTCCGTATCCCACGTACAACGGCGGGAGCGACGTGACGCTTTGGGATGGCTACTCGAACCTGGGCTACTATGTGGACAGGGTTCGGGCAGTCCGGGCCCGTGAGGATGGGTCCCAGGGGCTGTCGAACCTGCGGGCCGCCTGGATCGATTTGGATTTGATGTCCAAGTCGGCTTCCGCGAATCCGACGGCCCTCAACACGTTGAGCTTGGTGGATCTCGATGTCAATCCGCTGGCTTTCACGACCCGTGAGGTTTGGTTTCGGCAATCGACCCGGCAACTGTCCGGCAACATCCTCCGCGATACGTATGTGGCCGACGTGCTCGCCTCCATCACGTCGATCCGCCGGGTGACGTCGTTGGATTCCGTCAGTAGTGGCACGGTGGCGGTGCCTTCCGGCCAGCAGTACAACGTCTCGACCGCCTCCGGAGGGGTGATCAACGCGACCGCGGGCGTGGCCCAGGTCGGCACGCTCACCGGCGCCACGCTCAATACGGGCAGTGGCGGCGCGACCGTGACCACGCTCACCTCGGGCACGATCGTCACCAACGGCGGCAGCGTGACCGCGCAGGCAGGCACGTTCACCGGCCAGATCACCGGCAACGGCGGCCTCACGAAGACGGGCACCGGCACGCTGTTCCTCAACTCTGCGAACTCCTACTCCGGCAACACGGTGATCAACGCCGGCACGGTCCAGATCACCGTCGGCGACGCGATCGGCTCGGCCCCCGTGCAAATCGCCAACAACGGCAAGTTCAAGGCCGTGGCGGGCGTGGCCGTGACGAACCCGGTCGTGATGACCGGCACGACCGCGATCTACGAGCACGTGCTCAGCGGCTCCGACAGCGTCACCAATCTGGCCCCCGTGACCAACCGCGTCACGTCAGCCGACATCGTGGCCGGCGACGCGACGACGACGACGACGGTCACATCGCAGTTCAACGCCAACGGGTCGCTCTCGCTGCACGGGCTCGACTACACGAAGTTCATGATGGTGCTCGATCTGCCGGACGACGTCCCCAATGACGCCACGGCCAGCGAGTACTATCTCGGCTGGTGGGACGCCACGGCCAACAGCGGCACCGGGAGCTGGGTGAACGCGGTTCTGGGCAATCATGACCCGGACGGCATCTATGCCGGAGCGTACCTGGGGGGTTACCAGAAGTTCCTCGACGACCACGGTGGCTGGAACGGGACGACCATGCTCGGGGCCTACGGCCTCGACGTCCAGAACAAGCAGGTCTGGGCGGTGATCGACCACAACAGCGACTTCGGCGCCGCCAACAACGGGGTGTTTATCGTCCCCGAGCCTTCGGCATGGGCTCTCGGCCTCTCGGGCCTGGCCGGCTGCGGGATGTGGATGCGCCGGCGGACGCGGCGGACGGCGGCCACCGCGTCCGCCCGATGATGGCCTTGGCGACCGGCCGGAGGAGGCTTTCGCGGATCGGGGTGTGCGGTACGATGGCGTTCGCAGTGGTGCTCCTGCCCGCCTGCCGACGCATCGATCGCCCCGCCCGCCGTCCGGTTACGGCCATGGCGGTCGCGGCGTCGCCCCGACCCTGCCGCGGTGCCGCCATGGACGTCGATTCGGGGACCGCCCGCTCCGCGACCTCGCCGCTTCCCGGCCCCAACACGGTGCCGGATCTGATCGCTGCCGCCCGACGGGGATGCCCCACGTCCCTCGGGCAGGTGTTCGAGGCCTTGCGGGCGCAGCTGATCGCGATCGCGAACGAGGAACTTCCCGACGGGCTGCGGGCCAAAGTGGGCCCCTCGGACCTGGTGCAGGAGACGGCGATCGACATGCAGCGGAACTTCGACCAGTTCCGTGGCACGACTGCCGAGGAATGCTTCGCCTGGCTGCGGTCCATCCTGCGCAACAACGTCGTCGATGCGGTCCGGCACTTCCAGGCGACGCGAAAGCGGGATCTCGCCCGAGAGCAGAGCCTCGACGGCACGTCGCGCAGCGCCGGCGGCAAGATGCCGGTCTGCGATCGGCTGCCTGAGGGCTCGGCGATCCGGCACGAGGATGCGGCCGTCGTGAGCCGTCTGCTCGCGCGGCTGCCGCCGGAGCAGGGCCGCGTGATCGAACTGCGGTACTGGCGGAGCCTCTCCTTCGCCGAAATCGGCGCGGAGATGAACCGGTCGACAGACGCGGTCCGCAAGCTCTGGTACCGGGCGCTCGAGCGGCTGCAGGCCGAGCTGGCCGCCGACCGCGGTGCCGTGGCCGGGCAGCCGGATGCCGCGGTGACCCAGCGCCTCTGACACACGGGCGTTACCATGTCCGACGCGTCACCACCGCGGGACTCCGACGCCGCGACCGTTCCGCCGGACGACGTGGTCGCGCGGATCGCGGCGATCGACGACTACCTCGCCGGGCAGGCCGACCGCGACGCCCTCGCGGCCGCGGCCGCGGCGGACATGGGTCCGGCGGACTTCGGGGGCCTGCTCGACGCCATGCTGCTCCTCCGGCAGTCGGCGGCGGCGGCGGGGATCACGCCCGTGCCGCCGCCGTGCGACGCGCCGCGGCACATCGGTCGCTACGAGATCATCGGCCGTGCCGGCGAAGGGGGCTTCGCGACGGTGTGGGAGGCCTGGGATCCCCTGCTCCGCCGTCGCGTGGCCCTGAAGGTGAGGCGGCCGGAGACGCTGCTCTCGGCGCCGGCCCGGCGCCGGTTCGTCCGCGAGGCCGAGATCGCCTCGCGACTCGCGCACCCGCACGTCGTCACGATCTACGAGGTGGCCGCGGAAGACGGCCGGGAGTTCATCGCCCAGGAGTTCTGTTCCGGGGGCAGCCTCGCCGACTGGCTCGCCCGGCATCCGGGACCGTGCGCTCCGCGGACGGCCGCTTGGCTCGTGCTCGCGCTGGCCCGCGCGGCGGCCTATGCCCACGGGGCGGGCGTCATCCATCGCGACATCAAGCCCGCCAACATTCTGCTCGTGCCGGTCGCCGACACCGCGAGCGAGTCGGCGATCCTCCCGGCCGACGCCGGCGCCGGGGCGACGGGCTTCACGGTCAAGCTCGCCGACTTCGGCCTCGGCAAGGCGCTGGCGGACGACGGGACCGATCCCCTCACCCAGCTCACGCGGACCGGCGCCAGCCTCGGCACGCCAGCCTGGATGGCCCCCGAGCAGATCGACCGCTCGTTCGGCCCCGTCGGCCCGGCCACCGACGTGCACGGCCTCGGCCTGTTGCTCGACCGGCTGCTCACGGGCCGCCTGCTGCGGAGCGGCGGCACGACCGCCGAGACCTACCGACAAGTGCTCTTCGACGACGCGGAGCCGGCCGACCGCGCGGCCCGCGGCGTGCCCCGGGATCTGGCGGCGGTCGTCCTCGAGTGCCTCGCCAAGCGGCCGGAGGATCGCTACGCATCGGCCGCTCTCCTCGCCGACGACCTCGAGCGCTGGCTCGACGGCCGCCCCACGGCGGCCCGGCCGATATCGGCGGTGGCCCGACTCGCCCGCCGCGTCACCCGCCGGCCCGCACTGACGGCGCTGGCTGCCGGCGGCTTGCTGGCCGTCGCACTGGCCGTCTGGGCGACCGCCGACCGGAGCCGTGAGACCCGCCGCGCGGCCGCGAACCAGGCCGAACTCGCCCGCCGCGACGCCGTCGCCGAGATCCGCCGCGGCTTCGAGGCCCTGCGGGCGGGCAACGTCGCCGCCGCCCTCGGACACCTCGACGCGACCCGCGGGCTGAAACCGGCGCTCGCGGATTCCATGGCCGGCCGCTGGCTCACGCGCCGCACGCATGGGGAGCGGGAGATTCTGCTGGCGCCCGCCGTCGGGGGCTCCGCGGGAGAGGGCCGGCCGCGTGATCTCCACGCGATCGCCCTCGCGCCCGACGGCCGCACCGCCGCGGTGGCCGGCGCCGACGGGAGCATCCGCCTGGTTCGGCATCTCGACGGCCGGCCGACGACGACCGTGGTCCCGGGGCACGACGAGGTCAACGCCGTCTCCTTCTCGCCCGACGGAAAGCTCCTCGCCAGCGTCGGGCAGGACGGCCGGCTGCGGTGGTGGCAGGTTGCCGGGGACGGCCTCGTCCCTGCGGGCGAAGCCCGGCCCGGTGCGGGCCCGCTGTACGCGGTCGCGTTCATGGCCGACGGCGGCTCGATCGCGTGCGGGGGCGAGGATCGTGTCATCCGCCTCCTGCCGCTCGCCGCACCGCACGCGCCGCGAGAGCTGTTCCGCTTCGAGCAGCCGCCGGGCAAGACGCCGGAGGTCGAGTCGCTCGTCGCCGTCGCCGACGACGGACTGGCGGCCTCCTGTGGCGACGTGGTCGTGCTGCTCGACGCGACGACAGGGCAGCTCGTTCGGGAGTTCGAGATCCCGGACAAGTTGAGCCGCAACGCCGTGCTCGGCAGCCTCGCAGTGTCGCCGGACGGCGGGCGACTGGTCGCCTGCGGCACCGACGCCCAGGCCCACGTTTGGGACATCGCGACCGGGAGGCCCCTGGTGTCGCTCCCCGAACACCCGGGCTGGGTGCAAGGCTGCTGTTTCTCGGCGGACGGCGGCTGCGTGGCGACGGCCTGCCGGGACGGCGGCGTCCGCATCTTCGCCGCGGACACGGCCGCCCCGATCGCCCGGTTCCTCGGCCACGTAGGCCGGGTCTGGTCGGTCGCCAGCGAACCGGCGGGCACGCTGCTCACCGCCGGCGCCGACGGGACGCTGCGTCGCTGGGATCCCCGCGGCAACCCCGACGCCGCCGCGTTGCGGGAATTGGCGGTGCCGGACGGTGGGATCGAGTGGCTGGTCAGCGGTCCGCCGGCCGCGGAGCCGACGGGCGAGAGCCTCCTGGCGGTGACGTCGACGGGACAGGCGTGGCATGTAGACCTCGCCACCGCCACGGCGCGGCCGCTGGCCGACGTGCGCGCGATGGGGCTCGACTACGACCGCCGTCGCCGCCGGCTGGCCTTCTCCAGCACCAAGCCGGTGCCGGTCGAGGTGGTGCCGTACGCGACCGAAGCGACCGGCCCCGCGACACCTGTTCGACTACCGGCTGCCGTCAGCCCCGCCTACGCAATTCTCTGCTGGTCGCCGGAAGGCGAGCTCGTGATCGTCGCCCGTGACGGTGCCCTGTTCGTCTGCCCGCCCGATCTCCGGGCCGTCGAACCGCTGGCCATGCTCGTCGATCCGGTGCATGACGTCGCCCCAGCGCCTGCCGGCCCCGCGCGCGTGGCCGCCGCCGGACGGCGGACGGCCATCGTTCCCCTGCCCGATGGTCGAGGTCGGGCTCCCGAGCCAAGGCTGCTCGACCTCGGCGAGGATTCGAGCGCGGTCGCCTGGTCGCCGGACGGCGGCACGGTGGCCTTCGGCACG
>JBIPLS010000125.1:0-10415 GCA_044368305.1 Pirellulales bacterium
CAGGCCCACCAGTTGCTCTTGTCGCCGTAGAACACGACCGTGGTGTCGTTGGAGATGCCCCGCTCGGCGCACAGCCGCTCGAAGGCCGCCCGGTCGATGTAGTCGCGGACGACCGGGCATTGCAGGTCCACGGCCCAGTCGATCTCGACGGCCCCGGGAACATGGCCCTGCGTGTACAGGGCCCGGTCCTCGTCCGACTCGACGATCCGCACGGTCGGGTCGGAAAGGTGTCCGGCCACCCACTCCGTGGAAACCAGGACCTCGGGATGCGCGTATGCGGGCATGGCGGGACTCCTCTCGACGTCGCGGGAAACGGGCTTTCCTCGCCGCCGAATCGTAGTCCATGCCCCGCGGCGCAGCAACGGCCCCGCGTGCGGCGACCGGGTTTTGCTAGGATCGCGGAGCGACAGTCCCGCACCTCCCTTTCCTACCCGAGCACCGCCGACCCCATGGGCCCCGCCTTCATCTTCCAGATCTCCGACCTCAACAAGAAGTTCGGCCAGCGCGAGCTGCTCAAGAACATCAATCTCGCCTTCTATCCGGGCGCGAAGATCGGCCTCTTGGGCCGCAACGGCGCCGGCAAGAGCACGCTGATGAAGATCATGGCGGGCATCGATCGGGAGTACGACGGCGAGGCCCGGCTCGCCGAGGGCTACACCGTCGGCTACCTGGAGCAGGAGCCGAAGCTCGACCCGGCGAAGACCGTGTTCGAGAACGTGATGGAGGCGGTCGAGCATTCCCGGGCCGTGCTGCGGCGGTACGAGGAGATCAACGCCCGGTTCGCCGAGCCCCTCGGCGACGACGAGATGGAGAAGCTGCTGGCCGAGCAGGCCCGGGTCCAGGACGAGATCGACGCCAAGAACCTCTGGGACCTCGATCGCCAGGTGGAGATCGCGATGGACGCGATGAACCTGCCTCCGGGCGACTGGGGGGTGACCAATCTCTCGGGCGGCGAGCGGCGCCGCGTCGCCCTCTGCAAGCTGCTGCTCGAGAAGCCCGACCTGCTGCTCCTCGACGAGCCCACGAACCACCTCGACGCCGAGAGCGTCAACTGGCTGGAGCGGCACCTGGCCGAGTACACCGGCACGGTCGTGGCGGTGACCCACGACCGTTACTTCCTCGACAACGTGGCCAAGTGGATCCTGGAGGTCGATCACGGCCGGGGCATGCCCTTCGAGGGCAACTATTCGTCGTGGCTCGAGCAGAAGAAGCGGCGGCTCGAGCTCGAGGAGAAGCAGGCCTCGGCCCGACAGAAGACGCTCGACAAGGAGCTGGAGTGGGTGCGGATGTCGCCCAAGGCGCGGCAGGCCAAGAGCAAGGCCCGCATGGCGGCCTACGAGAAGCTCGCCGCGGAGCAGGCCGCCGTGCGGGACCAGGACATCGAGATCTTCATCCCCGCCAGCCGGCCGCTCGGCGACCAGGTGATCGACGTGGAGAACATCTCCAAGGCCTTCGGCGACAAGCTGCTGTTCGAGAATCTCTCCTTCCGGCTGCCGCCCGGCGGCATCGTGGGCATCATCGGCCCCAACGGCGCCGGCAAGACGACGCTGTTTCGCATGCTCGTCGGCGCCGAGCAGCCCGACTCGGGCTCGATCAAGGTCGGCGCCACGGTCGACATCGGCTACGTGGACCAGAACCGCGATGCCCTCGACCCCGACAAGACCGTGTTCGAGGAGATCTCCGGCGGCCACGACACGATCGAACTCGGCAAGCGGACGGTGAATGCCCGCAGCTACGTGGCGAAGTTCAACTTCATGGGCCCCGACCAGCAGAAGAAGGTGGGCACGCTCTCCGGAGGCGAGCGGAATCGCGTGCACCTCGCCAAGCTGCTCCGCGGCGGGGCCAACCTGCTCCTTCTCGACGAGCCTACGAACGACCTCGACGTGGACACGCTGCGATCGCTCGAGGAGGGCATCACGAGCTTCGCCGGCAGCGTCGTGGTGATCACCCACGACCGCTGGTTTCTCGACCGCCTGGCGACCCACATCATCGCCTTCGAGGGGGACGGCTACGTCCACGTCTGCGAGGGCAACTTCGAGGTCTACGAGCGGAGCCGCAAGGAGCGGCTCGGCCTCGACGCCGACGAGCCGCACCGTTTCCGCTACAAGAAGCTCACGAAGTGAGGCGGACCCGACGCGGGCACAGGGCAGATCGCATAGCGGATGATTCCGGGCGGGGTGGCCCGTGCCGTCTCGCCCGGACGTTCGCGGCGGGCATCCATGCCCTCCGCTCGCTCGGAGGTGTCTGTGCTCTCGCCCGCCGGTCTTCGCTGGCCACCTACGTCGGCTCGACGGCACGGGCCACCCCGCCCTCGCCCACCGTCAGGCGCAATCGGTGGACAGCCGCGGGAGTCTACGAGGCTCACGCGCCCCCTCACGCCATCGGCAATTGGATGGCGGCGGCCGCCGACCGGAGCTCCTTGGGGAGCGGGAAGTAGACCTCCTCCTCGCGGATGGTCCGCTCCTCGATGGTCGCCCCGAACCGCGCCTTGAGCCACGCGATGCAGTCCTGCACCACGCTCTCCGGGGCGCTCGCGCCGGCCGTGATCACGACGGTCTCGTCGCCACGGAACCAGCCGGGGTCGATTTCGTTGGCGCCGTCGATGAGGTGGGCGGAGATGCCGCGCTCGCGGGCGAGTTCGGCCAGCCGCTGGCTGTTGGAACTGTTTTGACTCCCGAGCACGAGCACCAGATCGGCGCCCTCGGAGAGCAACCGCACGGCCTCCTGGCGATTTTGGGTGGCGTAACAGATGTCGTCTTTCGGGGGGCCGACGATCTGCGGGAACCGCGCCTTCAGGCCGGAGATGATCCGTGAGGCATCGTCTACCGAAAGTGTCGTCTGCGTGAGGTAGGCGAGTTTGTCGTCCGGGCCGAACGGCAGGGCATCGACCTCCTCCGCGGTCTCGACGAGCGTGAACGCGTCCGGCGCTTGGCCCATGGTGCCGATCACCTCGTCGTGGCCTTCGTGCCCGATGAGCATGATGTGGTAGCCCTGCTTGGCGTACTTGATCGCCTCGAGGTGCACCTTGGTGACCAGCGGGCAGGTGGCGTCGATGGCCCGCAGCCGGCGGGCCTCCGCCACCCGGCGAACCTCGGGAGCCACCCCGTGGGCCGAGAACAGGAGGACGGCGCCCTCGGGCACCTCCTCGACCGCGTCCACGAACACGGCCCCCTCGCGTGTGAATCGCTCGACGACGTGCTTGTTGTGCACGATCTCGTGGAACACGTAGACCGGCTTCCCGTAAAGCTTGATCGCGGTGTCGAGCGTGTCGATGGCCATGTTCACCCCGGCGCAGAAGCCGCGGGGGCTGGCGAGCAGGATGTGCATGGGCGATCCAATGGGGGCGGGCACGCGGCGGAAGCCGCCGCCACGGTATCGTAGTGGGAGCCGGTGGCCCCGGCCAGATTGCCTGCGGTCGCCCGCGCATGACCACCGAAACGAAGACCAGCCCGAACGCGGCCGCCCGCCGTGATCCAGCCGCCTGGCGGTTGGCGGCGGTCCCCGCCGGAGGCGACCTCGACGCGGCGCGGGCGTTCTGCCGGGATGTCGCCGCCCGGCACTACGAGAACTTCACCGTCGCCACCCGGCTGGTGCCCGCGCGGCTGCGGCAGCATCTGGCGAACGTCTACGCCTTCTCGCGCTGGGCCGACGATCTCGCCGACGAGGCGGCCGGCCCGGATGAGGCCCGCGCCGCGCTCGACGAGTGGCGGGCGGAGCTCGCGGAGTGTTTCGCGGGCCGCCCGCGGCATCCGGTCTTCGTCGCGCTCGCCGACACCGTGCGGGCGACGGGCCTGGAGATCGAGCCCTTCGCCGACCTGATCGACGCCTTCCAGCAGGACCAGGTCAAGACCCGCTACGCCGACCGGGCCGAGCTGCTCGACTACTGCCGCCGCTCGGCGAACCCCGTGGGCCGGATCGTGCTGGCGCTGGAGGGCTGCCGCGAGGACCGGATGATGGCGCTGGCGGACGCGATCTGCACGGGACTGCAACTGGTGAACTTCTGGCAGGACATCGGCCGCGACCGGGTCGCGGGCCGGGTCTACCTGCCGGCCGACGACATGCGCCGCCACGGCGTCGTCGAATCCGACCTCGACGCGCCGCGGGCGTCCCCCGCCCTGCGGGCGCTGATCCGGGAGGAGGTGGCCTGGGCCCGGGAGTGTTTCGATCGCGGCGGGCCGCTGGCCACGATCGGCCCCCGCCGGCTGCGTCCGGCGATCGCGATGTTCCTGGGCGGCGGCCGGGCGGTGGCCGACGCGATCGAGCGCGGCGGGTGCGACACGCTCGCCCGCCGGCCGACCGTGGGCCGGGCCACGAAGCTCGCCCTCGCGGCCCGCGCCTGGTGGGGAGCGGCGCTGGCGGCGGTCGGAGCCGGGGCATGAGCGACGCGGCTGCCGACCATCGGGCATGTGCGGAGGCACTGCGGGCGTCGGGGTCGAGCTTCGCGGCGCCGATCCGGCTCCTGCCGGCGGCCAAGCGCCGGGGCACGACCGCGATCTACGCCTTCTGCCGCCGTGCCGACGACCTCGTCGACGACGCGGCCGATCCGTCGGCCGCCCGCCGGGCTCTCGACGCCTTCGCCGGCACCGTCGCCGCCGCGCTCGACGGCGAACGCGTGGCGGATCCCGTAACGCGGGCGCTGGCCGACACCGTGCGGCGGTTCGCCGTGCCCCGGGACGCGATCGACGCCATCCTCGCCGGTGTGCGGATGGATCTCGACCACGCCGGCTACGAGACCTTCGCGGAACTGGAGGAGTATTGCCGGCGGGTGGCGACCGCCGTGGGCGTGGCGGCGATCCACGTCTGGGGCGTCACCGATCCGGCGGCCTTCGACGTCGCGCACGACGTCGGTCTCGCGTTCCAGCTGACGAACATTCTCCGCGACATCCCCGAAGACCTCGCCCGTGGCCGCATCTACCTGCCCGCCGAGGATTTTCGGGCGTGCGGCTGCTCCCCCGATGACCTGCGAAGCGGACGCATCGGCCCCGCCTTCGCGAAGCTGGCGGCTCTGGAGTGCGACCGGGCGGCCGCCTGCTTCGCCCGCGGCGCACGGCTGGACCGCATGCTGACGACGGACGGACGGCTTGCATTTCGCGCCATGTTCGGCGTCTATCGCCGGCTGTTCGCCGCCGTCCGCACCGGCGGCCCGGCCATCTTCGCGTCGCGGGTGCGGCCGGGCCGCCCGGCCCTGCTCGCGGCGGCCGTGATGACGACCCTCCTCGGTCCCGGCCACCCGGGGCGGCGGAGGGGCCGATGACGGCAGTCGCCGAGACCGCGGCCCGCGGCACCGAGCCGGGCGTGGCGATCGTGGGCGGCGGGCTCGCCGGCCTCGCCGCCGCGGCGGCCCTCGTCGAGGCGGGCGTCGGCGTCACGCTCCTCGAGGCCCGCCGGCAGGCGGGCGGGCGGGCGGCCTCGTTCGAGGATCCCGTGTCGGGCGGGCTCGTCGATGCCTGCCAGCACGTGGCGATGGGCTGCTGCACGAACTTCCTCGACCTCTGCCGGCGGACGGGGTTGGCCGACGCGCTGCGCCGCGACCGCACGCTGTCGTTCATCGGGCCCGACGGCCTGCGGGCCGACTGCACGCCCTCCCGCAGGCTGCCCGCACCGCTGCACCTCGCGCCGCTGCTGCTCGGCATGCGGCACTTCAGCCTGCGGGAGAAGGCGGCGCTGGCAGGCGGGATGCTGCGACTCGCCCGCCCGGCGGTCGCCGCCGCGGCCGGGCCGGCCCGCGCGTGGCTGGTCGCCGCCCGGCAGCCGGAGCGGGTGATCCGGCTCTTCTGGCAGCCCGTGCTCGAAAGCGCGCTCGGCGAGTCGATCGACCTGGTGAGCGTGGCCGCGGCGCGAAAGGTGGCGGTGGACGGCTTCCTCGCCCATCGCGAGGCGGCCGACCTGATCGTGCCCACGGAGCCGCTCGGGGCGATGTTCGGGAGCCGGCTCGTCGGCTGGCTGCGGGATCGCGGCGCGACCGTGTGCACGGCCGCGGCGGTGGACGGCTTGGAGCGGGCCGGGGGCCACGTCAGCGGCGTGCGCTGCGGCGCCGAACTGATCCCGTGCGCCGCCGCGATCGTCGCCGTGCCATGGCGGCAGGCCGCCAGGCTCCTGCCCGACGTCGTGCCCGCGGCCGACGAGCGGCTCGTCGGGTCGCCGATCACCGCCGTCCACCTGTGGTTCGACCGCGAGGTGATCGATCTGCCGCACGCGGTGCTCGTCGGCCGGGTGTCGCAGTGGGTGTTCCGGGCCGACGACGGGGCCCCCGGCCACTGTCAGGTGGTGATCAGCGCCTCCCGCGGGCTGACGGCCGGCGGCCGTGACAGGCTGCGGGACACGGTCGTGGCCGAACTGCGGGAACTCTTTCCGCGGATGCGCGAGGCGCGGCTGGTGGATGCCCGCGTGGTCACCGATCCCACCGCCGTGCTCTCCGTGCGGCCGGGCGTCGAGGAGGTGCGGCCGGGCCCGCGGACGCCGCTGTCCAATCTGTTTCTCGCCGGCGACTGGACGGCCACCGGCTGGCCTTCGACGATGGAGGGCGCCGTCCGCAGCGGCCGGATCGCCGCCGCCGCCGTCGGCGAAGCGATCGGCCGGCCGGTCAGGGCGCCGGTCGCGGATCTGCCGCGGAGCCCGCTGGTTCGCCTGCTGGCCGGGCGGCGGTGAGGGCGATCTCCCGGCACAGCCGCTCGAGCGCGGCGGCGAGCGCGCGGCCATCGACGACGGCATGCTCGTAGAGCCGCCACAGTTCGACCGCGGCCGCGGGCCGGCGGCCCACCGCCCCCAGCACCGCGCCCAGGCGGCGAAGCGGGGACTGCGGCCGGGCCAGTGCCACGACCTCCGCCGGCAGCGGCTGTGAGGCGTCGTCGGAGACGACCCGCACGGCGTGGCACGGCAGGCCGGCGGCCGCGGCCACCGTCGCGATCGCGTGGGTCTCCATGTCCACGATGCCGGCAGCCGTGCGCTCGGCGAGGCGGCGCTTGCCTGCCACCGTCGCGGCCACCTGACCCACGCTGACCAGCAGCCCGTCGCCGCCACGTTCGGCCGGCGTGAGGGCGACTCGCGGTCCGGCGTCCGCATCCGCGGCGATCACGGCGTCCGGCCGGACCACCGCCCCCCGCGGCAGCGCCGGATCCAGGCCCCCCGCGAACCCGGCGCTGACCACCAGTCGCGGGCCGTGGCCGTCGATCAGCAATCGCGTCGCCCGGGCCGCGGCCGGCCCGCCGACCCCGGACACGCACCAGGCCACGCGGGCGCCGGCGACGCGGCCCTCGTGGAACGCCGGGCCGGTGCCGCGCAGTTCGACGCGATCCGCCACGCGCCGCTCGAAGGCGTCCGCCTCGATGGCCAGGGCGAACACGATGCCGATGTCGCAGCGGCGGTCGATGGCGGCGGGATAGCTTGGCATGCGGGACCGGTGGCGGCCAGGAGGAGGGAATGCGCTCGACGCTACCCGACCGCGGCGGTCGCCGTCGCGGCCCGCTGCCGGCCGGCGGGTGCCGGCAGCGGCAGGGTGACCGTCACGGTCGTGCCCGCGGCCCGCGCGCTGGCGATCTCGATCCCGCCGCCGTGCCGCTCCAGGATCGCCTTGCAAATCGGCAGTCCCAGGCCGCCGCTGCGGCAGGCGTGCCGCGACCGGGCCGGATCGACCTTGTAGAAGCGGTCGAAGACCCGGCCGAGATGCTCCGGTGCGATGCCCTCTCCGGAGTCCTGAACCGTCAGGCTGGCCAGCCCCCGCTCGGCGTCGGCCGCGAGGCGGATCCGCACGCCGCCGCCCGGGGGCGTGAACCGGATCGCGTTGTCGAGCAGGTTGGCGAGCACCTGGCGCAGTTGGGCGGCGTCCCCCGACACCACCACCGGCTCCGCATCGACGACGATGTCCAGGCTCCGCTCCTCGGCCGCGCCCGCGAACATCGCCGCGGCCTGCCGCGTCATCGCGGCCAGATCCACCGGCTCGGCGAGCGTCGTGTGCGCCGCGTCGCCGGCCTCGGTGAGCGTCAGCAGCCCGCTGGCGAGCGCCGCCAGGCGGCGGCTCTCCTCCAGCACGTCCATCAGCGTCTCGCGATACTCCGCTTCGCTGCGGTCCTGCGCGATCGTGACCTCCACCAGGCTGTTGATGGCGGCGAGCGGGCTGCGGAGCTCGTGGGCGGCATCGGCGACGAACTGCTGCTGACGATCCACGTGGGCTGCCACCTGATCGAGGAGGCGGTTGATCGTCCGCGTTAGCTGGTCGAGCTCGTCGCGGGTGCCGGGTGACGGCAGCCGGTCGCCGAGCCGGGTGGGGCGGAGCCGGTCGGCGGCCCGGAGGATCGCGGCGACGGGGGTGGTCGCCTGCCGTGCCAGCCACCATCCGGCGAGGGGCGTGAGCAGCGACAGGGCCACGCCGACGATGGTCAGCTGCCGCATCAGGGTGGTGAGCCGCTGGTCGAGGCCGGTCGTGTAGGTGCCGACCCTGACGTGATACGCCGGCTGCCCGGGGCGGTCGATCCGCAGCCGCACGTAGCGATACGGTCCCACCATGACGACGTTCTCCTCCCGGTCGAGGTTCGCGGGCGGATAGCTCGACACCGCGGCGGGGCAATGGTCGCTCTTCCAGAGCGTGACGCCGTCCTCGGTGAGCAACTGGCTGAACCAGCCGCGCTCCTGGTGGCTGCGGGCCTTGCGATCGAGCTCGGCGACGACCGCGGCGACGTCCGGATCCAGGGCCTCGAGGGCGAGCACGATCTCCCGGGCGCCGGCCCGCAGTTCCGCGTCGGCGTCCGCGTAGAGCGTGGCCTGGGCGACGAGCCGGGCGGCGAGCAGCGAGGCCACGGTCATCGCCAGCACGACGGCCGTGTTCCACAGCGTGAGCCGGGCCCGCAGGGTCGCGGGCCGTGCACCGTCAGGCCACGGAAAGCGCATAGCCGCGGCCTCGGACGGTGCGGATCAGCGAGGCATCGCGGCCCTTGTCGAGCTTGCCGCGGAGACGGTTGATGTGGACCTCGATCACGTTCGTAGGGCCGTCCCAGTCGAACCCCCAGACGTGCTCGCAGAGCATCTTGCGGGTCACCACCTGGCCCTGAAACCGCATCAGCAGCTCCAGGATGCTGAACTCCGTCGGCGTCAGCTCGATCGTCCGGCCCTCGAACGCGACCCGCTTCGTGGACAGCGTGAGGTGCAACGGGCCGGCCTCCATCTCCAGGGCCGGCTTGTGTGCGCTGCGGCGGTGGATCGCCTCTATCCGGGCCAGCAGCTCGTCCACGGCGAAAGGCTTGACGAGATAGTCGTCGGCGCCGGCGGCGAATCCCCGCAGTTTCTCCGCCGTGGTCCCCAGGGCCGTGAGCACGATCACGGGCGTGCGGATGCCGGCCGCCCGGGCCGCCTGCAGGATCTCCAGGCCGTCGGCCTTGGGGAGCATCAGGTCGAGGACCACGAGATCGGTGGATGCCAGCGTCCGATCGCGGAGGGCCGTGGCACCGTCGGCGACCCAGGTGCACTCGTGGCCGGCCTCACGGACGGCGGTGCCGACCGCCTTGGCGATGGCGGGATCGTCCTCGATGATGGCCACGTGCATGGCCGCGTCCCTCGCGGGCAGCCGCCGATCGGGCGGCCGCGGAGCCCGTATGGTACCCCGGGCCGGCGGCCGCGGCCAGATGCGGGCCGGCCGCCGTCACTCCCACTCGATGGTGGCGGGCGGCTTGGAGGAGACGTCGTACACGACCCGGTTGATCCCCCGCACCTCGTTGATGATCCGCGTGGACATGCGGGACAGGATCTCGTGCGGGAGGTGGCTCCAGTCGGCCGTCATGAAGTCCTCCGTTTCGACGGCCCGCACGGCGAGCACGTCGTCGTATGTGCGGGCGTCGCCCATCACGCCGACGCTCTGCACCGGCAGCAACACCGCGAACGCCTGCGAGACCTTGCGCATCAGCCCGGCCCGCTCCAGCTCCTCGAGCACGATGGCGTCGGCTTCCCGCAGCCTGTCGAGCCGCGGCTTCGTCACTTCGCCGAGGCAGCGAACGGCCAGGCCCGGGCCCGGAAACGGATGCCGCCAGACGATCCGTTCGGGGAGGCCGAGCTGCAGCCCGAGCTGCCGGACCTCGTCCTTGAACAGGTCGCGGAGCGGTTCGATGAGCTCGAACTGCAGGTCTTCAGGCAGGCCGCCGACGTTGTGGTGCAGCTTGATCGTCGCCGCCGGGCCGTCGGGTGCGGCGCCGCTCTCGATGACGTCGGGGTAGAGCGTGCCCTGGGCCAGGAATCGCGCCCCGCTGATCTTGGCCGCCTCGTCCGCGAAGCATTCCACGAACGTCTTGCCGATCCGCCGCCGCTTCTCCTGGGGCTCCGTCACGCCGGCCAGCACGTCGAGGAACCGGCCCTCGGCCGGCACCACGTGGAGGTCGGTGTGGAAGTGGCTGGTGAACTCCTCGATCACCGCGGCGGCCTCGTTCTTCCGC
>JBIPLS010000021.1:0-26418 GCA_044368305.1 Pirellulales bacterium
GGAGGTTGTAGAGCGTGGTGCCCGGGACCGGCTGGCTGGCGGCCGGTCGACAGAACCAGGCCACCTCGGCGCAGTCCGCCTCCAGTGTGCCGGCGTCGAACCGGCCCACGAAGGGCTCGCCCACGGCCCGGGTCGTGAACAGGAGGGTGTCGTCGGTGTCGGCCTCCAGATTGTTCGTCCCCGCCGTCCCGCTCACCGCGAGCGTCGTGTCGCGCTGCGGGCCCTCCAGCAGCTCGAAGTAGCCGGAGTTCGCCTCGGGCCTGGCCCACGGGACGACCTCCACCGTCACGCCCGCCAGGTCCTGCCGCAACTGCCAGGCGGTGCTCCGCATCCTGCCGGCGAGATCCACGAGCCCCTGGCTCTGCGACACGGCGCGGCCGAAAACGCCGAACAGCGACGCCACGGCTCCCATCACCATGAGCGCGATCGCCGTGGCGATCAGCAGTTCTGAAAGGCTGAAGGCCGCGCGGTCCGCGGGCCGACGGCGGTGTTCACTGCCGGTGGCTATCGACATGGCTTCACTCCAGGAACCGCTGCAGGCGGATCGTGTCGCGGACATTCAGGTTCTCGCCCTGGCGGAACCCAACGGGGATCGAACGGTCCACGATGGCGAACAGCCGGTGGTAGGTGACGGAGCCGTCGGCCGAATCGGTGGTCTCCAGGGTGATCCAGATGGCGAACACGTTCGACCGGATCGTGGCCGTGTTGGCCAGCCGGATCGCCGTCGCATAGGCGAGAAATGGATTCCGGTCGCACGGGCTGGTTCCCGACGTGGAGAAGTCGACCGCGATCGGCTGGTCGGGAAGCCCGAGCAACGACAGCAACTGGGCGGTCGAATAGGCGGGCGGCACCATGCTCGCAACGGACACGAAGGGGCTCCCCACGAGGGTTCCAGTCGTCATGGGCGTTCCGCGCGCCACCGGCAACGTGCCGCCGACGAGAGTGGACCACACCAGCGAGTCGAAGGTGGAGGTGCCCGAGACGGAAACGACCGCGTCCACACCGGAGACGATCGTGTTGACGTTGACGCGGCCGGGCTCCCGCCAGGCGGAAATCTGGCCGACCCGCAGCAGGTCGAGGCCGCAGACCGTACCGGAGCCGGCCGGCAGCGTGAGCGACGTGCCCGCGAATCGCGACGGCACGTGCACCGCGTCGAGCAGCGGCCTCCCCGCGGGCATCGCAACGAACGACGACGGCGGGAACGAGTAGTTCCGCAGGAACGTGTCCGGGCCGTCGGCGGGCACGAGTGCCAGCTCGGCATGGCTCACGAACGGCCGGTTCGGCCAGTGCAGCCAGGGAACAGGATCGTTGACACTGGCGGCGGAGTACGGCCCGATCGTCGGCTCCTCGACAGGTCGCCACTCCGCAGGACTGCGCCAAAAGTTGGCCAGCGGATGGGCGGTCGTGGAATCCGTGGGCCCGGGGCGACGGCGTTTCAGCAGGGGCAGAACACCGGACGGGCGAACATCGACCGGCGCTACGTCCACGGCCACGTACGGATTGTCGGGGCCGTTGGGCCTGGTCGGATCGGCGAGCCGCTCGAGCGTGACGCTGCCGGGGGTCGCCCGGCTGAAGGCGTCGGTCGTTCCCGAGGCCATCCCGACCACGTGAGACGCGACGCCGCTGACCGTGAAGGTCGGCATCGGCAAGCCCGGGGGAGGCGCCTGCACGCACACGTAGCCATTCGCCGGCACCGGCGCGGCGCCGCTCGCGGAGCCCACCACGTTCACGGTGGTGCCCGTCACCGCCGGCGTGCCGCTGACGGTCGTCTGGGCCCATTGCATCTCCATGCCCGCCCCACCGGGCACGGCATGGAACTTGGCGACCTTGTTGGCGTCGTAGCGGACCTGCCAGACACCGGAGGTGCCGGAGACGTTCTCGATCTTGTCGGCGATCGACATCATCCCGTCGGTGCCCGACAACAACTCGGCCGCGAGCGTCTCACAGGGCGACGTGCCACTGGACCTCGCGACCCGGGCGTTCCAGGCCGGCCGGTGCAGGTTGACGAACAGCTGGCCGGTGGTGGTCGCCGGATCCCACCAGCCCGCCGTTTCCGTGATCACCAGGTCGGGCCGCTCGACGCCGAACACCGTCCCAGAGGTCGTGGGATCCATCGGGTTCCACCCGTCGGCCAGATTCGTGTCGTACACGAAGCGGGACATCGTCGAGTCCTCGTCGCGGAAGTCGAGGACGTTGACCGCCCACTGGGCGGCCTGGCGGGCGGTCAGCCCGCCGAGGGCACGCACCAGCGTGTAGAGCCCCTTGCAATATTCCTGTTGCTCGGTCACGGCCTGCAGAGTCGTGCCGGGCCGTACCGGACGGTTGAGGTTGAACCGCAGCCCCGCGGCGACGTCCGGCGACACGGGGTTCACGTCCTGCCACGGGTAGACGAGGGGCGGCGTGGCTCCCGTCAGGAACGCCTCGACCGCCGCCGCCGCCGAACCCGTGAGCGCCGGCGTGTCCCAACTATCGGTCGTAACCCGCATCCGTGACCGCTGGGCAATTTGGCCGAGCGCGGCGGCCAGCCGCTGCGGCAGCGCGGCCGCGTCGGCGTCGTCGGCCCGCAGCAGCCGCTCCATGTCGGCGACGCCGTAGGGGTTGTCGTCGTTGAGTCCGGCGGGAGCCGAGCCCGAGACGGCGACGATCTGACGTGGTGCGGCGGCGTCGAGCCGCACTTCGTAGCCGTCGTCGATCCCGTCGGTGCCGGTCGTGAGCAGGTCGAACCGCAGCATCGACATGATCTGCGTCCCGGTCGGAGGCAGCATCGACACCCGCACCTGGCCGTTGAGGTCGGCCACGGTGTTCGTGCCCGCAACCGTAAGGGAATAGAGCGATCGACCGTAGCTCGGCAGGACACCGGTCACGTTCGTCTGCTGGTACTGCGACTCGTCGTCGCCCTGGCTTCCCGGCAGGCCGTTCCGCCCGAACCGACCCCCGACGGTGAGCCCCGGGGGCGGCCGCCGCTGGTCGGGCGTCGGCTGGCCGGTGGACGTGGTGACCACCCCGCCCCCGCCGACGGTGAGAGGCGCCGATCCCGACACCGTCGTCAGCATGCCCGTCGCATCCACGTCGGCCGGTCCGTAGCCCATGCCGAGGGGCGTGGTGCCCGACGCAGAGCCGCTGCCGAACGTGCAGGCATTGACGTTGATCCGCCCGTCGAGGTCGAGAATGAGATAGGAGACGCGGTAGGAGAAGGTGCCGCTTCGCGGCGACACGCGGGGCGCGAGGACGTTGGGGAGCCACACACCGTCGGCGACACCGTCGTTGTCGTTGTCTACGGTCGGCGTCGTGGCACCGGCGAACGACGCCCGTTGGAAACGAACGATCTGGCCGTTTTGCACCACTGGCTGGGCCAGCCAGATATTGTTGTCGTCGAAGGCGTCCCAGGGCTCCACCGCGAACTCCCGGCCGTTGATGACGGCTGAGTAGGTGCCGGTCGCCGCCGGCAGCCGCAGGCCGGGCCGGGCCGGGGCGTTGGCGAGCAGGACCGCGCTGGCGGTGCCGCTGCTCGCCCCCAGGATCCGGAAACTGACCGGCAGGCCGCGCTCGGCGTCGAAGGCCGACGACGTGGTCGACAACGTCAGCACCCTGCCGAACATGGCCCTTGGATTGAGCGAAAAGCCGCTGATCGGTGCCACCAGCACCGGCGCGCCGGCGTCGTAGGCGAGGGCCACGGTACACGAACCCGACGCCGGGCCGTACTTGTCTCCGAGGATGCTCTTGGCGCTTGGATCCTTCGACCCGCGGAGAGCGATCAGGAGTGCCTCGTCAAGCAGCGCCCTCGCCTGCATCCGGTCGACGGCGGGCCCCTGCGTGGCGTCGGCGAACGCTCGGGCGGCCGCCCGTGACCGGATCGCCGTCACGAGGAGAAAGGCGCCCAGCAGGACGAAGAGCGCGAGCATGGTCAGCACCAGCAGCAGCAGCATGCCGCGGCGATGGCGTCGGGGAGCGAAGTGGTGCATGGCAGTGATTTCCGCGGGGAGTCCGGCCCCTGAACCGGCATCCCGTGGGGTTCGTCAGTCGAGCGTCACCGGATAGTGGTCGACCCGCAGCAGGCCCTGGAAGCCCACGATGCGGATCTGCTGGGTCGTGGAACTTTGAATGGGATTGGGATCGAGAACGACGAATGAGGTGCGGAGCGTCCTGTTTTCCGTCCCCGAGACGATGGGCCCCGGGATCGTCCAGGACGCCGCCACACGGGCCCATCGTGGCGGGCTGCCGAGGACGAGCACCGATGTGCACGGCTGAAGGACCAGCCTCCGCGCCGCCTCGATGGCGACCCCATGCGTGCCGGATGCTTGCATGGTTGCGGTGGGGCCGGTTGCAAGAACACCCGTGCAGGGGAACATCATCGAGCCGGCAGAACCCGAAATGCTGATCTCGCGAGCCGCACTGGCCTTCGCGAAACTCGCCACGCTGAGCGTGGCGGGCGCGCCGGGAACGGCGGCTCCGCTGGTCGGGATCAAAGTCGCCCCCCAGCGGAGGCCGGGATTGAACGCACGGCCCCCGTCCGCACCGATGGAGTTGACCGGCGTTGCCGACGTCGATGACGTCGCGTACACGAGGTCATCCTCCAGGAAGAACCCGCGGCCGTTCGTGCCCGTGTCGAGTCGCTGGGAGACGACCGGCGAGGCATTCGGCCCGATGAACGTGTGCCACCGACGGCTCGTCGAGGAAACCGTGTTCAGGGCCGTGAGCACTTCGCCGAAGGCATACGTGGGCGTCCCACTGACGACCACGTCCGCCGCCACGAGACCGCGGTTCACGAGTTCGGCCCGGACGCTGGCCGCCAGGAATCCCGCCCGGTCGGCCTGCGTGGCCTGGGCGAACCGCGATCCGGCCGCGGGCAGCAGCGCGGCGACGCCCGCCAGGCCGATGGCCAGCACCCCGCAGGCGACGAGCACCTCCATGAGCGTCAGACCGGCGGGCCGACGGGCGGAAGCGATGGCGGCTGGCTTGGTCATGGCGGTCATTTCCCGATCGCGACGAGGGCCCGGGCCTTGGCCCGGGCGGCCCGCAGGGCGGCCGCATCCGTGGCGGACTGGGGAACGTTGGCCGCGACGGAGACGCGGCCGGTCTGTGGATGCACGGCAACCCAGACGGAATATTCACTGGACAGGGACTTGTCGGCGGCGACGTCCTCTCCCCTGGCGACCAACAGGTAGACCGGCGACAGCGGGTGCAGCGGTTGTGCCGTGCGCGCTCCGGGCGTAAGCACCTGCTGCATCAGGGCGTCGAGGCCGCCGACAGTGTCGAAGGTCAACGCGATCGCCCCCTTGTCGGCCAGCCCGCCCCAGGTGGTGCCCGGATCGTCGCCGGTGCCGCTGTACCGCAGGTCGATGGCCGTGTTTCGCGGCAGTTCCAGCAGCTTTGCACCTTGGCCCGGGTAGCGGGCGATCGCGACGTCGAGCGTGCCTCCCGGCAGCGGTCGCGGCCAGATCGTGTTCTGCGTCGTCTGCCCGCCTGCCGCCCGAAAGCTGACCACATTCGACGCGAACGCCATCCAGGCCGTCGGCGGCTGCCCGGGCCGCTCCTCGAAGCGGATCTTGTAGCCGTCGTCCAGGTCGGCGGCTTCGGCGTTGGTGGGGGTGATGGAGATGGCGGCCGACGTCGCGGCCAGGTCCGCCGGCGGCATCCCGCTCGTGCAGGAGCCCGTGATCGCCGGCCGCATGTCGGCGGCGGCAAGGACCGTGGCCGCCGTGCCGGTCGCCGGCAGGAGGATCACGCCGGCCCCGGACGGGCTGCCCAGGGCACGCGACTGCTGCTGCAGGAGCACGCCGGCGATCGACTGCGCGGCCTGCTTCACCTGCCCGCTCATACTCGGACGCGAGACGGCGAGCACCATCCCGAAGAGCATCGCGAAGATGGCCGCGACGATCAGCAACTCGATCAGGGTGAATGCGGAGCGGCGGGTCATTTGCCGATCTCCGCGTCGAAGTTGGTGATGGCCCGCGAGGGCAAATCGCTACCGTCTCGTGCGACGTTCTGCGGAGGTGTGCCGGACGAGCCGCCCGTCGAGTAGATGAGGGGCCGCATCGTGCCGCCCCTTGCGGCCGCCGGCGCGCCTGCGGAGAAGGGCGCGGTCGTGGAGAAGAACTTGGATCCCGGTGGCAGCTCGAACCCTGCGGGCCAAAGCACGTAGCGGATCGGCTGGCCCCAAGCGTCACGGAACTCGGCCGCCCCGTCGCCGTCCGCGTCGCCGATCTGGGCGTTGGCCAGATCGCCGCAGTCGAGACAGTCGGCGATGCCGCCGACCATGACGATCATGAACAGGCACTCGGCGTCGGCGAACGCGGGCGTCGGATTCACCTGGCTGCGGTAGCCCACGTAGGCCCTTTGCGGAGCCGTCGCCGAGCTGGTGGCGACCGAAGGCACGTCGTTCCAGTTTTCGGGCATCTCCGCACTCACCAGCTGCCGCAGCTGCACGTCCCGGTTCGTCCCCGACACGGCCCGCGAGGCGTACGACGCGTACTGCTGCTGGATCACCCGGTCGATCCGCGCGATCAGCGACTGCGTGGCCTGTTTCCTCTGGCTGCCGCGGGCCGCGACCATGCCCGCGGCGAGCATCGACATCAGCACGAGGATGATCGACACCACGATCAACAATTCGACGAGCGTGAACCCGGGCCTGGGAAAGGCACCCTCATCCCGGCACTCTCCCAGGGGCCGCGGGGGCATGGGGCTCCCGCCGCGGGCCCGGGAGCTTCGGGCCCGCCCGCCGATCGGCTCGGGCTGGAGGGGCTGCGGGATCATGACGACAGGGTCTGAATGAGCTTGATCAGCGGCAGGAAGAGGGCGATCACGATGAAGCCCACGGCACCGCCGAGGAACACGATCAGCAGCGGCTCCATCAGGCTCGTCAGGCTCTCGGTGAGCACCGCCACCTCCTCGTCGTAGGTGTCGGCGACCTTGTAGAGCATGGTGTCGAGCTCGCCCGACTCCTCGCCCACGTCCACCATGTTGACGACGAGGTCGTCCACCACCGGTTTCTTGTAGCGGAAGAGATACATCAGCGCGCCGACGAGCGGCACGAAGAACGTCCAGAAAAGCAGGGCCACGGCGTTGAACGGCGGGATCGCATAGGTCTTCAGCGGCTTGGCGATGGCGTCGCCGTCGCGGATCGAGTCCGAGACCTTGGAGAACAGCCGCTCGAACATCATGTTGCCGGAGGTCTCCTTGGTGATGTTCAGCGCCTCGAGGATCGGCACGCCGCTGGCGAGCAGCGTGCCCAGCGTGCGGGCGGAGCGGGAGAGGATGTTCTTCTCCACCAGCTGCCCGAAGATCACCACCTTGAGCATGAACAGGTCCCAGCCGAAGCGGCCGTAGGGGATCATCTTGATCAGCTTGATGAGCAGATTGATGCCCAGCGGAAAGGCGGGGATCAGGTACCAGTAGGCGACGAGCCAGTTGGACATGTTGATCAGCATTTCCGTCATCGCCGGCAGCTTGGTCTCGAAGTCGTCGAAGATCTTCTTGAACTGCGGCACGATCGAAATCATGATGAACGACAGGATGGCGACGGCCACGACGACCACGACCACGGGATAGACGAGCGCGCCCTTCACCTTCCGCCTCAGCGACTCGCTCCGCTCCATGAACTCGGCGAGCCGGCGGAGGATCACCTCCAGGGCCCCGCCCGCCTCGCCGGCCCGGATCATGTTGCAATACAGGCGGTCGAAGGCCTTCGGGCTCTTGCTCATCGCCTCGGAGAGCGTGGCCCCGCCTTCGATCTCGTCGCACACGTCGAGCAGGCAGTTCTTCAGGCGGCCCGGTTGCTGCATGTTCGCCAGCAGCTTGAGGCTCCGCAGGATGGGCAGGCCGGCGTCCTGCAGGATGGAGAGCTGCCGGGTGAACAGCGTCAGCTCCTTGCCCTTCACGCCGCCGATGGCGAAGCTCCGCCCCGGCTTGCGGCCGCCGGCCGCCGCCCCGGCCACGGGCTTGGCCTTGCGGGCCTTGAGCTTCGTCACCATGTAGCCCATCGAGCGGATCGTGGCCTGGGCCTCGGCCTCGCTGGCCGCGTCCACGGTGTCGCGGACTTCCTTGCCGGTCGCCGCGTCGATGGCTTCGTACTGGAAGGTGGGCATCGTCAGGCCTCCAGGATCGTCTCGCGGATGACCTCTTCGGCGGTGGTGATGCCGCCGAAGACGCCCTCCATGCCGGATTCGCGGAGCGTCACCATGCCGTTCCGCCGGGCCGCCTCGCGGAGATCCTCCGTCGAGGCGTTCCGCATCACCAGGTCCCGCAACTCGTCGTTCATGATCAGCAGCTCGAAGAGCCCGAGCCGCCCCTTGTAGCCGGTGCGGTTGCACTTCTCGCAGCCCCGGCCCCGGAAGAACTTCTTGCCGATCGTCTGGTCGGTCGTCAGCTCGAGGTCGGCGAGCACGTCGGCCCCGGGCACCACCTCCTCGCGGCAGTTGCCGCAGATCCGCCGCACCAGCCGCTGGGCGAGGATCGCCTCCACCGTGGCCGTGATCAAAAACGGCGGCACGCCCATGTCGCGGAGCCGCGTCACCGTCGAGGGGGCGTCGTTCGTGTGGAGCGTGGAGAACACCATATGGCCGGTGAGCGAGGCCTGCACGGCGATCTCGGCCGTCTCCACGTCGCGGATCTCGCCGACCAGGATCCGGTCGGGATCCTGGCGGAGGATCGCCCGCAGGCAGGCGGCGAAGGTGTTGCCGATTTCGGCGTCGATCGGCACCTGCACGATGCCGTCGATGTCGTACTCGACGGGATCCTCGGTGGTGATCAGCTTGTCCTCGATGTCGTTGAGCTCGGAGAGGGCCGAGTAGAGTGTGGTCGTCTTCCCCGAGCCGGTGGGCCCGGTGACGAGCACGATGCCGTTGGGCCGCTTGATCACCTCCCGGAAGCGGCGGAGCAGCGCCTGCCCCATCCCCACCTTTTCCAGGTCGAGCGACACCACGCCGCGGTCGAGCACCCGCATGACGACGCTCTCGCCGAAGAGCGTGGGCAGCACGCTGACCCGCAGGTCCACGGGGTGGCCGCCGACATTGAGCTCGATGCGGCCGTCCTGCGGCAGCCGCCGCTCGGCGATGTCGAGGTTGGCCATGACCTTGATCCGCGTGGTGATCGCGAAGGCCAGGTGCTTGGGCGGCGGCACCATCTCCTGGAGCACGCCGTCGGCCTTGAGGCGGATGCGGAACTCCGTCTCGAAGGGCTCGAAGTGGATGTCGCTGGCGCCGTCGCGGATCGCCAGCAGGAGCACCATGTTGAGCAGCTTCCGCACCGGCGCGCTCTCGGCCAGGGCATCCACGCTCGTCAGGTCGGCGGGACCGCCGCCGGCGGCGGCGGCCGCGGCCGCGGCGAGTTCGTCGTCCTTCTCCAGGTCTTCGACGAGCGACTCCACGCTCTCGCTGGCGGACGAGTAGAGCTTCTCGATGGCCGTGGTCAGCTCCGGCTCCGTGGCCACGCAGACGTGGATGTCGTAGCCGAGGAAGGTCCGCAGCTCGTCGGCCACCTGGATCTTCTGCGGCTCCGCCGACGCGATCGTCAGCCGGTTGCCCTCGAGCGCCAGCGGGATGACGCGGTACAGCTGGGCCATGGGCTCGGAGAGCAGCCGGGCCACCTCGGGCGGGATCTGCCGGTCGTAGAGCGTGACGAAGGTCGTGCCCCACTGCTCGGCGAGGGCCTCGCCGAGCTGCTCGTCGGTGTAGAAGCCGAGCGACACCCCCACCTTGCCCAGCAGCTCGCCGCCCCGCGTGGACTGCTCCTCGAGCATGGTCGCGAGCTGCTGCTCGTCGATCAGGCCGAGGTCGATGAGGATCTGGCCGATCCGCTTCAGGGCCATGGTCAGCGCTCCAATTCCTTGGCGGCCTTGCGGGCGACCGTTTCCGCGTCCTCGAAGATGCCCTGCTTGGCGTTGACGATGCGGCGGGCCAGGTCGTCCACGTTCTGCGCCTTGGCGAGCACGTCGTCCTCCGTCACCTTCTTCTCGTTCCAGAGTTTGAAGAGGTGGTCGTCGAGGAGCTGCATGCCCAGCTTGGCGCCGGTTTGGATGGCGGAATTGATGCGGAAGGTCTTGTTCTCGCGGATCAGGTTGCCGATGCCCGGCGTGACGACGAGCGTCTCGAAGGCCGCCACACGACCCCCGCCGATCTTGGGGAGGAGCGTCTGCGAGAGCACGCCGAGGATCGCCGTCGAGAGCTGCGTCCGCACCTGCTCCTGCTGGTTGGTGGGGAAGGCATCGATGATCCGGTTCACGGTGCCCTGGGCGCCGGTGGTGTGCAGCGTGCCGAACACCACGTGCCCCGTCTCGGCCGCCGAGATCGCCGCCTCGATCGTCTCCAGGTCGCGGAGCTCGCCCACGAGGATCACGTCGGGGTCCTGGCGGAGCGCCCGCCGCAGGGCCTCCGAGAAGCTCGGCACGTCGGTGCCGATCTCCCGCTGGTTGACCGTGCTCTTCTTGGAGTAGTGGTAGAACTCGATCGGGTCCTCGATCGTGATGATGTGGTGGTCGTAGTTGGCATTGATGAAGTCGATCAGGCCGGCGAGCGTGGTGCTCTTGCCGGAGCCCGTCGGGCCGGTGACGAGGAACAGGCCGCGGGGCCGCGTGACCAACTTCTTGCACACCTCCGGCACGCCGAGCTGCTCGGGCGACAGCAGCTTGTTGGGGATCTGCCGCAGCACCATGGCCACGCTACCGCGCTGCTTGAACACGCTGACGCGGAACCGGGCGAGGTCCTTGAAGGCGAACCCGAAGTCGCAGCCCCCCTTCTCCGCCAGTTCGGTCTGGCAGCGGTCCGGGGTGATGGCCTTCATCAGGCCGTTGGTGTCGTCGGCCGTGAGCACCTTCGTGGCCTGGGGCTTCATGTGCCCGTCGATGCGGAACACCGGCGGGAGGCCGGTGGTGATGTGGATGTCGCTCACGCCCCCCTTGACCGCCGCCATGAGCAGCTTGTCGATCTGGATGGTGCCGGCCGCGGCCTTCGGCATCGCGTAGGGCGACTCGCCGTCGCCCGGCGCCGCGGCGTCCTCGGCGGGCCCGTCGTCCATCAGATCGAGTTCGAGCGGCGCGGCATCCGCCGCCGGTCCCGCCTCCGCCTCGGCCGTGGGCCGGATGACGAGCACCTGCGTGCCCTGTACGTCGAGGATGGCGCCGGTGCAGGGGCCGAGGACCGTGGAGAAGGAGAACCGCGCCGGGTCGCCGCCGCGGGGCAGGACGGCCGCCGCGATGGCGGCCACCTCCTCCGCCGTGAAGGCCCGCGTCTTCAAGGGCCGCATCTGGTCGTCGATCCGCAGCATCGGCGGCGCGCCGCCCGAGAGCCGCACCTCGGTGCCGCCGTTGTCGGCCGCCACCTTGAGCAGCTTCTCGACCTGGGAGAGGAGCGGGGATGTCGCCGTGCTCATGATCGCCACTCCTCGCAGCGGCAGGCTGCGGACGGGAGGCGCGGCAGGCGGAGAGGGAGCCCGGACACGGCGGCGGTTTCGCTGGACGTGCGGCACGGGCCCCTGACAGCCGCCGACGTCTCTTCAGATAGTATGCGCGTCATCGGGCGAAAAGTCTCCTCCTCCCCAGGAAAAATCCCCCGGCCCGGAAAAATCCCGGCCGCGGGCCGTTTCGGGCCGGCCGCGGTCACTCCGTCTTCTTGGACACCCGGAACACCTCGTCCAGCGTGGTGATGCCCCGCAGGGCCTTGGCGACGCCGTCGTTGAACATCACCCGCATGCCCTGGGTGACCGCCGCCCGGCGGATCTCCTGGGTGGCCGCCCCCTGGAAGGCGAGCTCGCGGATCGTGTTGTTCATCACCATCAGCTCGAAGATGCCCAGCCGGCCCTTGTAGCCCGACTTCTGGCAATGGGCGCAGCCGCGGCCCTTCATGAAGGTGGCGCCCTTGAGCATCTCGGCCGTGATGTCCGCGGCCTCGATCTGGGTGTCGAGCGGCTGGTAGGGCTGCTTGCACTTCGGGCAGTTCACGCGGACGAGTCGCTGGGCGAGGACGGCGATCACGCTCGAGGCCACGAGGTAGGCCGGCACGCCCATGTCGATCATCCGCGTGATCGCCCCCGGGGCGTCGTTGGTGTGCAACGTGCTGAACACGAGGTGGCCGGTGAGCGACGCCTGGATGCCCATTTGGGCCGTCTCGGTGTCCCGCATCTCGCCGACGAGGATCACGTTGGGCGCCTGCCGCAGCATGGCGCGGATGACGCGGGCGAAGTCGAGACCGATGGAGTGACGGACCTCCACCTGGTTGATGCCGGCGAGGTAGTACTCGACCGGATCCTCGGCGGTGATGATCTTGGTGTCGGGCCGGTTGAGCTCGTTGAGCGAGGCGTAGAGCGTGGTCGTCTTGCCCGAGCCGGTGGGCCCGGTGACGAGGATGATGCCGTTGGGCCGGCGGATCAGGTTCTTGAACTGGCGGAAGTCGTTGTCGGACAGGCCCAGCTGGCGGATGCCGACGCGGATGTTGTCCTTGTCGAGGATCCGCATCACCACCGACTGGCCGTGGTTGGTGGGCAGCACCGACACGCGGAGGTCGTAGTCCTTGCCGTCGGCGGTGAGCTTGATGCGGCCGTCCTGCGGCCGGCGCCGCTCGGCGATGTCGAGCTTGGCGAGGATCTTGATGCGGGACAGGATCGCACCGAGGAGCCGCCGCGGCGGGTTGTCCCGCTCCACCAGCCGGCCGTCGATGCGGTAGCGGATCCGCACCCGGTCCTCGAAGGGCTCGACGTGGATGTCACTGGCCCGCAGTTGCACCGCCTCGGTGATGATCAGGTTCACGAGCTTGACCACCGGGGCGTCGGACTGGTCCTCGGGCCCCTGGGCGGCGGCCTGCTCCACCGCCGTCTCCGTGAAGTCGATCGCGGTGTCGGTGAACTCCTGGAGCATGGAGTCGGCGCTTTCGCCGTCGGACAGGCCGTAGCTGCGGTTGATCGCCTCGACGATCTGCTCGCGGACCGCCAGGGCCATCTCCACGTCGCGGTTGAGGATGAACCGCAGCTTCTCCTGCGTGTCCATGTCGGTGGGGTCGCAGGTGGCGACGCGGAGCCGCCCCCCCGACTCCGCCAGCGGGAAGATCGTGTTCTCGCGGGCCACGCTCTCCGGCAGCAACTCGATCACCTCCGCCGGCACCTGGATGTCCGCCAGGTTCACGAACTTCAGCCGGAAGGCCTTGGCCAGGGCCTTCATCACCTTCTCGCCGGGCGCGTAGCCGAGCCGCACGACCTCGTCGTGCACCTTCTTGCCGGAGTTGCCGGCGATCCGGGTGGCCTCGGCGAGCTGCTCGGCCGAGACGATCCCCTCGGAGAGCAGGATGGTGGAGAAGGCGTCGGGCATGGCGGGAACCGCTGCCGGTTCAGGCGGGGGAATCGAGGAACGTGTCGGTGTGCTCGTAGCCGGGGGCGCAGGTGCAGAGGAAGACGAGCTCGGCGGGCCCGGTGTTGCGGATGGTGTGGCGGCAGCCCGGCGGGATCGCGATCGCGTCGCCAGGGCCGACGGCGCGGGTCTCGTCGCCGAGCGTCATGGCGGCGGTGCCGGAGAGGATGTAGTAAATCTCCTCGGTGACGGCGTGGTGGTGCGGGGTGGTGGCGGCACCAGGGGCGAGCCGGGCCTCCGCCAGGCTCTGCTTGCGGATCGCGGAATTGCGGTGGGCGAGCAGCTCGCGAATCGTGGAGCCGTCGACCGTGACGAAGGGCTTCGCGTCCTGCTGATTGACCACATCCATGGCTGCGGGGCCGAAGGTGCGCGTGCGGGGGAGCGGAACCGCCCCGCCCGTCAGGATACCAGACCGCTCGCGAAATGCAGGCAGGCCGGGGGGATCGGCCGGGCCTCCCAGGCCGCGGCGTCGGGCAGATCGGCGGCGGCGAAGGCGGTGTCGGCCTCGACGACGATCCGGCTGCCCGCCGGGGCGGCCCGGCGCAGGGCCCCGATCAGCGCGAGCAGCTCCGGCCGCCGCTCGTGGCCGGCGGCGAACAGCTCCCAGGGCGGCGACACGAAGACGATCCACGGGGCGTCGCCCGGGAGGTCGGGGAGCCTGCGGGCCCAGAGCAGCACGTCGCCGGAACGAACCTCGACCTGCTCCACGACGCCGAGGCTCCGGGCCGAATGCCGCAGCGTGTCGGCCGTGGGAAAGTGCCGCTCCACGAGAATCGCCCGGGACGCGCCGCGGCTGATCGCCTCGAAGCCGAGGGCGCCGGTGCCGGCGAAGCAGTCCACCGCGACCGCCCCCCGGACGTCCGTGCCGAGCAGGTCGAAGAGCGTCTCGCGGACGCGGTCCTTCATGGGCCGGGTGCGGCCGTGCGGCAGGAACTCCAACCGCCGGCCGCGGAGCGTGCCGCCGATGATCCGCGGCGGGCTGGCGGCATCGTCGGCCGCCTCGCGCGGCGGCGCGGCGCGGCGGCCGGTCGGGCGGCGGGGACGAGGGCGGTTGGCCATGGCGACGAACCCGGGGCGGAAAACCTGCTATCGTACCGCCTCCAGGAGGAACGCGCGATGCACGGACGACGAGCCGCCGACGGGCGATGGCAGATGACGGCGTGGGCCCTGCTGGCCGCGGCCACGGCCGGTTCGGGCCGGGCACAGGTCGCGGCACCGGAGGCCGCGGGCGACGCTGCCACGGCCCAGGCGGAGTTCGCCGCGGCGTCGAAGGAGATGAAGGAGCTCGTCAGCGAACTGACGGTGCTCCAGGCCATGTATCAGCAGCCGCAGGCCGACAAGGCCGCGCTGGAACGGAAGTTCGACGCCGCCCGGGCCAAGGCCGAGGCCGCCAGCCAGCGGCTGGAGAACGCCGCCTTCACGCTGGCGATCGCCGATCCGAAGAACAACGCCGAGGCCGTGGAGATCAGTGGGGCGGTCGTCGCCGCGGCCCTGCGGGTCGACGACCCGCGGAAGGCCCTCGATCTCGCCCTCCGCCTCGACCGGGCCGGGGCCGCCAACGGCGACGTGGCCCTGATGGGTGCGACGGCCGCGATGCTCCTCTCCGAGGTCGACGCGGCGCAGGACTGGCTGGAGAAGGCCGAGGCGGCGGGAGCCGCCCGCACCCGCATCGGAGACCTGCGGGAAGCGGCCGAGCGGGAGCGGGCCAAGGTGGAGGCCGAAATGGCGAAGCGGAAGGCTGAGGCGGCCGCGGACGACCTGCCGCGGGTGAGGCTCTCCACCAGCCGCGGCGACGTGGTCGTGGAGCTGTTCGAGAACGAGGCCCCCAACACCGTCGCCAACTTCATCTCCCTCGTGGACAAGGGGTTCTACGCCGGCACGCCCTTCCACCGCGTGATCGGCGGCTTCATGGCCCAGGGCGGCGACCCGACCGGCACGGGCGGCGGCGGCCCCGGCTATGCGATCCCCTGCGAATGCGACGCGGCCGGGGCGCGAAAGCACTTCCTGGGCACGCTTTCCATGGCCCATGCCGGCAAGGACACGGGCGGCTCGCAGTTCTTCCTCACCTTCCGGCCGACCGAGCACCTCGACGGCAAGCACACGGTCTTCGGCCGCGTGATCGAGGGCTTTGACGTGCTGCCGAAGCTGATGCGGACGCAGGACGATCAGGGCCGTCCCGTGCCGGGGATCAAGCCGGACACGATCGTCAAGGCGGAGGTGATCCGCAAGCGGAGCCACCCCTACGAGCCGAAGACGCTTCCCGACCCGCGGAAGCGGTGAGTTGACCGTCGATCCCCCGGCTCGCGCCGGGGGCTTCATGACACGCGTTACCGCTCCCGTGCGATCGGCCTCATACGCGGCGACGACCGCCCATGAATCCCCGGGCGCCAAGCCCGGGGATTGCGGGTTGAACGACGCCCGCGTTGGACGGGCAGAGACCGCCGCTACAGCGGTTCCTGATGGAGCACGGGGGCGGCTTCCGGCTTCTTCTGCTCGCGGACATAACGCACCGCGCGGGTTTCCGCCGGCTTCCCCGCGTCGTCCCGAGTGACGATCATCCGGCCGTCGGCCGTGAACTCCTCAGGCGCGGCAGCGGGCCGGGTTCGCGTCCAGCCCAGCAGATCGCCACGGTCCGAGTAGCGGTAGGTGTCGGTCCACTCGGCCGGCGTGAGCACCATCGGGTCGGCGTAGTGCTCGGGGCCGGTCGCCGGCAGCCGCTCGATGGCCACGATCCGCCGCGGCGCGTCGCCGTTGACGTCGTCCTTCCGATCGGCGGCGGCCGTCGCCGGCACGTCCTCGTAGGTGCGGCGCTCGTTGGGGGGAAAATACCAGGTCACGAAGGCCGGGGCCGAGAGCTGCGCGCCGTTGTCGGCGAACACGCCCACGTCCACGCGGGCGGAGGGCAGATCGCTGCCCGGGTAGACGGCCCGCGGATGCCAGTCCACGAGGATTTCGGCCCGCGTGCCGAGCGGGTCGAGGGGCGTGATCCGCACCCGCTGCCGGTCGCCGTGCAGCAGCCGCCAGGTGAACGAGAGCGGCCGGCCGTTCGGATCCTGCGTGTCGGCCACGCTCGCCACCATCCGCCGCCGCTCGCGGGCGGAGCGGGCCACGCGGGCGACCGCCGAAACGGTGTCGAAGAGCTTCTCCCCCTCTTCCACGTCGAAGGAGTCGATCCCCGGCCGGCCCAGGTATTCCCGCTCCACCTTCAGCACCACCAGCGGCGGCACGACGGCCGGCTCGAGGTCGTGGGCCATCCGCACCATCCGCTCGACGTCGAGCGTGGCCCCGTCGAAAACGGGCGGGTGGGCGATCCCCGAGAGGTATTCGTCGCGGCCGGCCACCGGCTTGCGGCACGAGCGGAAGATCATCTGCACCGTCGGCATCAGCAGCCGCCGCTCGAAGAGAAACTTCTGCGTCTCGGGCCGGAAGGCGGCGATCGTGGCCGCCACGGCGTCCATGAAGGCCCGGTCGGAGCCCGAGGACCCCTGCGACGTGATCAGGTAGGGGACGTTGGCGGGATAGACGTCACCGTGCCCCTTGTCGGCCTCGGGGTCGTGGTCGCGGTGCTCGGGATAGAAGTAGAGCATGTTGTTGGCGTACTGGTCGGCGAGCAGGGCCGCGGTCGATGCGTTGCTGGTGGTCGCCAGCCGGGACATGCTCCGCCAGTAGGGCCCCTGGGTGCGGGCCACCGAGGCGTTGCCGATCACCGCCGCGTTGTGCACGAAGATCAGCTGCAGCCCGCGGTGCAGCTGACCGAGGCCGTGCACGCTGGTGCCGTGCCGCTTCGCGGCGTCGCAATACTCGACGCGGGCCAGCTCCGGGAACCACTGGTAGTGCATGTTGCTGTGGTCCTCGTCGTGGTTGTCGTAGAGGACGCCACGCAGGCCGGCGGCCGTGCCTTCCTTGCGCCACTGCCGGAGCAGATCGCCCACCGGACCCGGCTGCGTGGTGATCTCGGTCGCCGGGTCGGCCGGCGGGAACTCGTGGGCCACCAAGAAGCGGCCGAGCCGCGACACCCAGAGCGTGTTCTCCTCCGCCACCTCGGCCACGCCGTCGGTGATCGGACGCGGCCTGGGCGACGGCCCGTCCGCCTGCCGGTTTCGCCGGGCCGCCTGGACCTTCTCCATGACGTCGAGGCCGATCTCCCGGAACCGCGGCAGGCCACGGAGCGGCTGGAGATCGGGGTCGTTGGCGAGCGTGGCCACGTCGTCGAACCCGGCCGCGACGGCGGCGGCCAGCGCGTCGAGGGCGGCGTCGGCGTCCTGCCGCGCGCAGTGCAGGCAGGCGAGGTTGTAACGGCCGACGGCGACGGGCACCTCCCCCTTTTCGACGGCTTTTTCCAGCCGCGTGCGGGCGTCTTCGAGCTTGCCGCCGGCCGCGAGGCCGACCACCTCCCGCAGCACGACCTGCGACGCGAAGTCGGCCTCAGGAGCGGCGAACACGCTCGGCTCCGCCTCCGGCGGTGTCTCGCCGGGCTCGCTGCCGCGGGCCAGCACGACGCCACAGGCGACGATCAGCATCGGCATCGTGCGCGGCATGGGCGCGTGCTCCGGAGGGCGGGAAAACTGAGCAGCCAGTCTATAGCGAACGGCCGGGCGCCGGCGGCCCCCGGCGGCCGGCGGGGCGGAACCAGCGGCCCGCGCGGGTGGTGAGCAAGGCCGGCAGCACCACGAGGTCGCCCACCAGCGCGGCGAACACCAGGAGCGACAGCATCCAGGCGAACCGCCGCGTGGGCGCGAACGGGCTGGCCGCGAACGCCAGGATGCCGATCCCGCACACCAGCGCGCTTTGGGCGAGGGCCCCGGCCGAGTGGCGATAGGCCTCGTGGACCGCGGCCACGCGACCGGCCACCGCCGAGCCGCGCAGGGCCTGGCGGAAGAAGGTGAGGAAGTGGAACGTGCCGTCCACCGCCATGCCCAGGGCCACCGAGGCCGTCATCACGCTGCCGATGTCGAGCGCCACCCGCGTCCATCCCAGGATCCCGAAGAGGAGCACCATCGGGAACACGTTGGGGATCATCGCCACCAGACCCGCCATCGCGCCCCGCTCCACGGCCATCATCACCAGCGTGATCACGCCGAGGGCCGAGAGGAAGCTCGTGAACAGGTCGCGGAGCAGCGTCTTCTGGATGGCGTTGATGAGCGGCATGGCACCGGTGTAGGCGGCCACGATGCCGCGGGCCGCCCCGCCGTGGCGGGCCACCACCGGCTCCACGGCGGCCCGGACTTCCGCCAGCAGGTCGCCGTAGTCGAGGCCCGCGAGCGCGGACGTGCGGGCCGTCACCCGCCAGAGTTGCCCGTCTTCGTCCACGCGGACGAGCCGCATGTCGGTGAGCTGCGCCAGGCTGGCCTCGAGCCTCCGGGCGAGCACGGCCTTGCGGGCGGCGGCGCGGAGGCCCGTGGCGTCTTCCGAGTCCGGCACGAAGACCGCCGCGGAGCTGACGCCGGCCACGGGCGGCAGCCCGCGAAGCGCCGCCCCGATCTCGCTGACGACGTCCAGCCGCTCCGCCGCGCGGAGGCCCGAGTCGGCCGCGAACCGGACCACCACCTCCACGGGCACGAGCGGGCCGATCGCCCGCTCCAGCCAGGCGTAGTCGCCGATCAGCCGGCTCTCGGGCGTGAACAGCGTGTCGATGCCGACCGACGTGCGGATGCCGGGCACGCCGAGACCGGCGGCGGCGAGCGCCACGCCGGCCACGGCCGTGATCGTGGCGGCATGGCCGGTGGTCGCCCGCGCCCAGGGCTCCGCGGGCGCCGGCCCCGCGGCCGCGTCGAGCCGGCGGCGGATCGGCCAGCGGGCGAAGATCCCGGGCAGCACGAGGAACAGCACGACGAGCGTGCCGAGCACCCCGACCGCCGCGTGAAACCCGAACGTGCGGATCGGCTCGAGCTCGCTGACGACGAGCGACCCGAGGCCCACGGCCGTCGTGCCCGCCGAGAGGCTGCACGGCAGCCAGCCCACCCGCACGGCCCGCCAGGCCGCGCCGCGGGCGGGGCCGCGGCGATACTCCTCGACGAGGTAGTTGACCAGGTGGATGCCGCCCGAGACCCCGAGCGTGAGCACCAGCAACGGCATCACGATGAGCACGGGATTCATGCGGTCGCCCCAGACCGCGAGCGACGCGAACGCGATGCCGACGCAGACGAGCGCCAGCAGGAACACCACGATCGCGTACCGCAGCGAGCGGAGGGCGAGCCAGGTGAGCACGAAGATGATCGCCGCGGCCGGGCCCCCGTAGACACGCAGGCTCTCGCCGCTGGCCGCGTCCACCGCCACGTTGTCGATGACCGTGCCGGCGAGGTGCAGGTCGTCGGCCGCGACGCCGGCCATCCGTTGCAGCGTGTCGCGGATCCAGGCCACGGACCGGCGGCGGTCGGCGAGGCCCTCCCGGGTGAAGCCGACGATCACGCAGGTCTGCCGCCCGTCGGGGCCGACGACCACGCCCCGGAGCCGGTCCACGGCCTCCGCGGGATCGAGCGCCAGCGGGGCCGCCACGAGCCGCTCGACCGCCTCGCGGCCCGTGGCCACGACGTCGAACCAACGGCGGCCGGCGGCGTCGCACGGCGCGTCGGCGCCAGTCGCCGCGGCGGCGAACCGGTCGGCCACCGGGTCGTCGAGCGTGCACCCGGGCCACGACGCCACGACCACGTCGCCGCTGCCGAACTCGGCAGTGAAGCGGGCGTAGTCGCGGCGGGCGGGAAACGCCGCCGGCACCCAGTCGAAGGGAATCGTGGACTCGGCGGAGAGCATCGCGATCGCCGCCCGCGCGACCCAGGGCATGGTCGCGGCCAGCAGCAGGATCGAGACCACGGCGACCCGGAACAGCCGCGCAGCCGACGGATCGGACCACGGGCCGCCGCGCCAGGCGGGCCGTCGCGCTTCGGGGGTGGGCGGGGACATCGATCGATCCGCGGGATGGCGACTGTCTTAGCGGTTCGGGAACCCGGTGGCGAGGTCCGCGGCCCCGCCGGGGCCGTGACGCGAACCCGTACAATGCCCGTCGATGGACGCCGACGACCCGCAGCCGCCCGCCGAGACCTCCCCCGCCGACACCGACGCGGCGGCCGCCGCCCGCGACCGCTCGGCGGCCGCGGAGAAAGTGAAGGCGTTCCCGCAGACGCCGGGCGTCTACCTGATGAAGGACGCCGCCGGGCGGGTGATCTACGTCGGCAAGGCGAAGAACCTGCGGGCCCGGGCGGGCTCCTACTTCCTCAAGGCGGCCGCCGAGGATCGCCGCACGGCCGACCTCGTCCGCGAGATCCGCGACATCGACTACCTGGAGGCCGAGAGCGAGGTGGACGCCCTGCTGCTCGAGAGCCGGCTCGTCAAAGACGTGCAGCCGCGGTTCAACAGCGACCTCAAGGACGACAAGACCTTCCCCTACCTGCAGATCACCACCCACGAGGATTTTCCCCGGGTGGAGTTCACCCGCACGCCCCGGCAGAAGGGCGTGAAGCTCTACGGGCCGTTCACGAGCGCGGGCAGCCTGCGGGGGGCGATCGTCGTCCTGCAGCGGATCTTCAAGTTCCGCACCTGCACGCTCGACATCGACGCCGACGACGAGCAGTGGCGCTGGTTCCGCCCCTGCCTGCTGGCCTCGATCGACCAGTGCACCGCCCCCTGCAATCTGCGGATCTCCAAGGACGACTACCGCAAGGACATCGCCCGACTGAAGACCTTCCTCGACGGCGGCAAGCGGCGGCTCCTCGAGGAGATGCGGAAGGACATGCTGGAGGCGAGCGGGCGGCTCGAGTTCGAGCGGGCGGCCCGGCTGCGGGACGAGATCAGGCTCCTGGAGACGCTCGGCGACCGCGGCGACCTGGAGGAGCACGTCCAGCCGGAGGTGTTCCTCGTCGATCCGAAGAAGGGCCTCGCCGGCCTGGAGAAAGTGCTGGGGCTGGCGAAGCCGCCGCGGGTGATCGAGGGCGTGGACATCGCACACCTGGCGGGCAACGAGACGGTCGCCAGCCTGGTGCAGTTCATCGACGGCCTCCCCTTCAAACCGGGCTACAAGCGGTACCGCATCAAGACGGTGGACGGCATCGACGACTTCAAGAGCATCCACGAGGTCGTCGCCCGGCGGTTCTCCAGACTCGTCCGCGAGGGGGCGTCGCTGCCCGACGTGTTCCTCGTGGACGGCGGCAAGGGGCAACTCGCCGCGGCGCTCGACGCGCTCGAGGGCCTGGGGATCGAGGCCCCGTGCGTAATCTCGCTGGCAAAGCGGGAGGAGGAGGTCTTTCTACCGGGCCAGAGCGAGCCGCTGCGGCTCTCCCGGGAGTCCTACTCCCTGCGGCTCCTGGAATACGTCCGCGACGAGGCCCACCGCTTCGCCCAGCACTACCACCATCTGCTCCGCGGCCGACGGACGTTCGAGGAATGAGCGGCCGCCTCCACCGTCCCGGAGACGGGGGTAACCGGCGGCGGGCGAGAGTCATGGGTTGCCGGTGCGGGGCGTCCGACCGCCCCGACGCACGGCTGGTTCCCGGCCGGGATCCCGCGATATACTGCCGTTGTTTGGGGTCGGCGGGACGGATCGTTTCCTTGCAGGGGACTGCGCGATGGCACGTTTTGGCGACCGTGGATGCGGGTCGTTTCGCTCGGCCGGCTTGGCCCGCCGCGAGTTTCTCCACGTCGGCTCGCTCACGGGCCTCGGCCTCTCGCTCGGGGGTCTGTTTCGCCTCCAGGCGGCCCGGGCCGACGCCAAGTCCTTCGAGCACTTCGCCGGCACCGCGAAGAGCGTGATCCACGTCTGGCTGCCGGGCGGATGGGCGCAGCAGGAGACGTTCGACCCCAAGCCGCTCGCGCCGTCCGAATACCGCGGCGACCTGGCCGCGATCGACACGAAGCTGACCGGCGTGCAGTTCAGCGAGAAGCTCGCGAAGACGGCGCAGGTGGCCGACAAGATCACCGTCGTCCGCTCGATGACCCACGGCGAGGCGGCCCACGAGCGGGGCACCCACAACATGTTCACGGGCTACCGGCCCAGCCCGGCCCTCACCTACCCGAGCTTCGGGGCGGTCGTGTCGCACGAACTAGGGCCGCGGGCCGACCTGCCGCCGTACGTGTGCGTGCCGAACCTGCCGGCCCCGGACGCGGGCGCCGGGTATCTGGGGAGCGGATTCGGGCCGTTCGTGCTCGGCTCCGACCCGGGCGACGGGGGCTTCACGGTCCGCGACCTCGCGTTGCCGGGCGGCGTGGATGCCGAGCGGTTCGCCAAGCGGCAGCGGCTCCGGGAGACGGTCGGCCGCCACTTCCAGCGGCTCGAGGACGCCGGCGCCGTCGCCGCCATGGACGCCTTCTACCAGCGGGCCTACGCGCTCGTCAGTTCGGCCGAGGCCCGCGGGGCGTTCGACATCAAGTCGGAGCCGGACGCGATCAAGGAGGAGTATGGCCGCAATCAGGCCGGCCAGCGGATGCTCCTGGCACGGCGGCTCGTCGAGGCGGGAGTGCGGTTCGTGACGCTCTCCTACGGCGGCTGGGACATGCACGGCAAAATCCGTGACGGGATCACGAACACCCTGCCCCCCTTCGACCAGGCGTTCGCCGCCCTGATCACCGACCTCGACCGGCGCGGCATGCTCGACTCGACGCTGGTCATGGTGTCGAGCGAGTTCGGCCGCACGCCGCGGATCAACGCCGAGGCCGGCCGCGACCACTGGCCCAAGGTGTTCAGCGTGGTGCTCGCCGGCGGCGGCATCAAGCGCGGGCAGGTCTACGGATCGTCCGATGCGATCGCCGCCGAACCGGAGCACGATCCGCTGACGGTGGAGGATCTCGCCACCACGGTCTACCACTGCCTCGGGATCGTCGCCGACAAGGAACTGATGGCCCCGGGCAACCGCCCGGTGGAGATCGTCGACGGCGGCACCGTGCGGAAAGACCTGCTCGCTTGACGAGGTCGCCCCACGACCCGGCAAGCCCCATGACCATGCCCCGCATCCCGCAGCCGCCGGCATCGCGTTTCGCCGCCTGGGCGCTCGTCGGCGCGCTGGCCGGGCCGCTCGCCCCGGCCCGTGCCGCCCCGGCCATCGACCGGATCTGGCCGCCCGGGAGCCCGGCGGGCACGGAGCTGGTCGTCGAGTTTCGCGGCCGGGAGCTCGACGACGCCCGGGAGGTGGTCTTCGAGGGCGGCGGGATCGCCGCGACCGACCTGGAACTGGTGGACCCGCAGACGGTGAAGGCGCGGCTGGCGATCCCGGCCACCTGCCCGCCCGGACCGCATCGCGTGCGAATTCGCAGCGCCGACGGCCTCTCGGACCTGCGCACCTTCCGCGTCGGCGGCTTCGCCCAGGCGCTCGAGTCCGAGCCCAACAACGACCTGGCCACGGCCCGGGCGGTGACGCTGCCCGCCACGCTCGCCGGCGTCGTCACGGGCGAGGACGTCGACTGCTTCAAGGTCGTGCTGCCGGCGGGCGGACGCATCGCCCTGGCGATCGACGCCATCCGGCTCGACCAGGAGATGTTCGATCCCCACCTGGAACTGGTCGACTCCAAGGGCTTCGTGATCGCCGCCTGCGACGACCATCCGCTGCTCCGCCAGGACGCGATGCTCGCGGCGGTGGTGCCGGTGGCGGGAGAGTATGGGATCCGCGTCCGGGAAAGCGCGTTCGGCGGCAACAACGGCTGCGTCTACTTGCTGCACGTCGGCGACTTCCCCGTGCCGCACCTCGCCTGGCCCCTGGCCGGCCGGCCGGGATCGACGATCGACGTCGCCTGGCTGGGCGATCCCGCGGGGCCGTTCACGCAGACCATCACCCTGCCCGTCGACACGCCGCCCGCGGGCCTGGCGGAGATCACGCCGGTGCGGGCCGGGATCGCGTCGCCCGTGCCGGTGCCGTTGCGGGTCAGCCCGCTGGCCCGGATCGACGAGGCCGAGCCGAACGACGAGCCCGCCCGGGCCACGCCGCTCGCCGCCCCGGCCGCGGCCCTCGGTCGGATGGACGCGGCCGGTGACGTGGACTGGTTTCGCGTCACCGCCGAGAAGGGCGGCACGTGGACCGTCCGGGCCTGGGCCCGGCAGCTCGGCTCGCCGATCGACGTCGTCGTGAACGCCCACCGCGATGACGCGAAACGCGAGCGGCTGACGGGCAACGACGACACCGACGGGCCAGACAGCCTGCTGCGGGTCGCCGTGCCGGACACGGGCTCGTTCCTGCTGCGGGTCAACGACCACCTGCGGCGTCACGGACCGGACTACGGGTATTGGCTGGAGATCGAGCCGGCCTGGCCCGAGGTCGTGGCGTCGGTGCCGCCGGCGCGGGGCAACTCGCAGGAGCGGATCGTCGGCCAGGTGCCCCGCGGGGGCCGCTCGGCGTTGGTCGTCAACACGGCGCGATCCGACTTCGGCGGCCCGGTGAAGCTGGCCTTCGCGGGACTGCCCGCCGGCGTCGCGGCCGCGGCACCGCTCGCGGCGCCGAACGCGCCGGGCACGCCGGTCGTCTTCGAGGCGGCCGCCGACGCCCCGCCCGGCACGGCCTGTGCCGAGCTGCTGCTCCTCGCCGCCGAGGGCGGCCAGCCGCTGGGCGGGCTGCGGCAGCGGACCGACCTCGTGTTCGGCCCGAACAACACGGCGTATCGCTCGAGCATCAGCGACCGGCTGCCCGTCGCGGTGGTCGAGGAGGCGCCGATCCGCGTCGAGGTCGATCCGCCGGCGGTGCCGCTGGTGCGGCGGGGCGTGCTGGACCTGAAGGTGCGTGTCGCGCGGCTCGACGACTTCGCGGGCCGTGTCCGGCTCGCCTTCCCATTCAAGCCGCCCGGTGTCAACGCGGCCGCGAACGTGGAACTGGCGGAGGGGGAAACGGAGACGGTCTACCAGGTCAACGCTGCGGCCGAAGCGCCGCTCGGCGAGTGGCAGGTCGTCGTCACGGCCACCGGCCTCGTCAAGCCCGACCCCAAGAGCAAGGCGAAGGGCGAACGGCGGCGGCGGGACGGAGAGACGACCTGGGTTTCGAGCCGGCTGGTGCCCCTGGCGGTCGCGGAAACGCTCATCGAGATGGCCGCGGAGAAGGCGACGGTCGAGCAGGGCCAGGAGACGCGGATCGCCTGGAAGGTGAACAAGCAGGCCGCCTTCACGGGCGTCGCCAAGGCGAAGCTGCTCGGCCTGCCGGTGAAGACGGAGGCCCCGGAACTGGACCTCGCGGCCGACGCGACCGAGCTCGTGTTCCCGGTGAAGGTCGCCGGAGACGCGCCGGTCGGCCAGCACGGCAATGTCTTCTGCCAGGTGCGGATCCCGCACGGTGACGCCTGGATCGTGCACAACATGCCGCCCACGCAGCTGCGGATCGACAAGCCGCTGCCCCCGAAGGAGGCGACGCCATGAGGTCCTGCCAGATACGGAGCGGATGGCGTCGGGCCGGCTCGCGCTGCCTTGCGCTCGCGGCCGGCTGGCTGGCGACGGCCGCGATCGCGGCCGACATCGTCGGGATCGAGGTCTACCCGCCGCAGGTGCGGCTCGACGCGGCCCGCGACCGGCAGCGGATCGTCGTCCAGGCCCGCACCGCCGACGGGCGGACGTTCGACGTCACGGCCGCCGCCGAGGTGGCGGCCGGCGACGGGAAACTCGCCGCCGTGGATCGGGATGACGGGCGGGTCGTGCTCCGGCCCCTGGCCGACGGCGAGGCCGCGATCCGCGTCGCGCACGCCGGCCACGTGCGGGAGGTGCCGCTGCGGGTGGTGTCGGCATCGTCCGACCCGCCGCTGTCGTTCCGCCTCGACGTAATGCCCGTCTTCGCCCGGGGCGGCTGCAACATGGGAAGCTGCCACGGGGCCGCCCGCGGCAAGGACGGCTTCCGGCTCTCGCTCTTCGGGTTCGACCCCGCGGGCGACCACCACCGCATCACCCGCGAGTTCCCGGGCCGGCGGATCGACCTCGGACACCCGGAGGAGAGCCTGCTCGTGCTCAAGGCCACCGGCGCCGTGCCGCACACGGGCGGCAAACGGTTCGCCGCCGACGGCGACCTCGCCGACCGCCTCGTCCGCTGGATCGCGGCCGGCGCGGCCGACGACCCCGGCCCCGACCCGGCCGCGAGCGTGCCGCAGCTCGTGGGGCTCGATCTGTACCCGTCCGCCGCGCTCCTCGAGGGCCCGGC
>JBIPLS010000264.1:0-2827 GCA_044368305.1 Pirellulales bacterium
AGCACTATGTCCGCTTTAGCCCTATCGGCCCAAGTCTTGAGCTGATCAACAGCAGCAGCCCTGAAAGTGTCAGCGGCTCCCACGACGACCTTCCAAGAACCATCCGTAAACCACTTGGCCAGCTTTCCGATAGTCGTTGTCTTGCCCGCACCATTCACACCAACCACCAAAATGACATAGGGAAGAGTATCGCCTTGCAAATTCAGGGCCGAATCTTCTCTTGTCAGCTTCTCGACAAGCAGTTCCTTTAGCAGCACTCTCAGTTCAGATTCGGATTCAGCACCAATCCTTTTTGCTCGAGTCTTAAGTTCACCGGCCAATTGCTCTGATGCCTCGACGCCAAAGTCAGCTCTTATCAGAATGTCTTCAATCTCTTCTAAATTTATTGCATTCGAGAACAGCGATCTGATTGATGAAGAAAGGGACCGAGCGGGAAGTGATGCCTTTTCGGTTTGATTTGTTTGGCGATTGCGCCTAAAGAATTCAAACACTAGCTAGCCTTGTCGAGCTTTTGCCCGACAACCTGTGTGATTCCATCCTGACGCATGCTCACGCCATAAAGAGCATCGGCAATTTCCATGGTGCGCTTTTGGTGGGTCACGATAATCAGCTGCGAGCTAGTTCTAAGGCTTTCGATAACTGAAAGCAGTCTTCCCAAATTGGCATCATCCAAGGCGGCTTCAACCTCGTCAAGCACATAGAAGGGGCTCGGCCTTGCCTTGAATATAGAAACTAGTAGCGCCACCGCTGCCAAAGATCTCTCACCACCGGAAAGAAGTGACATTCTCTCAATCTTCTTTCCTGCTGGTTTCACAGAAACTTCGACCCCTGGCTCCCCCGTTCCCTCATCCAAGAGCGACAGCGAACCCGAGCCACCTGGGAAGAGCATCGGGAATACATCTTCAAAGGCGCGCTTTGTATCGGCAAATGCTTCAGCAAATGTTGTCTGCATCTTCTCGTCTAGATCAGAAATGATTCCGCGCAGGTCACTGCGAGCAGCATTCAAATCCTCAAGCTGGTCGCTTAGGTATTTGTGGCGCTCCTCAAGGGCGGCGAACTCCTCCAGCGCCAGTGGGTTGAAGGCACCGAGTTGATTGAGTTTGCGCTCTGCCTGCTTTAGTCCCGTTTCAAGATCAGATTGAGATTCCTCGATGGCTTGGTATTCAGCAAGCAAATCAGAGGGGCTAAATCCAAGTTCCTCTTGGCTTCTATCGCCAAGACTTTGAATTTGGATTCTTAGCTCATAGGCACGCATTTCAACCTCTTGAACGCCTTGAGTCATTGAAGACAGTTGCGATTCAAGAGTCTGGGACTGCTGTCTTAGCTGCTGCAGTCGCTGCATCTTTTGGCTTCGCTCGGCTTCGAGCTCTCGAAGCCTTGTCCTAGCAGAAAGAATCATCTGCTCAATCGATGAAAGTAGCTTTGGAGCGAACGCAAGAATGTTTTCTGCCGCAATCAGTTCTTGCTTGCGCTGGGAGATTAGTTCTTCTCTAGCTCTATCAGCTGCAATCGCATCGTTCAGCCTATGCTCAAGTAGCCCCTGCTCTCGGCCCAATCCGCTCTTTCGCTCCTCAAGAGCGCTCAGTTTGACTCTTACGTCCAATTCTTTCGATCGAGCCTCGTCGAGTTGGCTAAGCGCAGAATCCCTAGATGAGACGTCTAGGTCACTAGCCTCGGCAAAGCTTGCGAGCTGTGACTCAAGCTGAGACTTCTTGAGGCCTAGCTCCGCGTTCGACTTTTCAAGCTCCAAAAGCTCAGTCTGTAGCCTGAGGATTTCCTGGTTTGCGGAATCTATCTGAGCAATTACTCGGCCAAGGCTTTCAGCTTTTTTGGCAAGTTCGGAATCATGTTTCTGAAGGTCGGACAGTGACTGCTCGCTTAGACGTGTGGCAGAAGAAAGCTTGAGCTTCGCTTCTTCAAGTCTTGAAGTCAGTTGGTCAATTTCTCTGGCAAATCGTTGAAGTTCAACCGATGCTCGCTCGCGCTCTGCCCCGAGCTCCAGCTTCGATGGTTGCTTGTTGCTTCCACCTCTAATGAGAGATCTGGATAGGTAGTCACCATCTTTGGTAATCACTGGCTTGTCAGAGTTGAACTCAGCTTCCGCTTGCTCCAGGGAATCTGCGACCAGGAAACCATCAAGAATGTTTAGAACTCCTTCGGGAGCTTCGACGACTTCAGATATGCGACGCACTGAGTTACCACTGGGACCCCGTCTTTGAGTCGGCCCGTCGAAGATTACAAACTCTGCTCTTCCGAGTTTTTGGTTCTTTAGATAACGAAGGGCCGCAAGAGCATGATCTCTGCTTTCAACTAAGACGGAGTCGGCGATTGTGCCCAGGGCAACCGCAACTGCTGTTTCGTAACCAGGATCTATCGAAATGGCATCAGCAAGTAGCTGTCCTACACCGCTGAGATTTGCTTTTCTGACATTTTTTACCCCGTCCTCTTGCTCTAGTAAAAGTCCAAGTGCTGCGTGTCTGGCGGCAAGCGAATCGCGCTCTCTTTCGGCTTTGTGTAGCTCTTCACGTGCAGCATCCAGCCTTCTTCTGGCCTCACGCTCTTCTGCTTGAGCGCTCTCGTAGACCTTTCTTAGGGCATCATCTGAGACTGCGGTTCCGGTTGGATTAAGCTGCATGCGCTCTTGTTCCAAAGACGAAATCTTTACCCTGACATCGCTGATGCTCGCACGAGTGGTGTTTTCAGAAGTTTGATTCTCAGCTAAGCGAGAAACCAAGTTGTCCAGCTGCGCTTGAAGCTGGCTCTTTTCTGTTCTTCTTGCCTCGGCTCTATCTCGTGCATTCTCAAGTTCGCTCTCTCGCTGGGCAAG
>JBIPLS010000126.1:0-10354 GCA_044368305.1 Pirellulales bacterium
AGAAGTTCGGCCCGAAGCGGATCGTGCGGCGGCTGAAGGGAGGCGTGGTCGTCTACGGCGACGCAGACTTCCCGGCCGCCACGCGTCCGACTCCCGCGACGGACGCCGCCGGCAGCACACCCACGGGGTCCCAGGCCGCAAACCCGTTCGCCAGAGCGTTGCTGGCGGCCGTGGATCCCAACGCCCGTAAGGAGGCTCGCAAGAGCCTCGACCGCCGCCAGGCCGTGGACACCACGAGCACGGCCCCCAGCGGCAAACCCGGCCGGAAGACGGCCGGGGGCCTGACCAAGGACCAGTCGTTCGGTCACGAAAGTAGCGGCGGCCGGACTTGAACCGGCGACACCCGGCTTATGAAGCCGGTGCTCTAACCAACTGAGCTACGCCGCCCTGATCGCCAAAATATACCCGCCGGAACCCGCGCCGTCAGGCCCCCGCCGTCACACGGCATCTTCGCACGAGCCGGTGCGGCCTTCACGCAGATTCTGCGCGAGCCAAGGCGGACTCAGCCCACACGAGCCCCGCGGCAACGGCGGCCAACCAAAATGGGGAATCGTCATGCTCGATCATCCGAGGCTGCCAGGGCCGCCATCGGAGAGCGATGCCAGCGTGTCCGCTGAAAGCGTCATCGCGCGGGCGAACCCGGCGACGAACCTGGCCGACACGGGCTCGATCGCGACGAGCGTGAAGTCGGTGAACTGGAAGAGCTCGGCGGCCTCGGGAAACTTCTCGAGGTAGGCGTCTTTCAGGGGGCCATGCGTTGGATCGTCCGCAGGCACGAACGTCGCCCGGCCCGTGATCGACACCCGCGGCAACGCCTGCGGGGGCACGGCGGCCGACTCCGGTGCCGTCAGCAGCAGGCAGACTTCGGGCACGGAACGCATGTCGCGGGTGTGGGCCGCCAGGCCGCTGACGTGGATCACGATCCACAGGCGGCCGCCGGGCGTGGTGGCGGCGAACGGCACCATCGAGGCGTAGGGCCGGCCGTCGTGCAACGTCGCCAGGGCAGCAACGTGGCGGCCCTGCAGCAGGGATCGCAGGAGATCGGCATCATGGGGTGAGAGACTCATCGACGGGTTGCGGTCTGCGGTCAAGGTCACGAAACTTGTTCTATCAACAGGCTGCATGCCGCTGCAGGCGACACACGACCGCTCCGAGCACGATCGTACGTGCATGATACCCGGGATCAGCCGGCCCGCGTGGCGGTCAGGAGGATCACCGCCCGCTTGCCGTCGGTGAAGTAGGGATCGCCGGTGAGGTTGTGGCGGGGAGCGGTCGGGGAACACGCCCCGACGCCGCCGACGTAGCCGGCCGCCCGGACGCGGCCCGCGGCGACGAGGTCCTCGATCACGTAGTCCCGCGACTCGTCCACGTCGGGGTCGATGCGGTGGGTCGTCAGGTTCCAGGCCTGCGTCGTGAACCGCACGCCGATGTCGCGGCTCACCTGGCCCACCCACACCGGCTTGCCCTCGAAGCCCAGCGGCGTGAGCCACAGCCGGAGGTGCAGTCGCTCGTTGATCGAGCCGCGGGTCCGTTGCAGGGCGATGTCCTGATCGCGGCCGAAGAGATGCAGCGGGCTGACCGGCGAATAGCGGTAGTTCGACCCGAGAAGGAAGGCCTTCACGGTCTTCCAGCAGGTGGCCAGCGAGATCGTCTCGCTCTCGTCCCATCGGGCAGCGAAGGCCCCGAGGAGCGTTTCGAAGTCGCCGATCACGACCAGGTTCGCCGGATCGCCCGCTCGCGTGCCCGCGGCGTTCGCGGTGGCGGCCGGCATCGCCTCCAGTCGCGGCACGAGGTCGTCCTCCGTGCAGGACTCGACGGCGTGGGCCGGCCGCAGCGTCGCAAAGTCGCGGTCGAGGTAATCGGCGGCGATGCCGGGCACGGGCACCGTGAACACAAGGTCCACCGGCGCGTCGTCGGGGCCGGCGGCCGGCGTGTGCGTGAGCAGCCGGGCGATGCTCGCCCGCAGCGGCTCCAGAGGGGTGAGCCGCACGTGCACGACTTTCGTGCCCAGGTCGACCGTCGTGAACACGAAGCCCGCGGCCGTCGCGCCGGACTGGATCGGCACCAGCCGAAAGCCCTGGCGGCGGAAGACCGCGTCCATGCGGCCGTTGGCCAGCCAGGCAGTGAGGAGCTTCAGCGGCGCGAAGAGCAGGAGCGGGAAGAAGAGCCAGCCCAGGGCGCCGAAAGCGGAGAGCCGGCGGGTGATCGAAAAGTGGTTCACGCCCGCCGCCTCGAGCGGCGTGAAGTAACGGGGGTCGATCGTCACCGCCTGCAACCGCAGGGCCGCGGCCGCGCGGTTCTCGATCTTCAGGAATACCGGCTGGATGCCGCGCCGACCCACGTCCACGCCGAACAGCCGCCGACTCTCGGCCGGCGCGAGCACGGCGACGGTCACCCGGGCCCGCGGATCGTCCTGCGTGACGGCCCGCTCCATGAAGGCCGCGAACTTCTCGTCGGGCCGGTAGGCCGTGATCGCGCAGCGCACGACGCGGTCGGCGAGGGAGTTGAGCAGCGGGATCAACATCGAGGAGGGCTCCGGCCGCGACCGCCAGGTGCGGAAACGACGGCGGCCCGGGAATCACTTCCCGGGCCGCCGCATGCGTTGGACGTCAGCAGGCCGTGGTCACTCGACCAGCTTGCAGGAGGCCGAGACGACGGCGTCGATCTTCTCGTCGGAGAGGGCCCCCTTCGCGAAGGCGTGGTTGGCCTGCACCTTGCCCCCCTTGTAGCAGATCACCGTGACGTCGGCGTCCGGGGCGATCTTGAACTCGGGCGGGCCGTCCTTCGCGTCGTCGGGGACGACGAAGGCGATCCGCTTCAGGCCGTGCTTGGCCACGAAGTCGGCGGACGCCTTCTTCAGGCTGTCGGCGTCGGTGCCGATCATGTTGACGAAACTGGCCAGCTTCTCGTCCTGGTGCTCCTCGACCTCCTCCTCGATCTTCTTGAGGAGCTTCGCCAGCTTCTCGTCGGCCGAGCGGGCGAACACCATCACCACGGGCCGCTGGCCCATCTTGCACCGGTAGCAGAGATTCCGGCCCTCGGCGACGCCGTCATCGGGATTGCCCGTCACCTTGGTCACGGTGAACGCCCCGACATGATCGCCTACCTGCGGTCCGCTGGTCACCTCGGCGGTCGCGGCCGCCGCCCCGAACATCACCACCGCCATCGCACATGCAAAACGCATAGCCGTGAACTCCTCGATACAGTCTGGATCAGGAAGGGACGGCGCTGCTTCGGCACCGCCGGCAATCTTGCCGCGGGCAGCGTACCGCAGGTACGATCTCCGAGGCAACTTTCCGCGCGGCCGCGTCAACGGGCCCGCGTTTTCACGATCCAGGAGCGATCCATGGCCACCGCCACCGCCCCGCGTCGCCCCGCGGCGCCCGAAGTCCGCCAGACCCAACTGTTCATCGACGGTCAGTGGACGCCCGCCAGGAGCGGCAAGACCTTCGCGACCGTCAATCCGGCCACCGAGGAGGTGATCGCCCAGGTCGCGGAGGCGGACGCCGCCGACGTCGATGCCGCGGTGCGGGCGGCCCGCAAGGCGTTCGACGAGGGGCCCTGGCCGCGGATGGACGCCCGCGAGCGGGGCCGCCTGATGCTCAAGCTCGCCGATCTGATCGAGGCCGAGATCGACGAGCTCGCCGCGCTCGAGTCGCTCGACAACGGCAAGCCCGTCCGCGACGCTCGTGCCGGCGACATCCCACTGGCCCTCGACGCCTTGCGGTACTACGCCGGCTGGGCCGACAAGATCCACGGACAGACGATCCCCATCAACGGCAACTATTTCTGCTACACGCGGCGGGAGCCGGTGGGCGTGGCGGGGCAGGTGATCCCCTGGAACTTTCCGATCCTGATGGTGGCCTGGAAGTGGGGGCCGGCGCTGGCGACCGGCTGCACGATCGTGATGAAGCCCGCCGAGCAGACGCCGCTCACCTGCCTGCGGCTCGCCCGCCTGGCTCAGAAGGCCGGCATCCCCGACGGGGTGATCAACGTGGTGCCGGGCTTCGGCCCAACGGCCGGGGCGGCGATCGTGAAGCATCCGGGCATCGACAAGGTGGCCTTCACAGGCTCGGGAGAAACGGCGCAGATCATCATGCGGCAGGCCGCCGACCAGCTGAAACGTCTGACCTTCGAACTCGGCGGCAAGAGCCCGAACATCGTCTTCGCCGACGCGGACCTCGACGCCGCGGCGGCCGGGGCCCATGTGGGCATCTATCTCAATCAGGGGCAGTGCTGCTGCGCCGGCTCGCGGCTCTTCGTGGAGGACAAGATCCACGAGAAGTTCGTCGAGCGTGTGGTCGCGCAGAGCCGGGCGCGGCGCGTGGGCGACCCCTTCGACCCCGCCACCCAGCAGGGGCCGCAGGTGGACAAGGCCCAGTTCGACAAGATCATGGGCTACATCGAGTCGGGGAAGCGCGAGGGGGCGACCTGCGCCACCGGCGGCAAGCGGGTCGGCGACAAGGGCTTCTTCATCGAGCCCACGGTGTTCACGAACGTGAAGGACGAGATGGCCATCGCCCGCGAGGAGATCTTCGGACCCGTGCTCTCCGTGCTGAAGTTTTCCGACATGGAGGAGTTGATCCGGCGGGCCAATGCCACGACCTTCGGCCTCGCGGCCGCGGTCTGGACCCGCGACGTGGCCCGGGCCCACGAGGTGGCCAAGCGGCTGCGGGCCGGCACGGTGTGGGTGAACTGCTACGACGTGTTCGACGCCGCGGCGCCCTTCGGCGGCTTCAAGCAATCGGGCTTCGGTCGGGAACTCGGCGAGCGGGGGCTGGACCCCTACCTGGAGACGAAGACCGTGACCGTGAGCCTCGACTGACGGGAAGGCGGGTGCGATGGGACGGTTTTTCGGCAAGGTCACGACCGGCGGCGGGTTCCGCGCGGTCGTGTACACGCTCAAGAAGGCCCGCGAGGCCGGCGGACTGCTGCGGTTCTGGAAGGCGATGCGGTCGAAGAACGCCTGCAAGACCTGCGCCCTCGGCATGGGCGGCCAGGCGGGCGGCATGGTCAACGAGGCGGGCCACTTCCCCGAGGTCTGCAAGAAGTCGTTCCAGGCGATGGTCGCCGACATGCAGGGGGCGGTGCAGCCGTCCTTCTTCGCGACCTATTCGATCCCGCAGCTGCGGGCGTTCACGCCCTACCAGATGGAGCACGCGGGCCGGCTGGTGCAGCCGGTGATTTTGGAGAGAGGCTCCCAGCACTATCGGCCGATCGCCTGGGCGGAGGCCATGGAGCGGATCGCCGCGAAACTGCGGGCTACGCGACCGGAGGAGTCGTTCTTCTACTTCAGCGGCCGCTCCAGCAACGAGGCCGGGTTCCTGCTCCAGCTCTTCGCCCGGCTGTACGGCACCAATCACGTCAACAACTGCTCCTACTACTGCCACCAGGCCAGCGGCGTGGGGCTGGCGAGCGTGATTGGCACCGGCGCCGGCACCGTGAAGCTCGACGACATGGAGCACGCCGACTGCGTGCTGCTGATCGGCGGCAATCCGGCCAGCAACCACCCGCGGATGATGCGGACGCTGATGATGGTCCGCCGTAGCGGCGGCAAGGTGATCGTCGTCAACCCGATCGTGGAGACGGGCATGGTGAACTTCTCCGTGCCCAGCGACCCGTGGGCGCTGCTCTTCGGGGCCGAGATCGCCAGCACCTACGTGCAGCCCTACGTGGGCGGCGACCTGGCGTTCGTTTACGGCATCATGAAGCGGCTCCGGGAACTGCACGCCGCCAATCCGCGGAACGCGGCGGGCGAGCCGATCGTGGACGAGGAGTTCTTGCTCCGGCACGCCGTTGGCTGGCCGGAACTCGCCGCCCGGATCGACGCCCTCTCCTGGGAAGAGATCGTGGCGAAGGCGGGCGTTTCGCGACGCGAGATCGACGACGTCGCCGCCCAGTACGCGGAGTCCAGGCGGGCGGTCTTCGCCTGGACAATGGGGGTGACGCACCACCTCCACGGGGCCGCCACGGTGCAGGCGATCGCCGCGCTGGCCCTGATGCGACGGATGGTGGGGCGGCCGGGCGCCGGCCTCCAGCCCATCCGCGGCCATTCCAACATCCAGGGCATGGGCACCGTGGGCGTGACGCCGACGCTCAAGCAGGCGATCTTCGAGCGGCTGGAGAGCCACTACGACGTCAAGCTGCCCACGGCCAAGGGATTCGACACGCTCGAATGCCTCGACGCCGCCGACGGGGGGAAGATGCGGTTCGCCTTCTGCCTCGGGGGCAACCTCTGGGGCGCGAGCCCCGACGCGTCCTACGCGCGGCGGGCGATGGAGAAGATCGACACCGTGGTCTACCTGAACACGTCGCTCAACACGGGCCATGCCTGGGGCACGGCCGCCGAGGAGACGATCATCCTCCCCGTGCTCGCCCGCGACGAGGAACCGGAGCCCTCCACCCAGGAGAGCATGTTCAGCTACGTCCGCCTCTCCGACGGGGGGAAGCCGCGGCACGCCGTCAGCGAGACGTCCGGCCCGCGGGCCGAAGTGGCGATCGTCGCCGACCTGGCCGAGCGGGTGCTCGGCACGGGCGGCCCGGTGAACTGGCCCGACATGGCCCACACGAGCACGATCCGCCGGGAGATCGCCCGCATCGTGCCCGGCCTCGAGAACATCGCCGAGATCGACCGCACGAAGAAGGAGTTTTCGATCCCGGGCCGGGCCATCGACACGCCCGCCTTCCCCACCGCCGACGGCCGGGCGCACCTCGTCGTGCACGACCTTCCGGCGGCGCCGGAGGGCCTGGTGCTGATGACGATCCGCAGCGAGGGGCAGTTCAACACGGTGGTCTACGAGGAGGAGGATCTGTATCGCAACCAGACGCGACGTGACATCGTGATGATCCATCCGGACGACATCGCGCGGCTCGGCCTGACGCCGGGGGGCCGCTGCCGGATCGCCAGCAGCGCCGGCGAGATGCGCGGCCAGATCGTGTCGGCCTTCGACCAGATCCGGCCGGGCTGCGTCGCGATGTACTATCCCGAGAGCAACGTGCTCGTGCCCAAGGCCGCCGATCCGCTCTCGCGGACGCCGGCCTACAAGAGTGTCGCCGTCACGGTCGTTCCCGACGACGCCGGGGTGGCGCCCGCGCGGCTGAAGCCCGAACTCGTCGGTGCCGGCACGCCCCGCGAGAAGATGAACCAGTGCGGGTGAAGGCCCGCGACTACCGGTCGCAGGTGAAGCCGAAGGCGCCGGCCGCCTCGATCCGGGCGGCCACCTCCGGCGCGACCAGATCCCGCCACGCAGGGTCGCCGCCGCAGATCTGCATTCGCACGTCCTCGCTGGAATAGGTGCGGAGCGTCCGCTCGTCGCACGGCAGCGACCGGACCAGGCCGTTGACCCGCAGGTGGTCGAGCAGGTGGGCCAGGTGCGGGGCTACCCGGAGCGTGTCGGCCGTGATCACGCCGCCGTCGATCGCGTCCCGGGTCGCGTGCACGTAGAGCCGCACACGGGAGGTGAACAGCCGCCCGAAGGCCTCGAGGATGCCTCCAGCCAGGTCGCGGTAGAAACCCTCGTTGAACAACTCCCGCAGCAGCGGCACGCCGAGCACGAAGAGCGTGCGGCCGACCTGTCGGGCCGCGAGGTACTCCGCCAGAGCGTAGAAGGGGGCCAGATCGCTGACCAGCACGAGCTTGCCCACGGCCGAGAGCAGGTCGACGCGGGCCAGGAACTCGGCGTCGGCCGCCTGGCCCCGGTCGCGGAGATTGTTCATCGAGATTTCCATGATCTCGTCGGGCGGGTCCGCCGGGGCGTCGCCGGCCGTGGCCGCTTCGGCCGCGAACCGCTCGCGGGCCAGGGCCAGCATCTCCAGGTTGAGCCGCGTCACCGGCGCGAATCGGCCGCGCTCCACGAGAACGGTGCGGCGCCGCACCGCCTCCGACGCCAGAAGCGGCGTGCCGTCGGCGGCGAAGAGCAGGGCGGGGGTGAAGCCGATCCGCACCAGGTGGAGGCAAAGCAGGCGGTTGTCGGTCGCCGTGAAGGCGGGGCCCCGCACCTGCACCCAGTCGATCTCCAGCCGCGTTCGTCCCACGTCGTCGAGGAGCCGCTCGATCAGCTTCCATGGGTCGCGCCAGTGGTGGAGGGCGGCGTGCAGCAGGTTGACGCCCAGCCGGCCGAGCGCCTCCTGCTGTGCCTGGTTCGTGGTGTCGAGCAACCGCACGTGGAGGGTCACGTCGCTGGGATCGCTGCGGACGACGTGCTGGAAGCGGACCGCCACCCAGGCGTGGCACTCGTTGCCCCCGGAATAGGACCGGGCGGCGGCCGTGTCGGCGAAGGCGAAGAACCGCGTCCGTGCGCCGCGGGCGGCGTCGAGCCGTTCCCGCAGCAGGCCGAACTCGTGGTCGAGCATCTCCTCGACCCGCTCGCGGGAGACGTACCGGGCCGCCTTGCCGTAGATCGCGTCGCTGACGGTCATGTCGTAGGCCGACATCGTCTTGGCGACGCTGCCCGCGGCGCCGCCGACGGCGAAGAACCAGCGGGCCACCTCCTGCCCGGCGCCGATCTCGGCGAACGTGCCGTAGACGGTGCCGTCGAGGTTGATCGCCAGGGCCTTCTCGGCGGTCGGGTCGAGCGCGGTGCCCATCGGGGAAAGCTCCGCCTCAATCGAAGAGGGAACGCTGCTCGGTCGCCGCCGCCTTGCGGCGGGCTTTCGGCTCCGGCGCGGCGGCGTCGGACTCGAAGCCGAGCAGCAGGTCGCGGGCCCGCTCGATCACCGTCGCGGGCACGCCGGCCAGACGGGCCACGTGCACGCCCCAGCTCTTGTCGGCCGCCCCCGGGGCCACCTGATGCAGGAACACGAGTTCCTCCCGGTGCTGCCGCACGAGCACCTGCGCGTTGGCCACGCCAGGGAGCCGGGCGAGGGCGGCGAGCTGCAGGTAGTGGGTCGCGAACAGCGTGCGGCAGCCGACCCGCGCCTGCAGGTGCTCGACCACCGCCTGCGCGATCGCCAGGCCGTCGAACGTGCTCGTGCCCCGGCCCACCTCGTCGAGAATCACGAGGCTGCGGGGCGTGGCCCGATTGAGGATCCGCGCCGTCTGGGACATCTCCACGAGGAACGTGCTCGCGCCGCGGGCCAGGTCGTCGCCGGCGCCGATCCGGGCGAAGAGGCGGTCGATGATCCCGACCCGGGCCCGCCGCGCGGGCACGAAGCTCCCCGCCTGGGCCAGCACGGCCACGAGCGCCGCCTGGCGGATGAAGGTGCTCTTGCCCCCCATGTTCGGCCCGGTGACGAGGAGGATGGCCGGGGTGTCGGTCCCGTCGCCGTCGCCCAGCGCGGCGAGCGCCAGGTCGTTGGACACGAGCGTGCCCGGTGGCAGCAGCTCCTCGAGCACGGGGTGTCGGCCACCCTCGATGACGAGGGCACCGTCGGCCGCGACCTCCGGCCGCACCCAGCCGCGGGAGGTGGCCACGGCGGCGAACGACCCCAGCACGTCGAGCGTGGCGAGGACGTCGGCTGCCCGGTCGAGCCGGGCCCGGGCCCCGGCCACGAACGCCCGCAGCTCGTCGAGCAGGCCGATCTCGCGCCGCAGCGCCTCCTCCTCGGCGCCGAGCACCTGCCGCTGGCGGTCGTCGAGCTCGGGGGTCGTGTAGCGCTCGGCGTTCTTCACCGTCTGCTTGCGGACGAAGTCGGCCGGCACCTTGTCCGCGTGCGCCCGGCCCACTTCCAGAAAGAAGCCGAACACACGGTTGTAGCCCACCTTCAGGCTTGCGATGCCGGTGCGCTCGATCTGCTCGGCCTGGTAGCGGGTCATCCAGGCCTTGCCGCCGCTGGCCATCTCCAGGAGTTCGTCGAGTCGGGCATCGCAGCCGGGGCGGATGAAGCCGCCGTCGCGGGCGAAGACGGGGCAGCCCTCGCGGAGCGTGGCCGCGATCCGGGCGGCGACGTCGGCACAGGGGTCGAGTGCGTCCCGCAGCGCGCCGAGCAGCCCGCCGCGATCGGCGAGCGCCGCGACGATGCCGGGCAGAATGGCGGTGGCGTGGCCGATCCGCTCCAGGTCGCGGGGGCCGGCGCGGCCGGCGACGACGCGGCCGGTGAGCCGCTCCAGGTCGCCCACGCCGGTGAGCAGCTCCGCGAGGCGGGCGGCCAGACCGCGGTCGCCGACGAGGGCGGCGACGGCGTCGAGCCGGGCATCGATGGCGGCCGCGTCGACGAGCGGCGCCGCCAGCCACTCGCCCAGCCGTCGCCCGCCCATCGGGGTTTTCGTGCGGTCGAGCACGCCGGCGAGCGAGCCCTCGCGCCGGCCCGTGCCCGTGGCTCGGACCAACTCCAGGCTGCGGCGGGAGGCCTCGTCGATCTCCAGGCGAACGCCGGACCGCCAGGGGGCGAGGGCCTCGATGCGGCCCACGGCGGC
>JBIPLS010000013.1:0-30532 GCA_044368305.1 Pirellulales bacterium
AACGCTTCCCGAACGACGGCCGTGGCGGCCGGAGCGAGGAGACTGTTGCCGCTCCCCCGTAGCCGCTTTGGGCGTCGTGGCTGCAGAAATGGTCTAGGGCGGGGCACTTGAACTTGAAATACTCCGCGGGGGCCGGCTGGCTCCGCGGAGTGTTTCATGCGCGTCTTCCTTTCGGCCGGCGAGCCCTCGGGCGACCACCATGCGGCGCTGCTCGTGCAGGCGCTGCGGGCGGCGGTGCCGGAGGTGGAGTGCGCGGGGCTCGGAGGGCCGCGGATGGCGGCCGCCGGCTGCACGCTCGTGGCCGACATGACCGCGCTGGCGGTCATGTGGTTCCTGCGGGTGCTCGTCAACATCCACCGCTTCGTGGATCTCGCCCGGCGGGCCGAACGGCGGTTTCTCGACGAGCGGCCCGACGTCTGCGTGCTCGTCGACTTCCCCGGCTTCCACTGGTGGCTGGCCTGGCGGGCCAAGCGGCACGGGATCCCGGTCATCTTCTACTGTCCGCCGCAGATCTGGGCTTGGGCGCAGTGGCGGATCCGGAAGATGCGGCGGCTCGTGGATCACGTGCTCGCGCCGCTTCCGTTCGAGCACGAGTGGTTCGTGGCACAGGGGATGCAAAGCACGCTCGTCGGCCATCCGTTCTTCGACGAGCTCGACGCGGCGGCCGGCGGGCAGGGGCGGGACGGCCGGCCGCTGGTGCTCCTGCTGCCGGGCTCCCGGGGCCAGGAGATCGAGGGCGTCCTCGGCACGCTGCTGCGGGCCGCGGCGCTCGTCCGCCGCCACGCGCCGGAGGCCCGGCTCGCGATCGGCGCCCTGCACGAACGGCACGCCGCGCGGATCGCGGCGGTGATCGAGTCGCGGGTCGCCGCCCGCCCGCTGGGCATCGAAGTGCACGCGGGCCGCACCCGCAGCCTGATCGCCGAGGCCACCGCGGCCATCGCCTGTTCGGGGTCGGTGTCGCTCGAGCTGCTGGCCGCACGGGTGCCGACGGTGATCGTCTACCGCATCAGCGGCCTGGCCTACGTCGTGCAGAGTTGGTTCCGCCAAGCGCGGTTCATCACGCTGGTGAACCTGCTCGCCTGCCGGACGCCCGTCGGGCCCGTGCGGCCGGTGCTGTGGCCGCCGCGGGCGGTGCCACCGGCCGATCCTGAGGCGGTCTTTCCCGAGTATCTCGCCGTGCAGGATCCGGCCGAGCAGGCCGCGGCGCACGTGATCGAGTGGCTCGGCGATCCGGCCGCGAGGCGGCATGTCGGCGGGCGGATCGAGGCCGTGGCCGCGGCCGTCGCCCGCCGCGGGTCGGCCGCCCGGGCCGCCGCGGCCGTGATCGCCGGTGCCGGGGCGGCCCGCCGGCAGCCCGCCCCGCGGCGCCGGGCCGCGTAATTGCAGGCCTCCGCTTGCCGTGCCGGCACCCGCCGCCGGAAGATGGCGGGGTTCGCGAAACCCCCGGCCAGGAAAGCCCGCATGCTGCTCGCCGAACCGCAGGACTCCGGTGCCGATTGGCGGTTCGAATTGCTCGGCGTCCCCGTCCGGGTTTCGGCATGGTTCTGGCCCGCCGCCGCCCTGCTCGGGTGGAGCATCTGCCAGGCGCTCGCCGGTGGCGACCAGCGGACGCTCATCCAGTTGCTGGCGCTGTGGATCGGCGCCGTGTTCGTCTCGATCCTCGTCCACGAGTTCGGCCACGCGCTGGCCTACCGCTTCTTCGGGCAGGGGGCGGACGTCGTCCTCTACCATTTCGGCGGCCTCGCGATCCCGCGGGCCTGGGGCCGCCGCGGCCACCTCCGGCCGCTCCAGCGGCTGCTCGTCTCGGCGGCGGGGCCGGCAGCGCAGCTCGTGCTCGCGGCGGCCATCGTGATCGGCCTCAAGGCGACGGGATGGTACGTGCCGTTTCCGCTGGAGGGACTCGGCACGCGGCTGGGGCTGTTCGTGGGCCGGGAGTTCACCTCCCCGCTGCTGTCCGCCCTGTGCGGGTTTCTGCTGTTCGTGAACGTCTTCTGGCCGCTGATGAACCTGCTGCCGGTGCCGCCGCTCGACGGCGGGCAGATCGTGCGGGAAGGACTGCTCGCGCTCGGCGTGTCCGACGCCCATCGGATCGCCGGCATGATCGGCGTGGTGGTGGGTGGCGCCGTGGCCTGGTGGGGCTACACGCGACACGAGCCTTATTTGGGAATCATGTTCGCCATGCTGGCCGCCTCCTGCTTCCAGTCGCTGGCCGCAGGCCCGCCGCCGTGGCGGCGGTGGAATTGAGCCGCGGCGATGCCATGGCCGCGGGGTTCGTGGTCCTCGGGGCGAGCAACGTGTCGCGGGGGCTGGCCCGGCTCGCCGCCATGCTCCGCGGCCGGGCCGACCGGCAGGCCGACCTCTTCGTGGCGGCGGGTCACGGCCGCGGCTACGGCGTCACCACCCGCGTCGCGTGGCGGCGGCTGCCCGCGATTCTCGCCAGCGGCCTGTGGCGGGCGCTCGACCGCGAGCGGGTGGAGCGACCGGTCGCGCTCGTCACCGACGTGGGCAACGAGCTGCTCTACGGCCTCGGGGTGACCGCGGTGGCGGGCGTCGTCCGCGAGGCCGTCAGCAGGCTCGCCGACCGCGGCGCCCGGATCGCGATCACGGGCCTGCCGCTCCGGGGCATCGCCGGCGTCGGAACGGTGCGGTATCGCCTGCTGCGGACGCTCTACGTGCCCGGCTGCCTGCTCTCGCTCGCCGAGATCAAGGACGCCTCGCGGTGGCTCGACGACGAGCTGCGGGCGATCGCCGCCGACACGGCTGCCGCCTTCATCGAGCAGCCCGGCGAGTGGTACGGCTTCGACGCGCTGCACGTGCGTTGGCCGCACCTCGACACCTTCTGGCACCGCGTGGGCGATGCCTGGGGGCTCCCGGTGGCGACCGATCGACCGCGGCCGTCGCTCGCGGAGTGGGCCGTGCTGGGTTCACGCGCCGCGGAGGTGCGGTCGCTGGCCGGGCGGACGCTGCTCACGCGGCAGCCGGTGATCGACCGGGATGCGTTTCGCGTGTGGATGTACTGAGGCGGCGGGCAGCGGACGAGGGCCCGCCTAGGCGTGGTGGGCCGGCTTTTCCTCGGGCATCTTCGCTCCGAACAGGCACAGGATCGCCAGGATGGACAGGCCCGACGCCACCAAGAAAGCGACTCGATAACTGCCGAAAGCGTCGTACACGCGGCCGCCGATGATCGGCCCGACCAGCGCCGACATGCCCCATGCGCTGAACAGCATCCCGTAATTCAGCCCCATGTATTTCGTGCCGTAGAAGTCGGCAGACGTCGCGGCGAAAACCGAAAGCAGCGTGCCATAGCAATAGTAGACCACGACCACACCGATCGAGAACGCCACCACGTTTGCTTGGAACGCGTAGAGCAACGGCATCGAGATCGCCGAGACGAGCATCATCAGTCGCAGCGTGTTGACGCGACCGAAGGTGTCCGAGAACCACGCAGACAGGAAGCGGCCACTCATGTTGCCGAACGCGCCCGCGAGCAGGCCGATGGTGGCGATTTGCGGGATGCCGGCCTTGGTTCCGAAAGGCACGATTTGGCTGATGAGCATCAGTCCGGCAGCCGAGCCCAGCAGGTATGCCAGCCACAGGAAGTAGAACGTGGGATGCTTCAACATCTCGCCCGTCGGCACGTCCCGGCTGGTACGGGCAACAACCTTTTTTTCCGACGACGGATCCCAGCCGGCCGGAATCCAGCCGGCCGGCGGATTGGCGAGGAACCAGGCCCCCCCCGTGGCCAGGACGAAGAAGACGGCGCCATAGAGGCGGAACACCGCCTGCCAGCCCATCGATTCGATCAGCACTCCGGCCAGCGGTCCCCAAACGCCGGATCCCAGGCCGTAGGCGGCGATCACGGCGCCGACCGCCGCGCCGCGCCGATCCGGGAACCACTTGGTGACCACCGGAATCGTGATGCAGTACCCGATGCCGTTGCCGGCGCCGATCATCATCCCGAACGCCAGGTACAGCCACGGCAGCGAGTTCGTCAGGCTGCCGAGAAAGAATCCCAACGCGAACAGGACACCGCCGATCAGCGCGAGCGGCCGCGGATTCATGCGGTCCTGGAGCCGCCCCGCAACCAAGAACCAGAACCCGATGTTGAGCACGATGATCGTGAACGTGATCGATGTCTGGGTACGTGTCCAACCGAACTGCTTCTCCAGCGGCGGCACGAAGGTGCTCCACGCGTACGACGTGCCAAGGACGAGGTTCAGCAGCATGCCGCCGACCAGCGGGAGCACACGACTGGGTGCCTGTGCGACAGTGGGCCGTGTCACGTTCAGTTTCTTGCCTCGCGGTTCGAAAGGGCGGCCTGAGGCCAGACTCACTTCATCGTCGGCATCGAGAGGTTCACCGCCTCGCGCCGCTCAGGCCACCGCGCGGTGACGGCCTTGGTGCGTGTGTAGAACTTCACGCCTTCGATCCCGTGGACGTGAAGGTCACCGAACAGCGATGCCTTCCAGCCGCCGAACGAGAAGAAGGCCATCGGCACGGGGATCGGCACGTTGATCCCCACCATGCCGACCTGAACGTCGTGCTGGTACGCTCGGGCGGCGGCGCCGGAGCGGGTGAAGATTGCCGTCCCGTTGCCGAACTCGTTGCGATTCACGATGTCCACGGCTTCGCCGTAGCTCTGCACGCGGAGCACCACGAGAACCGGCCCGAAGATCTCTTCCTTGTAGACCCTCATCTCGGGCGTCACGTGGTCGAAGAGGGTAGGGCCGAGCCAGAAGCCGTTCTCGTACCCCGGCACCGTCAGTCCGCGACCGTCGAGCACCAGATCGGCTCCCTCCTTTACGCCGATGTCAACGTAGCCGGCGACGCGATCGCGGTGCTCCTTGGTGACGAGCGGGCCCATCTCCACGTCCTTCCGCTCGCCCGGGCCGACTGTGAGCATGGCCGCCTTGTCCTTGATCTTGGCGACCAGCTCGTCCCCCACGCCACCCACCGCGACGACCGCGGAAATCGCCATGCACCGCTCACCGGCCGAGCCATACCCCGCCCCGATCAGGGCGTCCGCCGTCATCTCGAGATCGGCGTCGGGCAAGACCACCGCATGGTTCTTGGCGCCGCCGAGGGCCTGCACGCGTTTTCCATTGCGAGCGCAGGTCTCGTAGATGTGCTTCGCGATCGGGGTGGAGCCCACGAACGAGACCGCCGCGACCGTGGGATGGTCGAGGATCGCATCCACGGCTTCCTTGTCCCCGTGCACCACGTTCAGCACGCCGTTCGGGAGCCCGGCCTCCGCGAGCAGCCGCGCCAGCATCATGCTCGCCGACGGGTCTTTCTCGGAGGGCTTGAGCACGAAGGTGTTGCCGCACGCGAGTGCCACCGGGATCATCCACAGCGGCACCATCACCGGGAAGTTGAAGGGCGTGATGCCGGCGCAGACTCCCACGGGCTGGCGCAGCGAGTACGCATCCACGCCCGTGCCGACGTCCTCCGAATACTCCCCCTTGAGGAGGTGCGGAATGCCAGTGGCGAACTCGACCACCTCGAGGCCGCGGGTCACCGAGCCCTTGGCGTCGTCGAAGGTCTTCCCGTGCTCCACGGTGACGATCCTGGCCAGCTCGTCCCGGTTCTGCTCCAGGAGTTCGCGGAACTTCATCAGGATGCGGGCCCGCCGCAGCGGCGTCGTTGCACGCCAATCCGGCAGTGCCTGTGCCGCGGCCCGCACGGCGTGGTCCACGTCCTGGGTGTTCGCGAACGGCACGAACTTCACGACCGCGCCCGTCGCGGAATCCGTGACCTCGCCGTTCCGGGTGCCCGTCGCCTGGACCTCCTGATTGTTGATCCAGAACGGAAGCGACGAAACCGCGGCGACCTTCTTGGTCGGCGCGGCTGCGTGGGTCTCAGCACCGGGCATGAAGCACCTCGAGGGGCATGGGGGTCGTGCGGCGTGCAGGGCGGTCGGGCGTTTCGCGATGATCGTGCACGTGGGGCAGCTCGACCTTGTCCGCGAACCGGTTTCGTCCCCGGTGTCGCGGCCGGTATCATACCTTCTGATCGCGCGATTCGTCGCCTTCCTCCGCACCAACCCGCCTAGGAAACGAACCCCCATGTACCGAATCGGACTCCTGCTGGCGTTCCTGCTGCTGTCCGCCTGTCCGTCGTTGGCCCAAGCCGATCGCCCGCAGCAGGAGACCGCCGCATCGCGGAGCGACGACCTCACGATCGTGCGCGAGATCCTCGATGCCAACGGGTGGAAGACCGTGGCTCCCCAAGACGTCGCGATCGTGCGCGACGGGCGCGTGGTCGAACTCGACCTGCGCGGGGAGTTGCTGGAGATCCGCCGCAAGCCGGAAGGCATGACGGTCACTCCGGCCTTCTTCTACTACCTGTTCATCTCGAAAATGCCCGATTCGGTCGGCAGGCTCACGGCATTGGAGCGCTTGGACCTCGGTGGACACCAGATGCACGAACTGCCTGCCTCCGTGGGCAAGCTCACCAAGCTGAAGTTCCTCAACCTGGATCCCCGCGGCTACAAGAACCAGCACAAACTCATGTACTACGGCGACAAGCGGTACCGTGAGATCGAGCGACTCGAGAAGGCGTACGAGCAATCCGGCCGCCTGGCCGAGGCGAAGAACTTCCTGCCCGGTGCCTGGGTGCGGCGTCTCCCGGCGGAACTGGCCGCCCTGACCCGCCTGGAAACGCTGGATCTCTCGAACAATCGGCTCGAGACGTTTCCAGAGTGGGTCGGCGGCTGCGATGCCCTGACCACCCTGCGCCTGGAGAACATGGCGCTCGAGGAACTGCCGCCCGGCGTGCTCGAACTGGAGCGTCTGGAGGCGCTCGACCTCTCGCACAACCGCCTGCGAAAGTTGCCCGCCGCCCTGGGAGCCCTCTCCCGCCTGGCGGACCTCGACCTCCAAGGCAACGGCCTGGAGGCGATCCCCGATACGATCGGCGGCCTGGTCGATCTGACCCGCCTCGATCTGTCCCATAACGCGATCCCGGCGTTGCCGGGGTCGATCGGCACGTGTGGAAAATTGACCGACTTGGCTGCCGACCACAACCGGCTGGAGACGCTCCCCGACACGATCGGCAAACTCACGTCGCTGCGACGGCTGGCCCTGAATCGGAATCGCTTGCAGGAATTGCCGGATTCGCTCGGTGACCTCGCGGCACTGGAGGAACTGTACCTGCAGGAGAACCTGCTCGCCGCCTTGCCGGCTTCGTGCGGCACGCTGGCGAAGCTCCGAATCCTGCACCTCATGTACAACCGGCTGACCGCGCTGCCGGAGTCGATCGGTGACCTGCGTGCGCTCGAGGTCCTGTTCTGCTACTTCAATCAACTCGAGGCCCTGCCGGCGTCTGTGGGCAACCTGAAGGCGCTGGTGCGGCTGGAAGCCGATGAAAATCGCCTGACCGCATTGCCGGAGACCCTCGGCCAGTTGGATGCCCTGCTGCATTTCCATGCCGACAACAACCGGCTGACGGCTCTGCCGCCGCGCATCGGCAAGCAGCTCGACGGCCTGCGGGTTTCGGGCAACGGCCTGACGGTGCTGCCGGGCACCCTTCGGGCCAACACGATCGTGGCCCGCAACAATCGGCTGAAGGTGATCCCCGACGAGATCCTGACGTCCGTCGGCTCGCTGGACCTGACCAACAACGAGGTGGAATCGATCCCGGCCGCGATCGGTCGCGCGAAGCGGCTGCGGCAACTGAAGCTCGGCCGTAATCGCCTCTCCGCCATTCCCACGGAGATCGCTGACGCCGATGCTCTGAAGATTCTCGCCCTGCACAACAACGAGATCGCGGCGATCCCCGCGGCGGTGGGCTCCATGGAGAGCCTGGTTGAGTTGGACGTGCGGGACAACCAGATCGAGACGGTTCCTGGCGCGCTTGCCAACCTCGGCAAGCTCGTCGGGTTCGCCGCGGCCGACAACCGCCTCGCCACGCTGCCGGAGGCCCTGTTCTCCGGGGCGAGCAAAGCCTTCCTCCACCTCGAGCACAATGCGCTCTCTCCCGAGGGCCTGCCGCCCGCGGTCGCCCAGTACAAGGGCATGATCGACGTGGCCTACAACCACCTGACGCCGCTTGGGGACGATGTGAAGAAACGGCTGAAGGGCACGCTCTGGCAATACCGGCCGGATGCAGATCCGCCGCCGAGTTCCGGAAAGGTGGTGCGACCGCAGGAGCGAGCTCCGCGGGTCGTGCTCCCCACCGATTCCGGTCGTGGCCCGCTTCCCATCCCCGACGCCTGGAAGGCCAGGGCCGTCCAGAAGACCGACTCGGTGTGGTGTCGGCGGCTGCAGACCCTGATTGCGGACGTCACGCCCCGCCTCGAGAAGCTCGATGCCGACGATCCTCTGGTCGCGCGATACCTGCCACGGCTTCGCGAGAAGCTCATGGTCGCCCATGTCGCTTGCATCCCTGACGGCAACGCCACGAACCAGATCAACATGATGATGGCCGGCATCGCCCTCGAGGGATACTTCGCCTTCTTCCTCGACAAGCTCGAGCGCGGGCTGGACGCGGAGTTGTATCTGCCCGGGGCGATTCTGGGCAGCGCCTTCCTCGCCAGCGATGGTTCGGTGTCGGCCTATTCTTTCACGGTTCCCCGGTCGTACGAACCCAAGCATCCGCAGGCGTTCATGGGCCTGTGCCAGGCGATGGGCGCCCCGGATCTGTTCGTGAACTCTCCGTACGTCAACATGTTCCAAATGAACTATCTGGTCACCGAAGTGCTGCATGAGGCGGTGCTCGACCTGGCGAAAGACGTGCACATCGACCCCTTTCGGGTCTGCCTGACCTCGCACTCGCAGGGCGGCGAACTCGTGTATCAGGCGGCCTGGCGGTATCCGCACACCTGGGCGGCGGTGGCGACCGCGTCCTGCGACGTCCGGACGCCGTCCCGCTACAACCGCTTCTGGCAGACGCAGTACGCGGGCGGGCCGCCGGTGCGGATCACGGTCGGCGACCGTGACTTCTTCACCGAGTGCTGCAAGGAGGTGTACCAGGGGTTGCGAGACAAGGGGGCAATCGTGGACTGGGGCTCCTGGAACGGCGATCACGGCCAGATCGTCTTCTCCCAGCCATTCATCTACCAGTTGATCACCGATCACTTCGACAAGTGGAGGCTGTATCCCTACCCCGAGCGGATCGTGCATCTCATCGAAGACACCCTGACGACGCGGGCCTACTGGGCCAACGCCTACCTCAATCGGAAGTACGATCGGCGCGAAGATCTCTGCGAGACCTGGTTCTGCGTCCGGGCCGACAAGGCCGCCAACACGATCGTGATCGAGCACGCGAGCGACCGCATCTCGGGCTTTGATTTTCACCTCTCGGCGGCGCTCGTGGACCCGGCCAAGCCCGTCAGGGTCGTCGATGCCGCGGGCAAGACGCTGTTCGAGGGCCGGATGCCGGCCGACGGACCGCTCATGGTCAAACGCTACGACGCGGACAGCATTCCCGCATCCTTGCCGGCGTACGACCGTGCGGCCGACTATGTGTCCGAGGCCGCCCCCCGTGTCCTCTGGGAGCAATTACGGGAGATCGAGGAGCGGCGGTTCGGCCAGGCATCGGCCGTTCCGCCGCAGCCGCGGATCGGGGAGTGAACCTTTCGCGGCCAGGAAAACGTCGCCAGTCGGGCTACCGGTGATCGACGGCCTGGGTCTGCCCAAGGTTCCGGATCCTGCCCGGCGTTCATCGCTCGCCCCAGGGCTCCACGAGCATGGGTCGTCAGCCAAGCCAGTTCAGGCGAGCACATCCGTCAACACGTGCGCCTCTTCGACGCCCGTGAGCCGGACGTCGAGCCCCTGGAAGCGGACGGTGAGCCGACGATGGTCGAGGCCCAGTTGATGGAGGAGCGTGGCATGGATGTCGCGGACGTGCGCGGCGCCGGTAACGGCATTGAAGCCGATCTCGTCGGTCGTGCCGTGCGTGATTCCGGGCTTGAAGCCGCCGCCGGCGAACCACATCGTGAACGCGTCGATGTGGTGGTTGCGGCCGGTGGTCTCCCGGGGCTCGCCCATCGGCGTACGGCCGAACTCGCCCCCCCAGATGACGATCGTGTCGTCGAGCAGGCCGCGTCGCTTCAGGTCGAGCACGAGCGCCGCCGAGGCCTGGTCGACGTCCCGGCACTTGGCGGGCAGATGATCATCCAGGTTTTCTCGGATGGTGCCGTGGTGATCCCAGCTCGTGTCGTAGAGCTGGATGAACCGCACGCCCCGCTCCACGAGTCGACGCGCGAGCAGGCAGTTGCGGGCGTAGGATGACTCGGCTGGATCCTTGATCCCGTAAAGCCGCAGAGTTTCGGGCGTCTCGTCCCGCAGGTCGATGAGTTCCGGGGCGCTGAATTGCATCCGGTAGGCCATCTCATAGGAGCCGATGCGGGCCGCGATCTCCTCGTCGCCGGTGGCGACCAGACGAGCCAGGTTCAGTTCACGGACGGCATCGACCACCCGCCGCTGCGCGGCGTCGTCGACGCCCTTGGGCATCGACAGGTTGAGGATCGGGTCGCCGCTCCCGCGCAAGGCGACGCCCTGATAGCTGCTGGGCAGCATCCCGCAGCCCCAGTTCACGCCGCCACCGCGGGGGCCGCGGGGGCCGCTGAGCATGACGACGAATCCCGGCAGATTCTCGCACTCGCTCCCCAGGCCGTACGTGATCCACGCCCCCATGCTCGGCCGACCGAAAATACCGGTGCCGGTGTTCATGAAGAGCTTGGCGGGCGCGTGGTTGAAGAGGTCGGTGCGGCAACTCCGCACGAACGTCAACTCATCCACGATGCCGGCCGTGTGCGGCAAGAGGTTGCTCACCCAGGTGCCCGACTGGCCATGCTGGGCGAAGCGGAATCGCGTGCCGAGCAGCTTCGGCTTGGCCATCGAATCCATGAAGGCGAACCGCTTGCCCGCCACGAAGCTTTCCGGGATGACTTCCCCGTCGAGCCGGTCCAGCGCCGGCTTGTGCTCGAAGAGATCGAGTTGCGACGGCCCGCCGGCCATGAACAGGAAGATCACGCTTTTGGCCCGCGCCGGAAAGTGCGGGGGCCGCGGCGCGAGCGGGTCGGCCACCGTCGGCCGGGCGGCGGCGGAGCGGGCCAGCAGCGTCGACAGCCCGAGCGCCCCGACGCCGATCGGGCAGTGGGCGAAGAAGTGTCGACGGGTGATACCGAGGGGATCGGCTTGGCCAGCGGAAGCCGGGGGCATGGCGTCACTCCCTGGTGATGGTCTCGTCGAGGTTCAAAAGCACCCGCGCCTGGTCGCGTGGACCGAGGCTGGCGAGCACGGACAGTTCCGTGGACGAAGGCTGCCGGCTGGTGCAGCGAACGAACGCCGCCTCAAGCCCCTGGTCGCGAATGACGGTCTCCAGTCCGGAGGCGAACTCGACGAATGCGGCGTCGTTGAGCAGCGTGAGTGCCTGGAGCGGGGTGTTGCTGCGGGCGCGGCGGGTGCAGGCGAGGAAGCCGTCGGGTGAGTCGAAGACGGCCAGGGCCGGCACCGGCGTCGCCCGGAAGCGGAAGGTGTAGAGGGCGCGGCGATAGCGGGCGGCGCCCTGGCTTTCCGGCCAGGGGTGTTTGATCTGCCCCTGGTCGGTGACGCCCGGAGGGATCGGCGGATACACCGGTGGCCCCCCGACGATGGGCGAGAGCAGGCCGCTCGCCGCCAGCGCCACGTCGCGGACACTCTCGGCGTCGATTCGTAGCCGCTGCTGCCTGGCCAGGAGCCGGTTGAGCGGGTCACGTTCGGCGACGTCGGCCCGCCGGGCCGAGCTCTGCCGGTAGGTGTCGGACGTCACGATCAGGCGATGGACCGCTTTCAGGCTCCAGCCACCGTCGCGAAACTCGCAGGCCAGCCAGTCGAGCAACTCCGGATGGGACGGCGGAGTACCCATCAGCCCGAAATCGTCGTCGGTTTCCACAAGACCGGTGCCGAAATACTGCTGCCAGACCCGGTTGACGATGACGCGGGCCGTGAGTGGGTTTGCCGGATCGACCAGCCAGCGAGCCAGGTCGATGCGGGAGGGCCGCGCGGTCCCGGAGGCCAGAGGCGGCAGGATCGCGGGCGTGCCTGGCGCGACCTCCTCCGCCGGCCGCGTGAAGTCGCCCATGACGAAGAGCGACGATTTGCGCGGTTCTTTCCGCTCGGCGAGCACCATCGACGTCAGACCACGGGCCGCCGCCTCGGCGAGCTTGTAGCTGTTCTCAAGTTCGAAGAACTCGTCATCGACGACGCCCACCGCCACGGCGAGGATGCGCCGCCGATCCTCGAACGACCGCTCCGCAGCCGGGACGTCCAGGTGCTTCCGCCCGTACTCCGGCAGCCGTTCGCGGGCCGCCGCGGTGAGGCCTGCCTCCCAGGCCGCCACCGCCGAGGCCCGCGCATCGACGTGGGCGAGCAGCGCGGCCTCGGCGGCGTCTCGCGCCGCCAGGAGTGGCGTCACGTCCACGCGTTCGTCGACGATTGGGAGGTCGACCTCGTCCTGATCGTTGAAGAAGGCGAACAGGCCGTAATACTCCCGCTGTTCGACGGGATCGAACTTATGGTCGTGGCACTGGGCGCACCCGATCGTCATGCCGAGCCAGACCGTGGCGGTCGTGGCGACGCGGTCGAACACGGCCTCGATCCGATACTGCTCCGGGTCGATGCCGCCCTCTTGGTTCACCTGCGTGTTGCGGTGGAAGCCCGTGGCGATGCGTTGCGCCTCGGTCGCGCCGGGCAGCAAATCGCCCGCCAGTTGCTCGATCGTGAACTGGTCGAAGGGCATGTCGGTATTCATCGCGTCGACGACCCAGTCGCGATATTTCCAAATTTGACGGGGCCGGTCGTACGAATAGCCGTGGCTGTCGGCGTACCGGGCCTGGTCCAGCCACCAGCGGCCCCAGCGCTCGCCATACTGCGGACTGGCCAGAAGCCGGTCCACGAGCCGCTCATAGGCGTCAGGGCGCGTGTCACTGACGAAGGCCGCGAGGTCCGCCGGGCTCGGCGGCAGGCCCGTGAGATCGAGGTATACGCGGCGGACGAGCGTCGCCGCCGCCGCGGCGGGCGACGGGGGGAGTTTGGCGGCGGCCAGGCGGCTGCGGATGAAGCGGTCGATCGGGTGGTCGACGCCCGGCACGTCCGGAGGCGGGCAACGCTCGGGTGCCGCGAAGGACCAATGCGGTTCGTACTCGGCGCCGCTGGCGATCCAGCGACGCAGGATGTCGCGCTGCGCAGGCTGAAGCGATTTGCCAGAGTGCGGCGGCGGCATGACGACGTCGGGATCGGTGGCGTCGATCCGCTCGACCACCGTCGATGCGGCCGCATCGCCCGGCACGATCGCCCCGTGATCGACAGCGGCGGCCCGGTCGTCGAGTCGCAGGTCTGCAGACCGGTGCTTCTTGTCGAAGCCGTGGCACGAGAAGCAGTTCTCGGCCAGGATCGGCAAAACTTCGGTGCGAAACCGGATCGGCTCTTCGGCTGCGGTGCCGGTCGCCTCGAGGCAGGCAAGCCCCAGACAGATGAAGACTGCGGTCAGTCGCGTCAGATGCATGCGGCCGCCCCGTTCAGATCGGCAGGCAGGCAGCATCCGGTCACCGTTTCGCATGGTGAGCTTCCAAATCAAGAACCGACGCGTTGGCGGGATTTGTCAACTCTTTAAAAGAGTATCATCGTCATCGCCGCTGGCCAGATCCAAGTTCTACCAATTAGGACCTGCGAAAGCCATGATTTCTCGGCATTTCCGGCGTCCGGCCGTGCCAGGTGAAAGGGGCACGCCAGGGAGCCGGGGGCGGGCTGGGCTCGGCGAGGATCCGCCGGGGCAGGGCGTTTGCGAGCGTCTCGCTGTCGAAGTTACCCTACGGCGGGATCCGACCAACCAAAGAGAGCCAACCGCATGCGCCGCTTCGGATTCGCCATCTGCTGGTCGCTGATGATCGTCGGCGCAGCGTCGTCGGCACGCGCCCAGTCGCCCGCACCGGCGACGGTGGAGGCTGGCGCGACGCCGGCGAGCCAGCCCGTCGAGCGCGTCGGCTATCCGGTGAAGTCGCCCGCCGCCTGGCTCTCAGCCGAGGGCAAAGGCGATGCCTGGTACGCCGACACGGTGCGCTGCCGGGAACTCCTGGACCAGCTCGACCTTGGCGACACGTTGGTGAAAAAACACCTGGACCGAGTCCGGAGCAAGTGCGACATGGTGCGGCGCGTCGAGTCTTTCTCGTGGAAGAGCCGCACGGCCGTGGAGTTCCTGGAAGGCATCATCGAGGACCTGGTGGCCGGCAAGGAGCCGCTGGTTCGCTACGCCGGCAAGCAGCTGGCGTATCCGTACTGGTCCAAGACGATGCAGATGATCCAGGCCAACTGGATGCACGTCCCGCCCTCCTACGACCCGGCCAAGTCCCATCAATTGTTCATCTATTACAAGTGCGGCGGGGGAATCCACTTCAGAGACGGCAAGGCCGCCGGCGGCCACCGCCCCACCGCCGACAATGCCAACCAGACCGACACCTTCCACGCCTGGAGCAGCCTGAGCACGCAGATCAAGGGGAGGATGGGGGGCGAGATCGAACTCGAGGAGTTCCCCGCCGCTCTGGCGGAGGACTTCTCCGTCAGCCCGGACCGGGTGTTCCTGACCGGCTGGTCGGACGGCGGGTTCACGGCCGTCTGGTTGGGGGCGCACTATCCGCACCTGGTCGCGGGCATCGCGCCGTGTTGCGGCAACTGGCAGTACACCAACATCGAGGGTGCCGGCGCCAGCAACATCCCGGTCCTGGCCGTCGATGGCTGGGGCGACGGCGGCTACAACGTCCTCCAGTTCAACCGCTGGCAGGTGCTCCGCGGCTGGAAGGCCGACGCGTCCTGCATCTGGGGCCATCACGGCCACACCTACCAGCCCTATGAGGACATCGAGGAGTTCAAGTACATCATCGACTGGGCCGCGACCAAGCAGCGCGACCTCTGGCCGAAGCGGGTCCGTTATGCCACCTGGAACCTGTACACGCACCGGGCGTATTGGGTGGACCTCGAGCGGATGATCGACCCGACGCTCGCCTGCCAGATCGAGGCCGAGGTCAAGCCGGGCAACCGCATCGAGGTCACGACACGGAACCTGGCCGCGTACGCTCTGACGCTGCACGAAAAACTCGTCGACCCCACGCGGCCCGTCACCGTCGTCACCGACGGGAAGGAATCCTACGCCGGGCCGTTCCAGGAGCGGCTCGCCGTCGAACTGGTTCCACCGCCGGCGGCCCCGTTCGTCAAGACCGCGGCCCTGCCCGACGACATCGCGGCCGCCACCGTCGGCAGTTCCTACGACGCCGACGGCTTCCTCGCCATCCCCGGCCGGCGTTGGCTGGCGGTCAAGGCCACCGGCTGCGACGAGAATACCGCGGGCGTGTTGGCGAAATGGTTCCCCGAGGGTGCCAAGGCCGACACGGAAGTCACCGCCGAGGATCACGCGAACTACAACCTGTTCCTCTACGGCGGGCCGGAGGTCAACAAGGTCACGGCCGGCATCGCGGACCGCCTGCCCATCCGGTTCGGCAACGGCACGTTCACCGTCGGTCAGGCCGTGTATGACCAGCCGACCCACTGCATCGGCTTCCTGCATCCGAATCCGCTGAATCCGAAAAAGTACGTCCTCGTCTACGGCTTCAACGACGCGGCCGCGTTTGCCAAGGGAGGCTTCTTCGGCATGACGGGCGAGAGCATATGGAAGTTCCGCTCCGGCGACGCGGTGATCGGCGGCATCCCCAGCCCCCGGCCGGGATTCGGCGTGGGCATGGACGCCGCCGCGTACGAGTCGCGGCGGCTGACGTTCGGTCCGGACTGGCGGCCCGACGGGCGACCGCCCATCGCCGAGGTGGAGCGGCCCTTCGACTACCTGCAACTCCTCCGCCTGCGGGCCGACGCCATCCGCGCCGCCGCCGGAGCCGACGTGGGCGTGATCTGGTCCCACACGCCGGGCCACAAGCGGTGGCGGGACTCGATGCCCGCCGGCCCGATCACCGCGCACGACCTGGCCACGCAAGACGCCTTCCCGGAGTACGTCTGCGTCGGCAGCATGCCCGGTTCACGGCTGATCGGCGCCCGCAAGAGCGCGGCCGCGTGCAGCATCCGCGCCGACCGGAGCGAGCCGGACTACGTCGCCGGCCAGACCCTGGCCGTGGCCGACATCGACCCGAGCAAGACCTATCGCGTGGCGATGGGCTACCACGGCACGCCCTGCTACGACACCACGATCAAGAAGATGCCGCGGCTCTTCACCTGGTCCACCCAGGAGGAGTTTCTGGCCGACACGAACAACACGATCGTCATCCAAGACCTGACGCAGACGCCGATCCAGGTGGCCGAGGCGGTGGCGAACTACGTGACTGGCAAAAAGAAGGTCGCCCCGCGGCCGATGTGCTTCGACCTGACCGAGTACATCGCCAATCCACGCGACAACGAGTTCGGCGCGTGCGACTGGCTGCACCTGGGGGTCGATGTCGCTTGGCAGCGGGACAAGGCGAGTGGCGACCGCTACACGCTCGCCCTCGGCGCCCGCGTGGCGAGCGATCCGGCCGTGGCCCCGCCGCGAAAAAACGCCAAGCGATTCGCGGAACTGCCCCTGGCCGCCGGAGCGTCGGCCGGAAGCTTCGAGTTCGCTTCCCTGGGCAAGAAGCTCCCGTTGACGGTCACGACCCAGGTGTCGCGGCACGCCGTCAAGCCCGACGCGGAGTTCAAGACCTTCGCGCTGGCTGACGCCGCCGCGGAAGGCGCCGTCGGGCAGGCGATCCTGGCCGAGGTGCGCCTGGCGAACAACGGGCCGGCCGACCTGGCCGTCACGTGCGTGCTGGCCGACACGGTGATGCGGAGTTTCCGGGGCTCGACCTGGCCGGAGGACGCGGCCAAGGCAGCGGCCCAGAGCCGGCCGGCGTACTTCGGCTACCACCGCGCCATCGCCAAGGCCAAGCAGCCGGCGACGCACGAGGATGCGGCGCTCGTCCTCTCGGACGCCCTGTCGCGGAAACTCATCGTGCCCAACGCCGGCTACAACTTCGGCCTGGTCGGACTGGAGGCCCCGCTGGTGGTCCAGGCCGGCGCGACGGTCACGGTGCCGCTGCTCTTGATCGCCGTGGACCGCCCCGCCGCGGGGCCGGACATCAGCCTGAAGGCGGTGCTGGAATCGATCGCGGGCGACTTGGCGAAGCGGCCGTAGCAAGCCTCGGAACAAGACTGCCCCGGGCCTGCGGTCACTTGCCGCTCGCCCGGAGCTTCGCGTCCTCGGCCATGAAAAATCCGCCGTGGGTGGCCCCGTTGGCGGTCTGGATCTGGACGTAGGCCGGCGGGCCTTCGGTCACGCCGTAATCAAAGCACTTCCGCGCCGTGTCCATATAACGCCGCTCACCCGTCAGCCGGAAGGCGATGGCCAGGGCGTCGGCGGCCATGATGTTGTAGTGGCCGGACGTTTTCTCGCCGACGATGCTGCCGTCGGGCTGCGGCGTGACGATGTAGTAAAATCCCTGAAACACGCCGTCCTTCTCCCAGCAGCTCGCCCGCAGCGTCTCGAGGTGTGCCAAGAGCCACTGCCGCGCGTCGGCGTCTTCGGGGAACGCCTCCACGTACCGGGCCAGGGCCATCATGTAGAAGGCGCTGCTCCAGAGCTTCACGGGCTTGCTGGCGGCGGGCTTGCCGTCGTAGCGGCAGTCGCGGATCGTCCAGCGGGCCCGATCCAGATAGCGTTGGTCTCCCGTCATCATGTAGCCGGCCATCAGGCGGTTCAGCGTGCAGGCGTCGCCGCGCACGCCGAGGCGATTGTTCTTCAGGCCGGGGTCGGCTTGGACGCTCATGGCGGGAGCCAAGGCGTTGTCGGCCTGCTCGATGACCACGTCGCGGGCCTGCCAATCACCGGTCAGGTAGTGCCGTGCGGCCGCAGCCAGGCAGCCGAAGGCCAAATCCTTGGTGAACTGGTTGTAGTTGCGATTGGGGTTCTTGTTGCCCGGTTCGCTGTGGAGGCTGTGGGCCCATGTGCCGCCCTTCACGTAGTGGCTCGCGGGGTAGTGCGGCTGGTGATGGACGTCGATGTCGCAGTGATGCCGCGATGCGTCTCGGAACAGCCGCCACCACTCCGGCCGCAGCGTGCGGGCCCACTGGCGGGCGAACTGCAGGTCCAGGTCGTACTTCATGCCCCATTGGCCGCTGTCGTTTTCGAAGTCGATCGGTACGTCACCGAAGTCCATCCAGCCGTAGAAGTCGGTTTTTTCGCGGCGGCTGGGGATGCTCGCTCCCGGCTTCACACCCGGGAGGAAGATGCCGACCGCCGAGAGATTGCGGACCTCGTAGGCCTTGAAGTGCTCCATGTCCTCCGGCAACAGGACGCCGAGGGCGCGGGTCTCGGCGAACCATGCCGCGGTGGGCTCGAGCCGCAGCGGATCGTCGAACGCCTTCGCGACGGCGGTCCGGCGGTCGGGATCGGCGGCGCCGGCGGCGAAGTCGAAAAGGATCTCGTGCGTCTTGTGCTCACCGCTGCGGAAGGGAAAATCGGCGGCGTAGCGGGCTGGAAACAGGCCGATTTTCATCGTCCCGTCGGCGGTGACCGCCAGGGCCTTGGGGAATTGTTGCCAGAAGTTCTGCACCGCGACGGCGACGCCGCAGTCCGGTCCGGTGCAGGTCATCCACCCGGGCGCCCTGCCGCCCTCGAGGACGACGTCGCCGCCGGCATTCAGCACGCGGTAGCCCTGGAAGGTGACGAAACTGTTCGGCCGGGGATGGTACTTGGCGTTCTGGTAGTGGTTCCACGTGGAGCCGCCATTGGAGTCCTGGTACAGCTCGACGCCGCCGGCCTGCTCCAGGCCGCCCTGGGGAGCCTTGGCGGCTGCGTCGAGGCCGAAGCGGACGCCCGCACCCGAACCAGCGGCGGTCGGCAGCGCCAGGGCCATCTCATCGAAGAACACACAATTGATCCCGCCGATGTCGGAGGTTTTGGCGTTGGCGGTGGCCGTCCGCGCGCCGAAGTTGTTGTTCTCAAGCGTGAACTGCAGCCGCACGCGCGGGCTGCCGGCGTGGAAGTGATACCGTGCCGTGAACTCGAGCGCCGGGGCCGTCACCGGGCCGAAGCACCCCTTGACCTCGAGCACGCACCGCAGCGGGCCGCTTTCGACCACGCGCGTTGCAAACACTCCCTCGCTGACCGCGTCGCTGCCGGCGGCGATCGTGCGGAACGTGTAGCGATCGCCCCGCTTCGGGGCGGCGTTGACCAGCCACGCGTCCGCCGGGATCTGGATGCCACCGCCGGTGAGGGCCGAGTCCTTGCGATACGCCCCGCCGCCGATGTCTCCCGCGACCTTGCCGACGACGGTGTAGGCGTCGTTGCTGGTGAAGGTGAGGGTGAACTCGTCGGCCGGTGCCTGGCCGTCGTACGTCGCGAAGATCAGGTGGCTGCGGCCGGTGTTCTTCGGGTCGGGGATCGCGCGGGTGACCATCGCCTGCAGACCACGCACGGTTGCGCCGAACCGCGGCCTGTCCCGTGGCGGCGCGGGCACGATCGCACGGCCGTCGGCGGACCGGACCTCGTCGAAGAGGCTGAACCGCTGCTTGCTGATGCGGAAGGTCGCCGCCCCGGTGGTGACGGTGTAGCCGGTGTCATCCTCGGCCACGTGGATCGCCGCCTGCGAACCGGCTTCCGCTTTCACGCCGGGGCCGTATTCCAGCACGTACTTCGCCGTGGCGTTGGCCGCCACGTCGGTCTGCGTGTCGACCAACAGCCACTGGATGCTCGTGCCCGGCCGCCACAGGCCCGCCACCCGGAATTGCGCCGGCACCTCCACCCCGTCCCTCAGGAGTCGGCAGGCCGTCACGTCCTCGAGCGCGCCCTGCGGAAGCGGCACGCCGCTAGTGATCGGTTCGGCCACCCGTGGCACACCCAGTCGCTCGACGACGTTGAGTTCGATTCGCTCCGCCGCGAGGCCGACGCCGGCGAGCCCGGCAAGCGCGAGGGACGCCATCCAACCGATGTGTTTGTGATGCATCGCATGGTTCCTTTCGAACAAGCATACCCGAGGAAGTCCTGCCTGTTTGGATGGGCCGAGGGGGGCCAACGTGCCCAACCCGGCTCCGGGCTCCGATGCCCCGTCGCCGGACGTTCGCTGCGGGCCTCCAGCCCTCCGCTCACTCGAAGCTGGCTGCCCTTCGGCATCCATGCCTTCGCTGGCCAGCTACGCCGGCTCTCAGGGCACGCGGAGCCCGGAGCCTCCGCTCATCCATTCGATTCGTTCGCGAGAGGCACCACCCCGGGCCGGGTTGGGCGCGGAGAGCCGCCGATGCAAGCCAGGCGACGCTCGCCCCAGGGCCTTTACAGCACGGGGAGCGAGGGCAGCGGGGGGCGGGCGGCGCTCGTGGCGGCGAGGTTGCCAGCGAGCCGCTCGCAGATCGCCTGCAGGTAGGGGCGGGCGGCAGGGTCGTCATAGTTGGCGGCGGTCTTGCCGGCGTCGCCGTGCTCGCGGATCGGGATCTGGAGCGGCACCTCGCCGAGGAACGGGATGTCCATCTCCTGGGCCGTCCGCCGGGCGCCGCCCGAGCCGAAGATGTCCCACCGCTTGCCGGTGTCGGGGCAGACGAAGAACGCCATGTTCTCAACCATGCCGAGGACGGGAATGTTCACCTTCCGGAACATCGCGATCGCCTTCGTGGCGTCGAGCAGGGCCACGTCCTGGGGCGTGCAGACGACGACGGCGCCGGTCAGCGGCAGCACCTGGGAGAGCGTCAGCGCGATGTCGCCCGTGCCCGGGGGCATGTCGATGACCAGATAGTCGAGCGGCCCCCAGAGCGTGTCGCGGAGCATCTGCGTGATCGCGCCGTGGAGCATCGGGCCGCGCCACACCACGGCCTCGCCGGCCGGCACGAGGAAGCCCATCGACATCACCGGCATCGAGCGATCGCCGATTGGGAGCCGCATGGGCACGATCTTGCCGTTGTCGACCTGCGGGCGGCCGGCAAGGCCGAGCAGGTGGGGCACGCTCGGCCCGTAGACGTCGGCGTCGAGGAGGCCCACCTGGCTACCGGCCCGGGCTAGGCCGATGGCGATGCTGGCGGCGATCGTGCTCTTGCCCACGCCCCCCTTGCCGCTGCCGACGGCGATCACGCTCTTCGCCTCGAGGCCGATCTGCCCGAGTTTGGCGGCCGGACGATCGTGGGGCTCGATGGTGACCGTGACCGAAGGCACGGCGGGAAACCGCGCGCGGAGCAGTTCCTCGATCCGGCCCCGGGTCGCGTTCCAGAGGATGGCGGAGTGCGTGGTGAGTCCGACCGTCACGGCGATCGCGTCGGCGGCGGGGGCGATCCGCCGCACCTGGCCCATCTCGGTGAGCGGCCGGCCCGACTCGGGATCGGCGACGGCCGCGAGCACCGCCGCGACGGCTGCCTGGTCGGGAGCGGAGGTCATGGGGAGACGGCCGTCGAGGAAGAGGCGACCGTGGCCGCCGGCTGCCCACCGGAGAAGCTCGTGCCGGCCCGCGCGGCTGCCCGATACAGCCCCTGGGGCTGGAGCGTGGCCAGGAGGACCAGGGCCGTGCAGGCGAGCATGGCGATCCCGGCCGCCAGGCCGCCGTCGGCCTGCACGCCCCGCTTGGTCGTGCGGAAGTACATCGCGGCGATGATCCGCAGGTAGTAGGCGGCGGCGATCGCCGCATTGAGCACGAGCACCACCGCCAGACCGACGAACCACCACCGCCGGCCGCCGAGGACGACGGGCTCGATCCAGTCCACCTGGAGCGCGGAGGTCGCCAGGGCCAGCTTGCCCCAAAAGCCCGGCAGTGGCGGAATCCCGGCCAGGCTCAGCAGGCACAGGGCGATCGCGCAGGCGGCGACCGGGTTGGTGCCCGACAGGCCGTCGAGATCCGACACGGTCGTGATCTCCTCGCGGGGCGGCCGCGGACCGCTGGCGGCCGTCCACTCGGGCCAGCGATGCCCGAGGTAGGCCAGCCCGCCGAAGATGCCGATGGTCGCCAAGGCATAGGTCACGAGGTAGAAGGCGGCGGCCGTGATGCCGCCGATTTCGAGCCCCGCAAGACCGTCGATGCCGGCGTCTCCCCAGGGCCGCGCGGCCGCCACCGCCACGCCCACGAGCAGGTAGCCAGCATGGGCGATCGACGAGCAGGCGAGGAGCCGCCGCAGGTTCTGCTGCCACAGCGCCATGACGTTGCCCACGGTCATCGTCACGGCGGCGATCGCCGCCGCCAGTTGCCAGAGCAGGTCGAGGTGGGCGCGGGCGGCCGGCCCGGCCGCGACGTCGGTGGTGACCGCGAGCCCGAGGATGCGGGCGAGCAGGACGAGACCGGCCAGCTTGGGAAGCGTGGAGAGGAGGGCGGCGTTGCCCGGGCTCGTGCCCTCGTACACGTCGGGGGCGTAGAAATGCATCGGCACCGCCGCCAGACGGAAGGCCGCGCCGACCACCGCCATGCCCAGGGCGGCCGGCAGGAGGACCCGGGCGATGTCCGCGACGTGCGTGTCGGCCGAACGCAACCGGCCGCCGATCACCGCCAGATCGGTCGAGCCGCCGAGCCCGTACAGGCACACCGCTCCGTAGAGGAAGAAGGCCGAGGCCAGCAGCGACAGGAAGAAGTACTTGATGGTCGCCTCCTGGCTGCGGGCGTCGGACCGCCGCAGTGCGAGGAGCACGTAGGTGGGCACGGAGACGAGCTCCAGGCCCGCGAACAAGAGCACGAGGTCGCCCGCCACGCCCACGAGCGACAGCCCGGCCAGGAGCAGCAGGAACGTGCCCGCCTCCTCGCAGGTGCCACCCCGCCGCAGGCCCGTGCCCCGACTGACCGAAGCGGTGAACAGGTCGCCGGCCTGCACGAGCGCCAGCAGCGCCCCGAGGCCGAGCACGGCCCAGCGGACGAACGTCGCGAAGGCGTCGATGCGGACGCCGCCGGCGGCGGCCAGGCTGCCGGATTGCCCGGCCGCGACCGCCGCGGCGAGGCCGATGCCGCCCAAGGCCACGAGCCAGCCGCTCCGCAGGCCGAGGAACGCGCCGCCGATGAAGGCGACCAAGGCCGCCGCGACCAGGGCGATCTCCGGGGCGACGAGCGTGAACGTTTCGAGGGAGGTGGGCGGCATAATCATGGGATGCGGGCAACCTTGTGGTCGGGCGGCTCCCGCATCGTGTCGGCGAAGGCGGCGGCGGAGGCCTGCGTGGACTGGCGGATGGCGGCCGCGGCGGGCCGCAGGAACGTCGCCGGCGTCAGCCCGATCCAGATCACGAACACGGCGAGGGGCACGAGCGCCGCCGCCTCGTGCCAGGCGAGGTCGCAGCGGTCCGGCGCGGCAGCGTGGCCGTGGGCGGCGTCGCGGGGCGGCTCGCGGGACGGGCCGAAGAACACCCGCTCCACGGCCTGCAGCATGTACCAGGCGCCGAGCACCACGCCCGCCACGGCGAGCAGCGACATGGCCAGGTAGGCGGACTGCCAGGCGGCTGACACGCCGCTCCACGCCCGCTGGAACGAGCCGGCGAGGATCATGAACTCGCCCACGAAGCCGTTCAGGCCCGGCAGGCCGATGCTCGAGAAGGTGAACAGCATGAACAGCACCGTCAGCCAGGGTGCCCGGGCCGCGATCCCGCCCAGGCTGGCGATGTTCCGCGTGTGAAACCGCTCGTAGATCATGCCCACGAGGGCGAACAGCCCGGCCGAGGAGAGGCCATGGTTGACCAGTTGCAGATTCGCGCCTTCCAGGGCCAGCGGCGTCAGCGCGAACAGGCCCATGACGACGTAGCCCATGTGGCTCACCGAGGAGTAGGCGACGAGCCGCTTGAGGTCGGTCTGCACGAGCGCCACGAGCGCGCCGTAGATGATCCCGGCCACGCCGAGGCCGAAGAGCCAGGGGGCCGCCGCCGCCGTGGCCTCGGGCAGCATCGGCATCGAGAACCGCAGGAAGCCGTAGATGCCGATCTTGAGGAGCACGCCGGCGAGATCGACGGATCCGCCGGTGGGCGCCTCGACGTGGGCCAGCGGCAGCCAGGTGTGCAGGGGAACGATCGGCACCTTGACGGCGAATCCGGCCAGCAGGGCCAGGAAGACGACCAGTTGCAGGCGGCCGGCGCCGGCGTCCATCGGCAAGGGATGGCGTTGCAGGCCGGCCGTCAGGGCGGCGATATCGAAGGTGAGCGTGCCTGAGTGCGACGCGTTCCAGAGCACGATCGCCAGCAGGCCCAGGAAGGTCAGCAGACTGCCGGCGAGGGTGTAGATGAAGAACTTGACGGCCGCCCGGCGCCGCTCTTCGTGTCCCCAGATGCCGATCAGGAAGAAGAGCGGCACGAGCGTGAACTCGAAGAACACGTAGAACAGGATCAGGTCGCGGGCAGCGAACACGCCGAGCATCGCCGCCTCGAGCACGAGGAGCAGCACGTGGCAGCCGACCACCCGCTCCCGGATCGACTCCCAGCTGACGAGCACGGCCGTCAACGACAGCAGGGCCGACAGGCCGAACATCCAGACGGAGAGCCCGTCCAGGCCCAGCGACAGGCGGACGTCGAAGCCGCGACCGGTGAGCCAGGGCAGGTCGATCGTGGCGTAGGCCGCGCCGGCCGCGGCCTCGGGGCTGCCGATGTAGCGGACGATCAACCAGCCCGCCAGCACGAGCGTGAGCACGGCGCTGACCGCGGCGCTTTGCCTCACGGCGGCGGCCCCGCGCGAGGCGATCAGCCACGCGCAGGCGGCGCCGAGCAGGGGCGTGGCGAGCACGAGCAGCAGATGCAGGGCGGGGGTGAAACCGTTCATGGCAGGGCGATGGTTGCGGTGGGTGTCAGCGGAGGGCCCAGGCCAGGGCGAGCACGATCAGGAGCGTCCCCATCACGCCGGCCAGGGCATAGCGCTGGAGGAGGCCGGACTGCAGCCGGCGGACGCCCGCGCCGACGGCGCCGGGCACCCGGGCGACTCCGTCGACGAGGCCATCGATCAGGTGGCGGTCGCACGCCGCCGCGGCCAGCGCGACACCCTCCAGTGGTCTGACGACGAGGGCGGTGTAGATCTGGTCGAGGAAGAACCGGTTCGCGAACAGCGTTTCCAGGGGTCCGAGGAACCGCTCCATCTGCGGACCGTCGCTGCGCCGGCCCAGATGGCCGAGGGCGGCCACCGCGATGCCCACCGCCGCGGCGAGCGTGCCCTGGAGCGCCAGATCCCAGTGGAACGCGTGCGGCACGGCCGTGTCGACGATCGTCCGGCAGGTCAGCGACGGGGTCGACGCCAGGAAGTCGGCCAGGGCCTGCGTCCGGAACAGCCACCAGCCGCTCACCGCAGAGGCCACCGCCAGCAGCACCAGCGGCAGCGTCATCACCGGGGGCGACTCGTGCGCGTGGTGCCCCGCCTCGTCGGGCACGCGGGTGGGCCCGGTGAACGTCATGAACACGGCCCGGAAAGTGTAGAAGGCCGTGAGGCCCGCGGTCACCAGCGACATCCAGAACAGCAGCCGCCAGGTGCGCGGGGTGTCGAGGCCGGGGGCCGCCGTCTCGCGGCCGAACGACGCGGCGCGGATGAACGCGGCCCGGCCGCTCCCGACCCTCCCGTCCACCGCGGGCCGCAGTGACGGCGCTGGCAGCAGGGCGTGGCCGGTGGCCGGTGCCGTGTGGTGCTCGCCGTGGGCGTTCGGCCAGCCGCGGGCGTGGACCGCCGCGAGGATCTCGTCCTTGCTGAAGAAGCCGGCGAAGGGCGCGACGCCGGCGAGGGCCAGCGACCCGACGAGGAACGTGGCGGCCGTGATCGGCATGATTCGCCGCAGCCCGCCGAACCTCCGCATGTCGATCACACCGCCCATGGCGTGCATCACGGAGCCCGCGCCCAGGAAGAGCAGCGCCTTGAAGAAGGCGTGGGTGACGAGGTGGAAGATGGCGGCCGTGAAGCCGAGGAGCGTGCCCGTGCCCAGACTGGCGAACATGTAGCCGAGCTGGCTGATGGTGGAGTAAGCCAGCACCCGCTTGAGATCGTTCTGCACCGTGCCGATCAGGGCCGCCACCAGGGCGGTGGTCGCCCCCACGATCGACACCACGGTGAGCGCCTCGGGGCAGGAAACGAACAGCGGGGCGCAGCGGGCGACGAGGTAGATGCCGGCCGTCACCATCGTGGCGGCGTGGATCAGCGCGCTGGCTGGCGTCGGGCCCTCCATGGCGTCGGGAAGCCAGACGTGCAGCGGAAGTTGCGCGCTCTTGCCGCAGGCCGCCAGCAGGAGCAGCAGGCAGATCGCGGTGCCCACCGCGCCACCCGCGTAGCCGGCGGCGTCGGCGAGCCGCGTCTGGCCGAGGATGCCGGGCAGGATCGTCCCGTCCGCGGCGAGCACGTCGTGGAAATTGAGCGTGCCGTAGGTCATCCAGAGGAGGAACGTGGCCACCGCCAGGCCGAAGTCGCCCACCCGGTTGACGAGGAACGCCTTCTTCGCCGCCCGGGCCGCCTCCGGCCTGGCGAACCAGAAGCCGATCAGGAGGTAGCTGCAGGCGCCGACCGCCTCCCAGAAGACGTAGACGAGGAGGAAATTGCTCGCCGCGACGAGCATCGTCATCGAGAACACGAAGGCCGCCACCAGCGCGAAGAACCGTGGATAGCCGGGATCGTCGTGCATGTAGCCGATCGAGTACACCGCCACGAGCAGGCCGACGCCGGTGATGATCACCAGCAGCGTCGCCGTCAGCGGGTCGAGCCGCAGGGCGATCGGGATCGAGAAGGCGGGTGCGGTATCGCGAACTGCGGCCCCGGTCGCACCCTGGACGTCCGCCCACTGCCAGAGCTCCGTGATCATTTCCACCGGCCGGCCGGCCGGGCCGGCGGCCACGTCCCGGCTCAGACCTGCCAACAGCGCCACGGCGCACGCCGCCGACGCGGCGATGCCGGCCACGGCCGGCAGGTGGGCCCGGGAGCCCAGGGCGCGGCCGAGCAGGATCGTGAGCACGGCGCCCGCCAGCGGCAGCAGCGGCACGAGGACCAGGAGCGTGGCGGGTTGGAGGTCGAGCATGGGGGCGGAATCGGCCGCGCGGCGTCGCGCCGCGTCAGACGTGTTCGCGTTGGAGGAAATCGTTCTCGTCGCCGGCGGGCCGGATGCCCGCGGGCGCCAGTCGCGGGAAGGCGGGCGGCGCCAGGTCGGCGGCCGGCAATTCGCGATCCACGGCACGGGACAGGTTGTCCTCGCGGAGGGCCTGCCAGGCCGCCGCGTCGAGCCGGCCGGTGCGGGCGAACGCCTGCAGCACGAGCACGAGCGCCAGTGCCGCCTCGCAGGCGGCGACCGTGAGCACGAGGATCACGAGGATCTGCCCGCCCCAGTCGCCGTGGAAGCGGCTCCAGGCCACCAGGCTCACCGAGACGCCCTGCAGCATGAGCTCCGCCGACAGGAACATGACGATCAGGTTGCGGCGGGCCAGCATGCCGACGAGCCCGAGCGCGAACAGGACGGCGCCGACCAGGAGCGCGTTCTGGAGAAGGGCGAGCTGATTCATCGACGCGACCCTCCCGGTGCCAGTTCGCCGGAGGGATCGCCGTGCCGTGACACGATCGCGATCGAGCCGACGAGGGCCACCAGCAAAAGCACGCCGGCGACCTCGACTGCCAGCAGATGCCGGCCGAAAAGCTCGCCGCCCAGCCGGGCGACGTGGTTCTTCTCCAGGGGGTCGGCCGTGGGCGCCGGGGCGTGGGCAGGGAGCGCGGCCGAGGCGGTGCCGTCCGCTGCCCCGGCCAACGCCGCGCCGCGGGACGGGAGCCGGCAGCAGGCGGCCGTCTCGGCGGACAGCCGTCCCACGAACAGCGTCAGCAGACCGAGGAGCACCCCGCCGGCGACGGCCGAAAGCAGCGGCTCGTTCGAGACGCGGTCGTAGGGGGCCATGCCGGCGGGTTGGGCGAGCATGAGCACGAACAGGAACATCACCAGGATCGCTCCGGCATAGACGACGATCGTGGCCACCCCGAGGAACTGGGCACCGAGCACGAGCAGCACGCCCGCCACGCCGGCCAGGGCCAGGGCGAACCAGATCGCCGCGTAGACCGGCGACCGCGACACCACCGTCGCCGCCCCCGAGATCACGGCGACCAGCGAGACCACGAGAAAGACGGCGTCGGGGCCGATCCCGCCCAGCCGGCGCCCCGAGGCCGCCAGTCCGGCCAGGGCCAGCCCGCCCAGGGCCAGGCCGAGCCAGCGGGCGACCCGGCTCTCCGCGCCGCGCGGCAGCAGGAGCCACAGGCTCGCCGCCGCGGAGGCGACGGCGGCCGTGAGGAGCGTGCCGGCGGAGAGCGTGGGCAGGGCCGCGAGCGTCACAGCGTGCCTCCCAGCGCGGCCGACTTCATCGGCTCGGCGTCCTTCGTCATGTCGTAGACGCTGAGCAGTTTCTCCTTGTCGAACACCATCTCCTCGCGGCTCTTGCCGGTGAGGTCGAGGAGGCTCGTCAGCTCGATGGCGTCGACCGGGCAGGCCTCCTCGCACATCCCGCAGAAGATGCACCGCAACTCGTCGATCTGAAACGCTTCCGGATACTTTTCGCGGTCGGGCCACGGGCTCTCGGCGGCCACGATGTCGATGCAATGGGCCGGGCAGGCCGTGGCACAGAGGAAACAGGCCACGCACTTGACCCGGCCTTCGGCGTCACGGTTGAGACGGTGCACGCCGCGGTAGATCAGCGGGTTGCCGACCTGCGGCCGCTGCTCCGGGTAGCTGACGGTCACCTTCGGGCTCACCAGGTGCCGCGCGGTCGTCGTCAGGCCGTTGATGAACAGCGGTAGGTAGAGCCGCTCGGCCAGCCCCAGCGGCCTCTCCTCGAGCCAGGTGATCGACGGGTCGGTCGACTTCATCTCACGCCTCCACCAGTTCGTGTTCGACGTCGAGCGGGCCATGGGTGCGGATCGGCGCGTTGTCCGTTCCGGATGGCGTCAGCAGGCCCGCTGCGATCCAGCCCAGGAAGAACACGGCCCACGGCGCGGCGAGGGCGACGCCCTGGGCGGCCGTCGTCCCCAGGGACGCCACGAGCTGCGGACGAAACTCCTCGACCGTGGCCACCGTCACCAGGTTCGCCAACCCCAGCGGCAGCATCACCTTCCAGGCGAGGTTCATCAGCTGATCGAAGCGGAACCGCGGCCAGCTCCAGCGGACGAGCATGAAGAACAGGATCACCCCCAGGATCTTGGCCGAGAGTACGCCGAAGCGGATGAGCGCGACGGCCCAGGTCTCGACCGGACCCGAGCCGGTGAGCCCCCAGAGGTGCCAGCCGCCGAGGAACATGATCACGATCAGGAACGCGGCCGTGACCATGTGGAGGAACTCGGCCACGAGGAAGAGCAGGAGCTTGATGCCGGAGTACTCGGTGTGGTAGCCGCCCACCAGTTCCTGCTCCGCCTCGGGCAGGTCGAACGGCAGCCGCGCGGCCTCCGCGAAACTGGCCACCAGGAAGACCACGAACCCCAGCGGCTGCGCGAAGGCGTACCACACGCCGCTCTCCGCCTGGGCGTTCATGATGGCGTCGAGCTTCAGCGACCCGGCCGCCAGCACGACGCCGAGCAGGCCCAGGCCGAGCGGGATCTCGTACGCGACCAGTTGCGCGCTCGACCGCAGGCCGCCCAAGAAGCCGTACTTGTTGTTGCTCGCCCAGCCGCCGAGGAGCACGCCGTAGACGGCGATGCTGGAGAGGGCGAACACCCAGAGCACGCCGACGTCGAGGCCGGGGGCGACGAGCAGCGGCTCCTCGCCGCTGAGCCCGAGGAACGGAATCGGGGGTAGCGAGCTGCCGAAGGGGATCGCCGCGAAGATCGCGAGCGACGCGGCGAGGATCACGAGGGGCGCCGCCGTGTAGAGCACCTTGTCCACGTGCTTCGGCGTGAAGTCCTCCTTGAGGATGATCTTCAGGCCGTCGGCCAGCGGCTGGCCGAGGCCGAAGAGCCGGACCTTCGTGAGCGGAATGCCGACGCGGTTGGGGCCCTTGCGGTCCTGCACCCAGGCCGCCATCCAGCGCTCCACGAGCACGAGATATGCCGCCGCGGTCATCAGGCCGCCGACGAGCAGGCCGATCTTCACGAGCGCGACGAGCGTGGGGAGCGAAGGGAGGTACTCGTTCATGCGAGGTGCCCCACGCGGAGGTCCACGCCCAGGGCCGGCACGTCGCCGGCGAGGGCCGCGAAGGCGGCCGAAGACTCGACGATCTGGCGGCGGACGGAGGGTGGATCGTAGAGGCCGCGGCGGCCGAGCATGTTCCAAAACAGGCGGCCTTCCGGCCAGACCCCGGCCGGCGGGCGGATCGCGGCCGCGAAGCACTGGGCCCGATGCGCCACGTTGACCCAGGTGCCGGAGCGCTCGGCGAATCCGGTCGCCGGCAGTCGCCAGGTGGCGTGGTGCGTGAGGGGCGAATCGAAGAGATCCTGGATCACCAGGGCCCGCAGGCCGGCGAACGGCGACGCCTCGGCCGCGTCGATCCATGGCGCGGGATAGCCGCCCGTGATCCAGGCCGCGTCGGCCTGCCCGGCCGAGACGTGGGCGACCAGATCCTCCCAGGATCGGCCGCCCGCACCGAACAGCGCCAGCACCTGGTTCACGCCGCGCCGATTCGGGCACTTCTCTCCGCGGATCGTGAAGCCGCCCGGGAACGATTCGTCGTCGCCGGCGACGGG
>JBIPLS010000252.1:0-2815 GCA_044368305.1 Pirellulales bacterium
CGGCGGCGATGGCCGTCGCCGAGTGGGTCGCGCGTCGGGGCGGCCGGAGCCGCGACGGCCTGGAGTCGCTCGGCTGGCGGGACTGCCTGGGCATGGGCTGCGCGCAGGCTCTGGCCCTGTTCCCGGGCACGTCGCGCAGCGGGATCACGATCGCCGCCGGCATGCTCGGCGGACTCGATCGCCGCACCGCGGCCCGGTTCTCGTTCCTGCTGTCACTGCCGGCGATCGCCGCCGCCGCGCTGCTCGAACTCGTCGAGGAACGGCACGCCCTGCTGGGATCCCGGGAGGCGGTCATGGCCGCCGTGTGGGGAACGCTGACGGCGGCGGTCGTGGGCTACGCTTCCATCCGCTGGCTGCTGCGGATGCTCACCAGCCACACGCTCTGGCCCTTCATCGCCTACCGCATCGGGCTCGCCGGCCTGCTGGCGTGGGCGGTCGCATCGGGAATGGTGCCCGCCGCCGCCGGCTGACGGCCGCCGGCGCCGCCTCCCGTGGCCCGCCTGCCCGCCTACTTGCGGACGGCCTTGGCCGCGGCGACGGCGACGTGCGGGCCGGAGAACGAGTTGCCCTGGGGGCCTACGGCCAGGCCGTATCGCCGGTCCGCGTCCCGCCAGGTCCAGGTCCAGGCCGGGGACTCTCCGCGGGCCGCAAACCGCTTCGGCAGCTGCTGTTCCACCGCCGTCGGGAGCCACACTGGATAGCCGCCGAAGCAGGATGATGTCGGCGCCGTCGAGCACGGCGTACTCGTAGAAGCGGAGCGTGGCCCGGCCCCGCAGGATCATCAGCCGCGCCCGCGGCGCCACGCCGGTCACGATCCGCTGCCCACCGGCCGGCCGGCCGGCGATGATCCCCGCACAGATGCTGCCGTGCGGCACTCCGGGCCCGTCGCCCAGGGCGAGGCCGTTGTCGAGATCAAAGTTCCAACCGAAAAAGTCGCCGCTGAAACCGGCCGCCGTCGCGGTTCCGTCGTCCCGCGCCGCCGGATTCCGCTACAGGGCGCCAAGCAGCGGCGCCAGCCCCGTGTCGCTGACGGCGACGACGACCCCGCGGCCGGTCGCCTGCCACTCGCGCCACGCCCGGTCCGCGCCGATCCGCCGGAGATTCCAGGGAATCTCCACGGCCTCCGGGTCGAAGGGATCGGCGGAATCGTCCCGCCATGCCTTCAGGCCCTCGGCCAACGCGGCCCGCGCCGCGTCCTCTTCGGCCGCGGGAACGACCCGGGGCTCCGCGGCGTGCTGCGGGGGAAGCCCGCGGGGCATGCGGCAGACGAAATCGCCCTCGAGCCCCGCATCGACGTGGCCCTCAGGAGACGGGGCGGCGGCGGAGGTAGCCGTCGGCGGCGACCGTGATCAACAGCTTGCCGTGGATCGCTGCGTCGATCTCGAAGTCGTCGCGGCCGCGGAGAAACTCGTGCACCGCCGTCTTCGGGCTGTCGCCCGGGCCCCAGGGGCGGTCGGGAAACAGCGCCTTGGGCACGTCCTCGATGGAGGTGTCCCAGACGATGCAGTAGCAGCCCGGCGTGACCAGCGGGGCGTACGCCCGGAGTTCCTCGAGCACGTGGGCGTGCGTGTGGTTCGAGTCCAGGCAGACCATCACCCGCCCGTGACCCCGCGCGATCTCGGCCACCTGCGCCACGATCCCGGGATCGACGCTGGAGCCCTCGATCATCCGAATCCGCGACGCCAGCGGATGCGCCTCGATGAGCCGCCGGTTGTGCGGGCGGATGTCGATGTCGATCCCCACGACCCGCCGGGCCGACGCCCGCGGATCGAGCGGCACCCCGGCAGCGGCCGCATCGCAGACGTCGAGGAGGGCGAGGAGCGACGCGCTGAGAATCAGCGATCCGCCGTGCGCGATGCCCGTCTCCACGATCAGGTCGGGCCGCGTGGCCCAGACGACTTCCTGAAAGGCGACGATGTCCTGCGGAAACTGGATGATCGGCCGCCCCAGCCAGTCGAAGTGGTAGGTGTAGCCGAGCGGCCCCGTGCGGATCATGAACTGTCGGCCGAGCTCGGCCAGACCCGCATCGCGGCCCAGGGCGGCGACCTCTTCCATCCGCTTGGCATGGAAGGCCGCGAGTTCGTCACGCGGCTGCGATCCCGGCTCTTTCATCGTGCCCCACTCCCGTTGCCAGACAAACCGATCACCCCCTCCGCGCCGGCCGCCGGCTCCCCGCCGCCGGGACCGTGACCGACACCCCGGCCCGGCGCGGAATCCCGCCGCCGCATGTTGCCCGCGACCATTTCCATCAACTCCCGCGACGGCGCCACCCGGTCGTATTTGCTCACCTCGATGATCAGCCGCCGGGGATCGATGCCGCAGCCGTCGGCCACCGCCCGGAGCGTGCCCGCGAAGCTGGAATGAAAGCCGGCGAAGCCCATCACGGCGTTCAACTCGTCGACGCGGGCGACGTCCTGGAGACCGTCGCGGATCAACGCCCGCGCCGCGTCCTGAACGGCGAGCAGGTCCACGCCGGTGTGGATGTGGAGCCGCTCGCAGAGCGCGACGAACACCTCCAGCTGGGCGTTGCCGCCGCCGCGGCCGATGCCCGCCAGCGTGCAGTCGACGGTCGAGGCGCCGTGCTCCAGGGCCTCGAACGAATTGGCGATCGCGAGGCCGAGGTTGTTGTGGCCGTGGAAGCCGAACGGCACGGCGAGCCGCTCCCGCAACAGGTCGCAGAATCGCCCCACCTCGCCCGGCGCCATGCTCCCCGCCGAATCCACCACGTAGACGCTGTCCGCTCCCTGCTCCACCACCTGGATGGCCCGCCGCAGGAACTCCTGCGGCGCCGCCACGTACGACTTCATGGCGTTGT
>JBIPLS010000127.1:0-10299 GCA_044368305.1 Pirellulales bacterium
GCGCGGGTGGCGGCCACGCCTGCCTCGACGTCGCCCACGGCCGCATCGACCTCGGCCAAGTCAGCCGTCGCCGCCGCGAGCCGGCAGGCCCGGAGCCGGTCCGTCATCAGCCGCCAACGCCGGGCCTTCGCCGCCTGGTGCCGAACGGTCTCCAGGCGGCCGGTGACTTCCCCGACGATGTCGGCGAGCCGCTTGCGATTCTGCTCCGCCCGTTCCAGCCGGCGGACCGACTCGGCGCGGCGGAGGCGAAACCGCGTGATCCCCGCGGCCTCTTCGAACACGGCCCGGCGGTCGCGCCCCGAGGCCACCAGCAGCGCGTCCACCCGGCCCTGCTCGATGACGCTGTACGCCTCCGTGGCGGCCCCGGTGCCCGAGAACAACTCGCGGATGTCGCGGAGCCGCGCCGGCTCCCCGTTGACGAGGTACTCGCTCTCGCCGCCACGGTAGACGCGGCGCATGATCTGCACCTCGCCCGCTTCCACGGGAAGCAGGCGGGCGGCATTGTCGAAGACCAGGGACACCTCGGCGACGTTGAGCGGCTTGCGGCCCGTCGAACCGGCGAAGATGACGTCCGTCATCTCCTTGCCACGCAGGCTGCGGGCCGACTGCTCGCCCAGCACCCACTTGATGGCATCGACGACGTTCGACTTCCCCGAACCGTTCGGCCCGACGACGACGGTGATCCCGTCGGGAAACTCGAACCGGGTGCGGTCGGCGAAGCTCTTGAAGCCGAACAGCTCGAGCGCCTTGAGCCGGGTCATGGGGTCTCGTCCGGCCGCGCGGCCCCGGCGGGCTCGTCCGCCTCGGGAGCCACGTCGCGGTCGCGCGAAGCCGCCTCCTCGTGGATGGTCTGGCGGCCGTCGAGCTCGTCGGGCAGGGCGTCGAAGGCCAGCCTGCCGTGCAGCGCCCGGCCGGCGCTGGCCTGCTGCAGGAACTGGATGGCGTCGGGGTAGGTGCCGCCCAGTTCGAAGATCGTGCGCAGCACGCCATCGACGGTGGCCCGCGTCTCCGCCTGCTGGTCGGACTGGCCCGGAGCGAAGCGGCTGACGATCGCGGTCGTGCCCTCCACGACGACCACGATCGAGCTCCCGGCCTCGGCACGGAGGCCGTCGGCCAACGGATGCTCGGTGCCGAAGAGGACGATCTCCGGACGAGTGCCGCGGGTCGCATGTACGAGCGGCGGTCCCTTGACGTCGAGCACGTGGAGCGAGCAGGCGTCGCCGAGCTGCTCCCCCTTCACCAGCGGCATCTCGCGATCCATCCGCCACAGCGCTCGGAAGGCTCCGTAGCGGGTCTCCGCGCTCGGACTGGAGAGCAGCGATTGCAGGGCGTCGATGCCGTTGACGTCGTCGAGGACCGAGAGCGCGGCCAGGGCCGCGGGACGGGCGCTCCGCATCGTCGCAGCCGCGTCCGCGAGGTGCGTGGCCGCCACCGACTCCTCGAGGTAGGCCAGCGCCTCCGCCGCCGCGAACCGGATCTCGGCGTCCTTGGCGTCGATCGCCTTGCGAAGGGTGGGGATCGCCTCCTTGCCGATTGCCTCAAGCCGCAGCGCCGCCGCCGGCGCCGTGACGGGGTCGGCGAGCTGGCGGCCCAGCAGTTCGAGCCGGGCATGGCGGCCGCCGGGCGGCTCGATGACGGCGACGCATCGCACCACTTTCACGTACCGGGCCAGGTTGTGTCGGTAGACCGGCGGGATTTGCAATTCGATGTAGCGATCCGTCTTCGGATTCGCCGCGCCGCGCTTCGTGCCGCGAACCACGGCGTGGAATCGCCGATTGATGCAGTCACCGAGACGCTTCGACATCGCCACCGACCGGTGCTCCGGGGCGATGACCAGGCCGATCGTGCGGTTCGCCAATGCCACGCCGCCGCCAGGGACGCGCGCCCGCACCCGGGCCACGGAGTCGAGCGTGCCGTGGGCGACCGGATCGACCAGCAGCGGCCCCTCGGCCACGCCCATGGCATGCCCCTCGCGGACGGTGTTGCCCAGCACCGCCAGTTCGCTGAGTCTGGTCTCCATCAGCCAGCCGCCGGCGAGGCTCGTGGTCTCGCTGTCGGCCGGCACCTCGACGAAGACGTCGAACCGCTCGCCCTTGCGGATCCCGGGAGGCAGAAAGCCGCGCACCCAGACCAGCGACGTGGCCGGGGACGCCAGCAGCGTGTTGGGCTCGATGACGCCGCGCTCCTGCATGTCGGTGAGCAGCATCTGCCGCTGCGGGCCGGGCGCGGGGTCGCTGCCGGTGCCCGCCAGCCCGGTGACCAGCGCGGCGTGCTCGACCCGGAGGGAGTTGAGGCCCCAGGGTGCGGCATAGTCGCCGACGAGCCGCGTGTCGGCCTCCATCTCGGCGAGCGCCTCGATCTCGGGGCTCTGGCTGCGGATGGCGGGGCCGGCGCAGCCGGCGGACCAGGCCGCCGTGAGACCGGTGGCGAGAAGGACGGGCCAGGGTGACGGCGTGCGGACCGTGCGCATGTGCGGCTGTCCCGGGCGGGAGTGGCGGTGGCCGGCGGCCGGCCACCGAGAAACGGGGGGAAGGTAGGCCGCGCCGCATGCAGGGTCAACGGGGTTTTCGGGCCTGCACGACGGCGAAAATCCGGCCGCGAACCGGCTTGGCCCGCGGGCGGTGCGGTGCTAGGTTCCGGCCCCATCACACCGGCGCGAGGGCGCCAACGATCACTCGACGACGGAGCGCAGCACGTGACGGCCCTGCAGAAGAACGGTCTCGGAGTCCACGTCCGCTGGATGATTCGCCGCGACATGCCCGAGGTGCTGGCGATCGAGCATGAGGCCTTCGAGTTCCCCTGGTCGGACGAGGACTTCACCCGCTGCCTGCGGCAGCGGAACTGCATCGGCATGGTCGCCGAGGTGACCGACTCCGTGGTCGCCTTCATGATCTACGAACTGCACCGCGCGCGGCTGCACATGATCAACTTCGCCGTGGCCCGCTCCCACCGGCGGCTCGGCATCGGCACCCACATGATCGACAAGCTGCAGGGCAAGCTCTCGCTCGACCGCCGCAGCCGCGTGGTGCTCGAGGTCCGCGAGACGAATCTGGCGGCCCAGCTCTTCTTCCGCACCCGCGGCTTTCGCGCGGTCTCGGTGCTCAGGGACTTCTACCAGGACACCACCGAGGACGCGTATCTCATGGAGTATGCCCTCGAGTCGTCTCCGGCCGTTGCTCCGCGACGAATGGCGGGCTGAGCGCGGCGGTGAGGATCGCGGCCCGTCGCCGCAGCGTCGCCAGCGCCTCGTCCGCCGTGGCGGCCGCGGCGTGGAGCGTGCAGACGGGTCCGCCCGCGGGGATGGCCCGGCCCGGCGCCGGAATGTCGGCGATCGCGGGCCGGCCCGCGGCGGCACCCCAGCGGTCGAGCCACTTCGTCACTCCGGCCAGGGACTCCGCGTCGCCGGTCAGGGGATGCGGGGCGTAGAGCACGGCCTTGGCCCAGCGTAGCGGTCGCGCGGGGCGGTTCGCCGCGGTCGCGGCGGCCGGGCCGCCGCAGGCCGCGACGTGCGCGGCGGCGATCGACGTTCCCGCCGACCGCTCGACCAGTTCCATCGACGCGGTGGGCCGTGGATTGACCTCGACGACCCAGGCGACTTCGCGGTCGTCGACGACCACGTCGACACCGACGGCGCCGCGGAGCCCGCAGGCCAAGAGCGGCGCAGCGAGCGCCGCGAACTGCCGTCGCAGCGTCGTCGGCAGGGCGGCGATCGGCACGTCGATCGATCCGCAGTAGGTGAACGGACGGGCGTGGCACCAGTCCAGGCCCGTCAACTGCCGGCTGGCACCCAGCAGCCGGCCCGTCTCCGGCCCGATGATGAACGTCGCCGACCAGCCGACGCCGTCGATCCGCCGCTGCCAGACGCACGGCTCCGCGGCGACATCCCCATCGTCGATCCAGGGCGTGATGCCCCGGCCTCCCGCGCCGGCGAGGGGTTTGCGCAGGAATGAGCCATCCCTGGGCAGCCCGTCCGGGACGGCGTGGCACTCCGGTGATTGCAGGCCCGCCGAGCGGACGAGGCCGCGCAGCGACCAGGGGTCGCGGACGGCGGCCACCGCCGCGGGAGGGCTGCCGAGCAGCGGACGGTCGCGGGCGACGGCCCGGATGACGTCGAGATGGTTTTCCATCGCGCCGACGTAGCAGAACGGCCCGGGTGGGAGCGTCCGCGCCGCCGCGACGAGGCCGCATGGATAGCCGCCGGCGAAGTCGCGAACGCAGGCCGCTGTCGCCGCCGCTGCCCGGAGGTCGAGGTCGCAAAACAGGTCGGCGGCGTGAACCCGGAAGCCGGCATCTCGCGCCGACACCGCGAACGCCCGCGTGCTGGCCCCGATCACGACCAATGCGGGCGGTGACTCGGGCATGGAAGGCGCTCGCGGGCGGCTTGTCGCGAAACGCCGCCATGGTATCCTGTCGGCCCGATTCGCGTTCCCGGGAGCGCGAACGTTTTTTTCCATGATGGAGATTCTGCCCATGTCGATGTTCATTGGTGAGGCGCTTTGCGGTGATGGAAACGAGATTGCCCACATCGACCTGCTGATCGGCAGCAAGGACGGACCCGTCGGCGTCGCCTTCGCCAACGCGCTCGCCCGGCAGAGCGAGGGCCACAGCAACCTGCTCGCCGTACTGACGCCGAACCTGGCCGTCAAGCCGGCCACCGTCATGATCACGAAGGTGACCATCAAGGGAATGAAGCAGGCGGTGCAGATGTTCGGTCCCGCACAGGCCGCCGTCGCCAAGGCGGTCGCCGACAGCGTGGCCGCCGGCGTGATTCCGAAGGGCGATGCCGAGAAGCTCGTGATCGTGTGCGGCGTCTTCATCCATCCGGCGGCCGCCGACGACAAGAAGATCCACGACTACAACTACGAGGCCACGAAGCTGGCGATCGCCAACGCGATGAAGGGCAGCCCGTCGGCCGACGAGATGATCGCCGGCAAGGACAAGGCGGCGCATCCGTTTCGCGGGTTCTGAGTTCAAGGCGGCGGGGCCAACCATGGCCCCCGCCGCCTGAGGCCACCGCGGGCACAGCCAAGGTGTGCCCGGGTGGCCCGGCCGCCGTCGTGGCGGCCGCCGAAGCAATGGCGTTCGAAGGTGGGGTCCTGGCCCCCGCCGCCTGGGGTCATCGCGAGCGATTCACCGAGCGATCTCACGCCGCCCGCGAGCCGCGTTGGGCCGGCCACCGCACCGGCCATGCCGAAAACCATCCTCATCCAGCTCGATTGCGATCCGCAGCCGAGCACGTTCGACGCCGTCGTCGCCGTGGACGCCGGGGCCGAGGTGCTCCTCCGCCATGGTGGCGTGACACCGGCGACGGTCGAGCCGCTCGTCCACGGGGCGATGTTCACCCGCGGCGGCGCCGACCTCGCCGCCACGGCGATCTTCGTCGGCGGCTCTGACGTCGCGGCCGCCGAGGCCGTCGCCGCCAAGGTACGGGCGACGTTCTTCGGTCCCATCCGGGTGGGCGTGCTCGTCGATCCCAACGGGGCCAACACCACGGCCAGCGCGGCGGTGATCGCGGCGGCCCGGCACGTCCCCGTGGACGCCGGCTGCCGAGCGGCCGTCCTCGGGGGCACGGGGCCGGTCGGCCAGCGGGTCGCCAGGCTGCTCGCCGGCAGGGGAGCCCGCGTCGCCATCGCTTCGCGTTCGGCTGCGCGGGCCGCGGAGGCGGTCCGCCGGATCGAGACTGCCGTGCCGGGGGCCGCCGTGACTGCCGCGTGCGGCGCCGACGAGCTGGCGGACGCGATCGCCTCGGCCGACGTGATCGTGGCGGCGGGAGCGGCGGGCGTGACGCTGCTCGACGAGCCGGGGCGGCGGCGGGCGGCCGCCGCGCGGGTGATCATCGACCTCAACGCAGTCCCCCCGGCCGGCATCGCCGGCGTCGCCGCCACGGACAAGGCGCGACCAGACGGTCAGGCCGTGGTCTACGGTGCCCTCGGTGTCGGCGGCACCAAGATGAAGATCCACAAGGCGGCGATCGCGCGGATCTTCGCGGACCAGGCGGCCTTCCTCGACGCCGAGGAACTGCTCGCCATCGGCGAGCGGCTGTAGGCAGCCGACGCTTCAGCGGCGCCGGCCGCTGCCGCCGAACCGCATCACGATCGCGGTCAGCAGCGCCCCGCCCGCCAGCAGCATGACGATGTTGCGACGCCGCCTGCGGGCCTCGCGCTCCGCCGGCAACAGTTGCCGCAGCACGATGGCGTCCGGGCCGTCGCCGATCGTCTTCACCGGCGGTCGAAACTGCAGCTCCGCGCCGGGCTCGGTCGGCTGTAGGAGATGGTCGGGAACCTCGAAGCTGGGCGGCGGTTCGCCGGCGGCGCCGGGCCGTCCCGGAGACGGAGCGGCGGCAGCGGCCGGCTCGAGCGGTCGCGGCTGGTGTTGCGGCTCGTGCAAGGACTGGGTGGCGGGCAGGGGCTCGGGCGCTGGTGCAGCGGCCGGTAACGCCGCCGCCGCGATCGGAAGCGGGCCGTCGGCCGCGACCGGAAGCGGAACGAGGAACGCGGCCGCGCACCGGGGGCACTTTGCCGGCCCACCGGCCGAGGCGAAGGGTGCCGCGGCGCAGCCGCCGCAGGCCGGGCAGGCGACGACGAACAGGTCGGGCGGCGTGGCGCGAGTGGTCATCCGGGGATCGACGTGGAGCGACGGAACATTACCGGGGAGACCGACAGTGTCGCGCCGCGAACGCGTCGATCAAGCCGGGCAGGAAGCGGGCCGCGAACGCGTAGCCTTTGGCCTGCCAGCCGGGCACGATCTCGAACCGCCGCCTGACGAGCCCGTCGACCACGGCGCGGGCCGCGCGGTCGGCGGCGAGCGGCCGGCCACGCGACCAGGAGGGCCGCTCACCGACCAGCAGGTTGTCCCAGAACTCCGATGCGATCGGCCCGAGACTGACGAGGGAGACGGCGACCTGGTCCGCCGCCAGTTCGAGCCGCAGGGTTCCGGCCAGAGACCGGAGGGCCGCCTTCGCCGCGCAATACTCCCCGTGCAGCGGCAACGGATGCAGGCCGAGGATCGAACCCACGAGCACGATGCCCGGGTCCGCCGACCGGCGCAGCAGCGGCAGGCTGGCACGGACGAGTTCCGCGGGCGCCAGGAGATCCAGTTCGATGATCCGGTCGAACGTCCGTGCGTCGCCGTCGCGGAACGCCCCGATCGCACCGCTCCCGGCCGCGGCGACGACCAGGTCGAGCCCGCCGAGCCGGGCGGCGGCGACGGCGGGCAGGCGGTCGCGAAACGCGGCATCGGTGACGTCGCCGGCCACCACCTCGATGCCGGGCACCTCACGGGCGAGGTCGGCGAGTCGGTCGCCGCGCCGTGCCGTGGCCAAGACGCGACACCGCCGCCGGGAGAGTTCCACGGCGATCGCTCGGCCGAGCCCGGAGGATCCTCCCGTGACCAGTGCCCGGCATGCGGCGAGATCGCGGCGGCGTCCGCGGGGGGTGCGCACATCCGGCTGCATCGCGTCACCGTCCGCAGCCGCCGTCGCCGGCGGCCAAGGGCCGCTCGGCGGGGCTCACGTGGGGCGTGACCACCGCCTCGTCCGCATCGATCCGGCCGAGCAGGGCGGCGGGAATCCGGCAGTGAACCGTGATGCGGTCCGCGGTGACGTGCCGCGACAGCACTTCCCCGTGCCGGCCCAGCCAGGCGAGCAGCCGGCCGTTTCCGGGGTCGGTCTGGACGTCGACGTCGCGAAAGCCGCGGCCCAGGCAGTCGCTCGCCGCCCGGGCGAGGAGCGGGATTCCCGCGCCCGTGCGGGCCGAAATCGCGATCGCATGCGGGTAGCGCTCGAGGAGGCGATCGCGGGCGGCCCGATCGGCCACGGCGTCGATCTTGTTGAGCACCAGCAGCGTGTCCTTGTCGTTGACTTCCAGTTCCTCGAGCACGCCCCGGACCGCCGCGATCTGTGCATCGACCAGCGGGCTCGAGGCATCGGCCACGTGCAGCAGCAGGTCGGCCTGACGGGTTTCCTCGAGCGTGGCCTTGAAACTCGCGATCAGCCGGTGGGGCAGGTCGCGGATGAAGCCGACGGTGTCGCTGAGGAGCACCGGCCCCCAGCCGGGGAGCCGCCAGCGCCGCGTCCGCGTGTCGAGCGTGGCGAACAGCTTGTCCGCGGCGAACTCGTCCGCCCCGGTGACCGCGTTGAGGAGGGTGCTCTTGCCGGCGTTGGTGTAGCCCACGAGCGAGACCGTCATGTGGTCGCGGCGGGCGGCCACCTGCCGCTCCCGCCGCGCGTGGATCTCGTCGAGCTCCTCGCGGAGATCGTGGATCCGCTTCTCCACGAGGCGGCGGTCCACCTCGAGCTGCTTCTCGCCGGGGCCGCGCATGCCGATGCCCATCTTCAGCCGGGAGAGATGCGTCCACATCCGCTTCAGCCGCGGCAACGAGTACTCGAGCTGCGCGAGTTCGACCGCGAGGCGGGCCTCGTAGGTTCGCGCCCGGGCCGCGAAGATGTCGAGGATCACCTCGGACCGGTCGAGCACCTTGAGGTCGAGGGCACGCTCCAGGTTGCGGGTCTGGGCCGGGGAGAGGTCGTTGTCGAAGACGACGACGTCGGCGTCATGAAGTTGGGCGAGGGCCAAGAGTTCCGCCACCTTGCCCTTGCCCAGATACGTGGTCTGGTCGGGGGTCGCGCGGCGCTGCGTGAGCTCGCCGACCACCCGCACGCCCGCCGTCTGCGCCAAGCCCGCCAGCTCCTCGAGCGGCCGGTTGGGATCGACCGGCGGCTCGAGGAGCACGCCGACCAGCACGGCCCGCTCGCACCGCCCGCCCGTGCCGCGACTCCGCTCCTTCACGCCTCCTCCTCGTCCGCGGAGCGGTCGTCGCCGCCGGCCAGCTGGCAGCAGCTGTGCCAGCGCCGCGAGTCGAGCAGCCCGTCGGCGACCGCGTTCTTGACGGCGCATTCGGACTCGTGGGTGTGCGTGCAGTCGGGGAATCGGCAGAGGTTGGCCACGGGCCGCAGGTCACGGAACGCGGCCGGCGCCTCGGCGGGAACGAGCCGCCAGAGCTGGAACTGGCGCACGCCCGGGGTGTCGGCGAACCAGCCGGTGAAGCGATGCGGCAGCAGCCGGGCCGTCGTGGTGGTGTGCCGTCCCTTCTCGTTCTCGCGGCTCACCTCCGCCACGGGCAGGCTCAGCGCCGGATCGAGCGCGTTGAGCAGCGACGACTTGCCCACACCGCTTTGACCGACGACGGCCGTGACCCGGCCGGGCAACTCGGCCGCCAGGCGTTCCAGGCCGGTGCCGGTCGTGGCGGAGCAGAGGACGACGGGGTAGCCCATGCGGGCGAACACGCCGGCCACGGGCACGAGTTTCGCCGCCGGGACGAGGTCGATCTTGTTGATGCACACCAGCGGGCGGATGCCGGCCGACTCGGCCGCGACCAGCAGCCGGTCGACGAGGCCGGGCTTGAGGTCGGGGCGGGCGGCGCTGCCGACGATCAGCACCTGATCCACGTTGGCAACGATCACGTGCCGCCGGCCCCGGGTGTCGCGGCAGAGTTCCGTGCGGCGGGGTTCGATCGCCTGGATCACGCCCTCGCGACCGGCACCGCGCACCCGCACCCAGTCGCCGGCGGCCACGGGATGCCGATGGTCGGTGGCCACCGTGCGGAGAAGGCGGCGGGTCGTGCAGCGGGCGACCGCGCCGTCGGGGCCGCGGACGAAACTCTCCAGCCCGTGCACGTGCATGACCTGCCCCAGCCAGGTCTCGGCGGGGCCGGTCGCCACCACGGTGCGGCGGCGGGTCAGTTCGCCTTTTCCGGAGATGCGTTCGGAGGCCGGCTGCGCCTCCACGCCCTCCGGATCACGATCCACGATCCGGGTGAGGTCGCCGCCGCGTCGCCGGACGGACCTGTTCTTGCGGAAGTCGATGCGGATCTTGCGCGGTCTCGCCATCAGGAGAAGTGTAGCAAGGTGGCCGCGGCGGGGGTCGGGCCGGCGACCTTCAGCGCTGTTCGCGGCCCCGGCCGGTTCGCTGGTCCGCGGGACGGCGCGACTCCAGCCCGGCCGATTCCAGCAGGGAGCGTCCGAAGATGCTCTCCTGGGCCGTCTGGACAATCGGAAAATCGCCCGCCCCCAGCGTCGCCGGATCGTAGGCGACCTCGTAGTCGTGCTTGGCGACCGACAGCTTGTCGCCCGGCTCGATCAGTTTCTCGGTCACGCGGACCCCGTTGACCTTCGTGCCGTTGCTGCTGCCCAGATCCTTGACGTGCCAGTGGCCGTCAACGAGCGACAACTCGCAGTGATGGCCGGACACGTTGGGAAACCGGAGCACGATGTCGGCGCTTTCTCGGCGACCGATGAGAAGC
>JBIPLS010000253.1:0-2805 GCA_044368305.1 Pirellulales bacterium
CCGGACTTTAGCAACCATGCAACACGCCAGATTTTACACGCTCACAGCCCGGATCCTCCTGATCGCACTCTCCATGTCCACACCCCCGTCCGCCGCCGAGCAGAGTGCCTCCTCCGATCCCCATCTCTGGCTGGAGGAGGTGGCCGGCGAGAAGCCGATCGCCTGGGTGAAGGAGCGGAACGCGCGAAGTGTGGCCGCGCTCGCGGAAACGCCCGCCTTCAAGGAGTTCGAGGCCCGGATCCTCTCCATTCTCGACTCCAAGGAGAAGATCCCGTTCGTCACGAAGATCGGTGACCGCTATTACAACTTCTGGCGGGACGCCGCGAACCCGAAGGGCGTGTGGCGGCGGACGACGCTCGATGAATACCGCAAGCCCGAGCCGGCCTGGGAAACAGTGCTCGACGTCGACGCGCTGGCGAAGGCGGAGGGGGAGAACTGGGTGTGGCACGGGGCGACCGTGCTCGAGCCCGAGGATCGGCTGTGCCTCGTCTCGCTCTCCCGGGGTGGGGCCGACGCGGACGTGGTCCGGGAGTTCGACCTCCAGAAGCGGGCCTTCGTGGACGGGGGCTTCGCCCTGCCCGAGGCCAAGAGCCGCATCGCCTGGCGGGGTCGGGACAGCCTGTTCGTGGCCACCGACTTCGGGCCCGGCAGCCTGACGACGTCGGGCTACCCGCGGACGGTCCGCGAGTGGGCCCGCGGCACGCAGGTCTCCGCCGCGCCGGTCGTCTACGAGGGCCGGGCGGAAGACATGGCGGTCGGGGCCTACCGTGATCACACGCCCGGCTTCGAGCGGGACTTCGTCTCCCGGCAGATCACGTTCTGGACCAACGAGCTGTTCCTGCGTCGCGACGGCAAGCTCGTCAAGATCGAGAAGCCCGACGACGCCAATGCCGCCGTGCACCGCGAGTGGCTGCTCGTGGAACTGCGGTCGCCCTGGACCGTGGGCGGCACGACCTATCCGGCCGGAGCCCTGCTGGCGGCCGACTTCGAGAAGTTCCTGGCCGGGGATCGCACGCTGCACCTGCTCTTCGAGCCCGGGCCGCGGACGTCGCTGGTCGCCTACGCGGGCACGCGAAACCATCTCCTGCTCACCACTCTGGACAACGTCCGCAGCCGGGTCGAGGTGCTCACGTTCCGCGACGGCGCCTGGCGGCGGGAGCCGCTGCCCGGCGTGCCGGAGGCCGGCACCGCCAGTGCCACGCCCGTGGACGACATGGAGGCGGACGAGTATTTCCTGATCACCTCGAGCCCCATCACGCCGTCGACGCTCGCCCTGGGCACGGCGGGAGCGGGCCGCGAGCCGGAGCGGCTCAAGGCGTCGCCGGCCTTCTTCGACGCCGCCGACGTGCGGGTCGAGCAATTCGAGGCGGTGTCGAAGGACGGCACGCGGATTCCCTACTTCCAGATCGCGAAGCCCTTCCGCACCTGTGGGCACAAGCCCACGCTCCTCTACGGCTACGGCGGCTTCGAGATCCCGCTCGTGCCCGGCTACGACCCCGTGTCAGGGGTGGCCTGGCTGGAGAAGGGCCACGCCCTGGTGATCGCCAACATTCGCGGCGGGGGCGAGTTCGGCCCGGCCTGGCACCAGGCGGCCCTCAAGGAGAAGCGGCCCCGGGCCTACGAGGATTTCATCGCCGTGGCGGAGGATCTCGTCGCCCGGCGCGTCACGTCGCCCGCGTACCTGGGCATCAAGGGGGGCAGCAACGGCGGCCTGCTGATGGGCAACATGTACACCATGCGGCCGGATCTCTTCGGAGCCGTCGTCTGCCAGGTGCCGCTGCTCGACATGCGGCGGTTCAACAGGCTGCTCGCGGGCGCGAGCTGGATGGGCGAGTACGGCGACCCCGACAAGCCGGAGGAGTGGGCCTTCATCCGCGGCTTCTCCCCCTACCACAACGTCGCCAAGGACCGCACTTACCCGCCGATTCTGATCACCACGAGCACCCGCGACGACCGCGTCCACCCCGGCCACGCCCGGAAGATGACGGCCCTGCTCGAGGAGTTCGGAAAGAACGTCCTGTATTACGAGAACATCGAGGGGGGGCACGGCGGCGCCGCCGACAACCTGCAGAAGGCGTTCATGGACGCCCTCGGCTGGACGTTCCTGGAAGGGAAGCTCGCCCGCTGACCATCCCGTGGTGATCCAACTTTTTCCGGCCCGTATCAGGCGAAGTCGGTGCCCACGCCGATGTGGAGTCCGCGCCGCTGGTTGTTCTCGAAACAGGTGAAGTCGACGAGGAACGTGGCCGCGAAGAGCAGTTTCTTCACCGCCGCCGGGACGGTCGGGATGGTGAACTCGACGCCGAACAGGTCGGCGTCGGTGAACGCCTCGGCGAGGATCCCCCGCCACTCCTTGCGGATCCGGGCTACCTCGACGCCGTCCCGGGTCGCCCGGAAAGTGCCGCGGAAGCGGAAGTGATCCCAGAACCCACGATCGATCACCAGCAACTCATCGCCGTCCGTGGCGAGGATCACGAACCGATCGACGAGCAGGCTGAAGCGGCGGACCACCTTGCCCACGGGCAAGCCATTCTCCCAGAGGACGACCTCCTGGAAGTACCAGCGGAACGGCTTCTCGATCCGCGCGATCTCGCCGCCGCCGATGCCGAGCACATGGAGCGTGGCCCGGCGGCAGGAGCCGAGGAACTGCCGGCCGAGCCAGCGGCCCAGGCCCGATCCCTCCTCCGCCACGCGGGCCACCAGGCGGCCGGCCTCGTCCTGCACTTCGTAGCGGTTGCGGGCCTCGTAGCCGACGAGGATCTCCGACCACTCCTTCACCTGCCGAACGAGAAGCCGCTGGGCTTG
>JBIPLS010000128.1:0-10235 GCA_044368305.1 Pirellulales bacterium
CGGGGGGCGTCCGCGGCCAACCAAAGCACCCTAGCCGCCATAGACGCGTCCGACTCTAGATGTCGCACAGATCCCGACCACAGAGCGCTCTCGAAGCCAGAGAGGGGCCGACACTCTTCTTGGGGGGCGCCCACGCGATGCTCGGCCATGAGCGCCGGGATAGGCCCGCCCGCCCGCATGGCCTCTAGGCGGCCGCATAGGCGGCGGATCGACTGCGCCGTGAGCGCATCCATGTTCCACTTCCTTCCGCCGGGGTGGCCGGCCGGCGCCGCGGGAAGTGGATCGCAGCTGCCGGCCGGCCGATGCGGGAGCTACCCGCGGCCCGGATCTGTTAGGCGCACTGTTAGGCGCACGCGGACGAACCGCGTTCACCAGTTCGCAGCATACCGCGCCGCGCTCGAAGAAATCGCACAATCGCGGCGCGATCGGTGCGCTATCGCGGAGACCCGATCGATTAGAAATCCCATGCTCTATCCGGCTGAGCTACGGGCGCGAAAGGGTGTGTTGATGCTTGCGTCGAATGTCTTTGGAAAATAGGGCATCGGCACCGCGGCAGCGTCCGACCTGGCGGCGCGGCGTTCGACCGCATCATGATACCGTAGGGTGGTTTCGATCGACTCGTGCCGGATTCGTCGCCCAGTCGGGACAAATAGCTCTCCTCGGCGAGGGACGGTCGACGGTTTCGACATCACCCGGCCTCCTTTGCACACCCGAAACCTGGCGACTCGCCGTGCCGCCCCGCTACGCCCCGACCATCCCGCTGCCCCCCTACAGTTACGTCCCCGGCCACGGCCTGCCGCACCCGGTGAATGATCCCGCCGGGCATCTCTTCGGCGCCCAGCACGAACAGCCACCGACGCCTGGCACAATGGGCCCGTTGCCGAACCAGCCCGCTGCCCGCAGCCGCACTCTTGCCGCCACGCTCGCCGCCAACTCGCGGTGGCGATACGCCCTCGATCTCTTCAATGCGGGATACTACTGGGAAGCACACGAGGTCTGGGAAAGCTTCTGGCACGCCCTGGGGCGGACGACTCCGGATGCCAGGTTCGTCCAAGGACTCATTCACATCGCCGCTGCCGCCGTGAAGATCCGCGCAGGAATGCCCGCGGGCGTCCGCAGGCACGCGCAGAGAGCCCGGGAACTTCTCGGCGGGCTCGAAGCGGCACTTCCGGGCGACTCGGGGGGAGTGGTTTTGCGTGCGCCGGGGCTGGATTCCGCCAGCATCGCCACCGTGGTGGACGAACTGGAGAAGTACGGCCCCGAATGCTGGCACACGTCACGAACGCCGGTCGTGCGGGTGCTGGCGGGAGATTTGAAACTGACGGCGGAGAGCGTCGCCAGCGGGAGCGTGAGTGTGCCGTAGGCGCGCCGCGCGGCGGCCAGAGGCGGGCTTGGGCTCTCTGTCCGTGGACGCCTCCATGGCCTTTGTCCACCTGATCGACCGCAGGAAACGCCGAGGGTTTCCTGGGTCGATGGCCTGCGCATCCTGCTCGGGCAGACTTGTTCCACAGTCTGCTAACGGCCCTGCTGCTGCTTTTTCTCGAGCCACTCCGGGATCACGAAGTCCTCGTTCGCGCTCCCGTCGGGCTCCGGGATAAGTTCCAGCGTCTCGATGAGCGGGATTTCGACGTTCTTCTTCTCGATCAACGCCGCGAGCGTCTTGGGAGAGATTTTCCGCAGGTTGGGGAGCGACAGCCGGCCTTGGCGCATCGCGAGCGCCTTGGCGATAGCCGCGGAGTCGGGGGATTCGAGAGTCGCAAGTTTCGGAAGGTGGCCGTCCCATTTCACGGCCTCCGCGAGCGCCTTGGCGGTGCCTGCGTCGAGGTTTGTGAGGTTGGGGAGATGGCCAGTCCACGCCTCTGCACCCGCGATCGCCTGGGCGGCATCGGCGTCCAGCATGGTCAGGCCGGAGAGGCACAGTTCATTCGTCGCCTTCGTCGCGAGCGCCCTGGCCGTTTCGGCGTCGAGCGTGGTCAGTTTCGGGAGCCGGCCATCCCACCCAGTTGCAGCCACGAGCACCTTCGCGGAGTCGGCGTCGAGCGTCGTCAGGCCGCTGAGGCGCAGCCCTCCGTCGAACTCCGCGAGTGCCTGAATCGTTTCGGTGTCGAGCCTGGACAGGCCGCCGAGGGACAGTGCCCCGCCCTTGAACCCCGCGAGCACCCTGGCGGTGTCGGCGTCGAGCCGGGCAAGCCCGTCGAGGCACAGCGTTCCGCACCTGAACGTGGCGATCGCCTTGGCGGTATCAACGCCGAGATCGGTCAGGCCGTCGAGGGACAGCCCGCCCCTGAACTCCGCGAGCTCCCAGACGGAGTCGGCGTCGAGTGTCTGCAGTCCGTCGAGCGCAAGCAGGCCGCGGTATCTGGCGAGCACCCGCGCGACACCGGCATCCAGCTTTTTCAGGCCGTTCAACGGCAGCCCCTTTGGCTCGATGAGCACCCTTGCTTCAGGGCAGCTGCCCGGCTCTTCCGTCGCGAGCCTCATCGGAACCCCTCGAAACGTCTCCACGAGTCTCCGTGCCTGCTCAACCGTCAGGCTCTCGATCTTGTCCGTGTCCGCGGACAGCTGACGTTCCGCCAGCCACTGCGGCATCATGAAATCTTCATGCGCGGTGCCGTCGGGCTCGGGGATCAGTTGCAGCTTTTCGATCAAGGGAATCACCACGTCCCGCTTTTCGATGAGTGCCGTGAGCGTCTTGGGGGAGATTTTCACGAGGTTGGGGAGCGAGAGCCGACCCTTCCGTGTCGCGAGGGCCTTGGCGATGGCCACGGAGTCGGCGGACTCGAAGGCGGTGACGCCGGTAAGTTCCCCGTTGAACGATGCGGATGCGACCACGAGCCGGGCGGTCTGTGCGGTGAGGGGCATTGTGTCGCCGCCGATCCGGTCGAATGCCAGCTCGACGCCTCTGCTGAACCCGGCGAGCGTTTCGGCCGTGTCGGCGTCGAGCACGGCCAGGTGGGGGAGTTTGCCATCCCATCGTGTCGTCGCGAGCGCCTTGGCGGTGGCGGCATCGAGCTTCGACAAACCCTCGAAGGACAGCTGGTCGCCCCTGAACGTCGCGAGCGCCTTGGCGGTGTCGGCATCGAGCGACGGCAGGCCGTTGAGCAAAATCGCCTGGCCCTTGAACTCGGCGAGCGACTTGGCGGAGGCGGCGTCGAGAGTCGTCAGACCGTTGAGCTCCAACCCCACACCCTTGAATCCAGCAAACGGCCTGGCAGATTCGGCGTCGAGGGTGGTCAAGCCGTTGAGGGACAGCCACGCGCCCGAGCCCTTGTAGTGCGCGAGTGCCTTGGACGTTTCGGCGTCGAGTGACGTCAGGCCGGCCAGGTTTAGCGATGCGCCCTTGAACTCCGCGAGCGCCTTGGCGGTGGCGGGGTCCAGCGTCGTCAGGCTTTTGAGCTGCACGTTGACGCCCTTGAACCCGGCGAGCGCCTGGGCGGTATTGGCGTCGAGCGTGGTGATGCCGTTGAGCCACAAACCTTTGCCCTTGAACCCCGCGAGTGCCTTGGCGGTGTCAGGGTCGAGCGTGGTGAGCCGGTTGAGGATCAGATCGTTGCCCTGGTGTCCGTCCGCCACCCTCTGTGCCTGATCCGGCGTCAGGCTGTCGATCGTGTTCGTGTCATGCGGTAATTCGTCGGCCATCACTGCGAGCGGGCCGAGGAGCAGCGAGGCGACGACCAGCAAGACACGGGTGAGGATGGGCATGGCCGTGCCTCGGGATGGGAGGTGGAAGATGACGGTCAATGCCGGAAAGGTATTCGTTGCGACAGGGTCTTCGGATGCAACGGCGGCGATCTCAGGGATGGTGGCCCAGGATCGGCCTCGTCAGTTGGATGCGCCACGCCCGGAAACGGTTCCCGAAAACTTTCCTGGACGGCGGATTTTACGAGTCGCATGCGAGGAAATCGGGTGCTGGCGGGAGCTTGCGTCATCGGCCGCCCGCCACGGCCGCGGCATCCTGCGGTCCTGCGGCCAGCGAGATGGTGAGGCCTCACCGATGTGGTGAGCAGGCTGAGACGGCCGTTTTTCCCCGGAAAAACCCGGATGTGGGGCCGGCCGGCCTCTGCCGCTCGGCGAAGAGCGCCCACCGAAACGGTGAGACCGCGAAACCGCCTCCGCGCCGATCGGCGGCACGGATTCCCGCGGTTTTCACGGGAAAAACAGCGGTGGAACGCCGCCGCGCGAATCTCGCCGCGGGATTGGCACGGGCCGTGCATTTCCTTTCGTGCACCGCGGGTGTCCGCCGGGCGTGAAGACCAAGGACGTCAAACGCTCGGCGGTTGCTCGTGGAAGTCACGGCCGTGGGGGCGTGACTCGATGAACCCAGCCGGGGCGGCGGTTCCGCCCAAAAGGAGGTGTGTGATGATGGTCATGGCAGTCGGTATCACGACGGATGAAGTTCGATCCCTGACCGGCAAGTCGGACCGCCGTTCGGTTCGTGCTCCGGGTGAGATCAAGTGCCTCGTCGTCTCGGGCGACGGCAACTTCCGCAGCCGCCTCGAGGCGGTCGCTGATCTGAGTGGCTGTGCGGAGTGTGCGGTGCCCGCCGACGCCGCGGAGCTCACCAACGCCGTCGACGGCGACTACGACCTCGTGATCGTGGACATCGCCCGTCCGCTGGGTGATCGGGTCAACGACACGGTGGAGATCGCCGAGGAGTTCGCCGGGCGGGCCTGCAACCTGCTCGTGGTTTGCGGCTCCGAGGACAGCGTCGAGGAGGAGCTGTGGGCCCGGCAGCTCGGTGCCTGGGTGTATCTGCCCGGTGTTTCGAGCGGTGATTCGTTGGTGTCCCTGTTCGCCGAGGCCCGTCGGGTCGCCGAGCGGCGGGGTGGCTTCCAGTTGGTCTAGGAATCGGTGTCGATCGTCCGCTTCGGGCCGCGTGGCCAGACGGGCAGCAGCAGAACGAAGGGTTTCAAGGTCGTTCCCGTGACGGGAACTTTCATCAAAGGAGCAGAGTAATGAACGCGTCGATGGGCATTTATCGTGACGAGACGGACGTGAGCTACGCGGTCGACTTCGGTCGAGATCGCGAGCCGACGACGAAGCGGAGCCGGCACCCGGAATACCGCCGCAAGGGCACGGCCCCGGCGCGGGTCAACGGCATCCACTGCCGGCGCAGCAAGCGCTGGACCTGGGGCAGCGGCAGGGGGGCACGCATGCTGAACATGCGGGCCTTCGCGGGCAGCCTGGCATTCGCCCTGGCAACCGCCGCGACCAGTGCGCTGGCGGTGACGATCCCCATGAGCCAGATCATCACCGGCTCCAATCCCGGCAATCCGGCTTCCACGCCGGCGGGGGCGGGTTCGGTGTCCACTCCGTTCGCCATGGCGAAGACGGAGACGACCAATAGCCAATATCTCGATTTCCTCAACGCGGTAGACCCGAACGGCACGAATCCCAACCAGGTCTACAGCGCCGGCTTGTCCGGTGACTCGACCAACGGTGGCATCGTGTTCACGAGCGGCGCGGCCGCCGGCTCCAAGTACTCGATCCGCTCGGGATCCAGTTCCACCGGCTTCGGCTTCACGAACATGCCGGTGAGCTACGTCACCTGGTTCTCTGCAGCCCGGTTCGCGAACTGGCTGCACAACGGGCAGTTGTCGGGCACGGCCGGCACCGCGTCGATGGAAACGGGTGCCTACACCCTCAACAACGCCACGACCGGGTCGATCGTCGCCCGCAACCCGGGCGCCCTGTACTTCCTGCCGAGTTACAACGAGTGGTACAAGGCGGCGTTCTACACCGGGACGGGCAGCACCTACCTGACCTACGCCACGGGGACGAACGCCGTGCCCACGGCGACGGTGACCAACTTCTCGCTGGCGAACCAGGCCAACTTCAGCAACATCGCCATCGCTCCGGTGGCGGCCGGCTCCTACGTGAACACGACGTCCCCCTACGGCCTGTTCGAAATGTTCGGCAACGTTGGTGAAATGACGGATACCGCCGGCGGCAGCGGCCAGTATGTCTCGGTCGGTGGTGGCTTCGGTGCCACGACCTCCGCGTTCAACGCCACGGCAGCCCAGGCGTTCCGGAACACGACGGCCAACAACATCTCCAACGGCTTCCGCGTCGCCGCGGTGCCCGAGCCGGGGACGATTGCCCTGGCCGGAGCGGGCATCGCCGGGCTCGCGGGGATCGACTGGCTGAAGCGGCGGAAGCGGCGGATGGCCGCCCGCCGAGTCGCCTAGTCGGCAGCGACCGCGGTTGATTCATCAACACCCCGCCCCTCCGCGACCGGAGGGGCGGGGTCGTTGTTTTTCCGATCGGCCCCGCCTTTGACCGAGGGCGATGCAAGGTGGTAGGGTCGGAACATGCACGCAGAAGACGTTCCCCCGGTCGGCGACGCGACCCTGATTTCGGCCGGCCCGGGGGCTGCCCCCGCGGAGCCGGTGTCGCCCTCCGCCATCGGCCGGGCCCTGCAGGGCTCGATGCTCGGCGACTACCGGCTCGATCGGTACGTCGGGGGCGGCGGCATGGGGGCGGTGTTCCGGGCGCACGACACGACCCTCGACCGCGTCGTGGCGGTCAAGGTGCTCTCCCGTGGCCAGGGGGCCGACGAGGAGATGCTGCGGCGGTTCCGCATCGAGGCCCAGTCGGCGGCCCGGCTCGACCACGAGAACATCAGTCGCGTGCACGCCGTGGGCAGCGACCGCGGCTGGCATTACATCGTCTTCGAGTACATCGAGGGCCGAAACCTCCGCGACCTGGTGCAGGATGAGGGGCCGTTCGCCGTCGGTCGGGCGATCGACGTGGCCATCCAGGTGGCCGACGCCCTCGAGCACGCGGCCCAGCGGGACGTGGTCCATCGCGACATCAAGCCGTCGAACATCGTGATCACCACGGCCGGACGGGCCCGGATCGTGGACATGGGGCTGGCCCGTTTGCCGCCATCGGCCGGCGACGCCGACCTCACGACGAGCGGGATGACGCTCGGCACCTTCGACTACATCGCGCCGGAGCAGGCCCGCGATCCCCGCGCGGCCGACGTGCGCAGCGATCTCTACGCGCTCGGCTGCACGCTGTTCTACATGCTCGCCGGCCGTCCGCCGTTCGCCGAAGGCACGATGGTGCAGAAACTGCTCCAGCACCAGCAATCGCCGCCGCCGTCGATCCGCGAGTTGCGGCCCGACGTGCCACCGCGGCTGGAGGCGATCCTCGACCGCATGATGGCCAAGGATCCGCAGGACCGCTATCAGCGGCCGGCGGTGCTCGTCGCCGATCTTGCGGCCTGTGCCGAGGAAGGTGGCATCCACCTGGCAACGACTCGGCCCCCGATCCTCGTGGCCCCGACCCGGCCGGCGGCGCGGGTGCTGCCGTGGCTGCTGCCGGTCGTGGGCCTGCTGGTGACGGTGGCGGCACTGTGGCTCAAGGCCGCCGCCGACCGGCAGGCGGACGCGGGACGGTCGGTGTCCACCGGAGCGGCGCCGCCGGCGGGTGACGTTGACGAATGAAGCGGATCTGCCGTGCTGGTGCCGCGCGGCGCGGCAAAAAACCTTGACGTCAACGCCGGGGGACGGTCTAGTGAAGGGGTCGCCGGCAACTCGCCGACCGTCAGTCATCGCCCGTCAGTCAGCCCCTTGGAGTGCATCGATGAATCGCTTCCGCAGGATTGCCTGTCTCGCCGGTCTCTGTGTCGCCCTCGCGGGAGTCGGGCTCGCCCGGCCGGCGTACGCGATCAAGCAGTTTCAGGACGAGTTCAAGGCCCTGTATGTGAAGGAGGGGACGCCGCTGGCCGCCGAAGTCGAGCGGGCCAAGTGCAACGTCTGCCATGTCGGAAAGGACAAGAAGGACCGCAACGTATACGGCCAGGCGCTCGACGAGCGGCTCGATAAGAAGGCCGACAAGGACAATGCGGAGAAGATCCGCAAGATGCTGGAGGAGGTCGCCGCTCTCCCGAGCGATCCCACCACGCCCGGATCGCCGACGTTCGGCGACCTGATCAAGGCGGGCAAACTGCCGGTGGCGGTCCCGTAGCCTGCGGCCGTCAGCCGTGGGCGGCTTCCAAGACCGCCGCCTCGAGGTCGGGACAGGCGGCCACTTCGCGGACGATGTCCGGGTCGGCGAAGATCCGCACGCGCTTCACGAGGTCGTCGAACTGTTCCCTGGCCAGGCTGCGGACCACCGGCGAGAGATCCTCGAGTCTTCGCCATTCCGGCGGTGAGCCGGCCTGCCCGCCGCGGCCGAGTTCCTGGACTGTGAGCCGAAACTCCACTTCCCGCTCGGCGGGAGGTGCGTCCACGAGCAGGTGGGCCGGATCGATGCGCCGGCCCAGGCGACGGGACAGGCCCTCGGCCAATCGCGCGGCGATGGCGACGGCATCCTCGTAGCGGCGGCCGGCGCAGGCGCGGTGCAACTCGGGTTGGTGCATGGCGTCGAAGGAGGCCGCCCGTTTGAAGAGGCGGCGGCACGGCCCGAAGATCCCGATGGCGAGCGGTGCGGCCGGCGTGCCGGCCGCGACCCGCACGAGCCAGTCGGCGAACGAGCGGTCGTCGAAGCGGACGAGCGTGGCGGGAACGATGCGTTCGCGGACGATCCACACCGCCCGCTGCAGCATGGCCGTGGCGGCCCGCACGGCATGGTGCCAATACACCTCGCTGAACATCACGTACCGCGCGAAGACCATCAATTCGGCGGCGGTCCGGCCCTTGGCGGTGATGGCGAGCCCCTGGCCGGCGGCATCGAGGCAGAGGCTGGAAAGCAGCCGTTCTTGGTCGAAATGGCGGCCGTACGGCACCCCGGCATGGAGGCTGTCCCGGGCGAGGTAGTCCATCTTGTCCACGTCGATCGGCCCGGAGAGCAGCGAATGGAGGATGCGACCGGCCGGATCCGGCGCGGTGCCGCCGATGAGCGCGTCGATCCGCGCGGGCGGCACGTCCCAGTCGCGTTCCAGGATCGCCGCCAGCCCACCCGCCTCGAGCACGTCCTTCACCAGCGTCTCGTGCCGCGGGAGAACCTCCAGCCCCATGTCCTCCAGCGGATGGCAGTAGGCCCAATGGCCCACGTCGTGGAGCAGGGCCGCGGCGAGGAAGGCGGAGGCGTCGTTCGGGCCCACCGCCGCGGTGAACCGGGCGTCGCGTTGCAGCCGTTGGAGAAAACGGACCGCCAGGCCGTACACGCCGAGCGAGTGCTCGAGACGGGAGTGGGTGGCGCCCGGGTAGACCAGGGCCACGAGCCCCAGCTGGCCGATGCGGGAAAGGCGACGCATCTCGGTGGTGTCGAGGAGCGCCCGCACCCGGGAAGTGAGGGGCACCGTGACGTCGGGCGGGATCCGCACGCCGTCGGCGGCGGACTCGGCGGAATCGAGTTCGGGGAGCATCGGGCTCGTCATCGACCCCTCGACCATGGCCGCCTAGACGGGCGGCAGTCCGGCCAGCCAGCGGAGCAGGGAGGTGAGCATGGCGTACAACGAGAAATGGGCCACGGCTCTCCCCTGGTCGAGGTCGAACGTGGCCATGGCGGCGATCACGCCGGGCACGAAGAACAATGGCCCGAGGAACAGCCACTGCCACATCTCGGCGGTGGCTTCGGGGGGCAACATGCCCTTGCCGCACCACAGCCCCGCATACACCGTGGCGCAGATCAGGCCGCGGACGAGGAGGCTGCGGCCGCGATACGGCTCGAGTTCCCGATCGTGGACGCCGATGTAGCCGAGGATGGCGCACGGGATGGCCAGCACGAAGCCCGCCGCGGCCAGCAGCCAGGCGGGGGGCTGTCCCGGCGCGAATGCCGCCGGGCAAAGCCAGGCCAGGAGCATCGCCACCAGCACCCCGCCGGCCGTGGCCACGAAGGCCGCCACCGGCACCGGCCTGTCCGACCGCTTGATGGGCGCCAGCGGGGCGCGGCCGCCGGCGGAGGAGGTGGCGGCGGCCTCGGGTTCGTGGATCGTGACGGCCTGGACGACGGCCTTGGGGATCGTGATCGGCTGCTTGCACTTCGGGCAGGGACCCGTCCGGCCGGCGAATTGATCGCTGACGGTGAACTGCGACTTGCAGCCGGGGCAGAGGACGGGAATCGGCATCGGGAGACCGCGCAGGGACGAGGGGCGGCCGGGACGGGCCTCCGTCTCGGGGCAGTGTCAGACGCCCGCCGAGGAACGTCAAGCCGGCCGCCGCGAGGTAGACTCTAAGTCGAGTCACCCCCGCCAGCGCCGGCGAGGGCGGCAGCCGAAGCCCCGCGGAGCCGACCGCCGTGAGCGACGAAAAGACGAGGATCATCCCGCGGAAGCAGGCGGATGC
>JBIPLS010000129.1:0-10222 GCA_044368305.1 Pirellulales bacterium
CCGTCGTCCATGGCGATCGGCACCATCAGCTCGACCTCCATCTTCACGTTGTCGCCCGGCGAGCACATCTCGACGCCGCCGAGCAGCTTGGTCGAGCCGGTCACGTCGGTCGTGCGGAAGTAGAACTGCGGGCGATAGCCGGCGAAGAACGGCGTGTGCCGCCCGCCTTCCTCCTTCGACAGCACGTACACCTCGCACTCGAACTTCTTGTGGGGCTTGATCGAGCCCGGCTTGGCGAGCACCTGGCCGCGCTCGATGCCGTCCCGGGCCACGCCGCGGAGCAGGCAGCCGACGTTGTCGCCGGCCTGTCCCTTGTCCAGCAGCTTCTTGAACATCTCGACGCCGGTGACGGTGGTCTTCTCGGCCTTCTCCTTGAGGCCGATGATCTCCACTTCGTCGCCCACCTTGACCTCGCCCCGCTCGATCCGGCCCGTGGCCACGGTGCCGCGGCCCTCGATCGAGAACACGTCCTCGATCGCCATCAGGAAGGGCTTGTCGAGCTCGCGGACCGGCTCCGGGATGTAGCTGTCCACCGCGTCCAGCAGGTCGCTGATGCACTTGCTGGCCGCCGGATCGGCGGGCTTGTCGTAGGCCGGCTTGCCCGCACCGCGGATGATCGGCACGTCGTCGCCCGGGAAGCCGTACTTCGTGAGCAGCTCGCGGATCTCCATCTCGACCAGGTCGAGCAGTTCCGGATCGTCCACGAGGTCCACCTTGTTGAGGAACACGACCAGCGCCGGCACGCCCACCTGCTTGGCGAGGAGGATGTGCTCCCGCGTCTGGGGCATCGGGCCGTCGGCCGCGCTGACCACCAGGATGGCGCCGTCCATCTGGGCGGCGCCGGTGATCATGTTCTTGATGAAGTCGGCGTGGCCCGGGCAATCGATGTGGGCGTAGTGCCGCTTGTCGGTCTCGTATTCCACGTGGCTGACGGCGATCGTCACCGTCTTCGTCTCGTCGCGGACCGTGCCGCCCTTGGCGATATCGGCGTAGCTCTTGGCGACGGCCAGGTTCTTGGCGGCCTGCACGGCCACCAGGGCGCCCGTCAAGGTCGTCTTGCCGTGGTCGATGTGCCCGATCGTGCCGACGTTGACGTGCGGCTTGCTCCGCGTGAACGTGTCCTTAGCCATGCTTTCTCCTACTTTCTCCTCGGAAGTGAAAACCGAACTGCTTGTCGTCGACCGTGGGCCACGCTCGGGCCCGTGGAAGAGCTGCTGAAGGGACTTGAACCCTTGACCTCGTCCTTACCAAGGACGTGCTCTACCAACTGAGCTACAGCAGCGGATTGCTGACGGATGCCGCGGTCATGGGCTGGGGGGCTGGATGCTTTCTTGATTCGTGGTTGTGGACTGGACTGATGAGCGGTGTGGGCGGCGCGGCGGAGACGTGTTGAAGCGGGTAGAGGGAATCGAACCCTCGTCTTTAGCTTGGAAGGCTATTGCTCTACCATTGAGCTACACCCGCGGGTCACGCGCCACCCGCCAAACGCGGGTTCGCGCCGGCCGGGCAGGGATGAGACTGGGGAGTGCAGGATTCGAACCTGCGAAGGCATAGCCATCAGATTTACAGTCTGACCCCTTTGACCGCTCGGGAAACTCCCCTGGGTTGTTCGTGTGTGCTCCTGAAGGCTCGGCTCGGTGTCTTCGGCTCCGCTCGGGTGCTGTCTCGCGATCCAGTGCGAACGGTGACGGCTGCACGGCAGGGACGGGCTGTAGGACTCTTTCCGCCCGCGCGGCCATCCGACGACGACACCGAATCGGCGCGGTCGTGCTGAGCTAGCGGCGGGAGTTGAACCCGCAACCTGCTGATTACAAATCAGCTGCTCTGCCAATTGAGCTACGCTAGCGGCCGGTCAAAACCGCGAAACATAGGAGTGTACGGATTCGAAGTGGCCATGCAAGCCGACCGGCTTCCCCGGGCCGGCCGGCGGGCTTGCCCAGGATTCCCCGGAAAAATCAGCTCCAGCGGAGCTCGACCATGGAGAAATCGTCGTTGAAATCCTCCCGCTGCGCGACCCCGCGGATCGCCGACACCAGCCCGTCGATCGGACTTTCCGGTCCCCGGGGCGGAGCCGTCAGGGCCGCGAGGAAGTCGCCGAAGGGCCACATCGAGCCGTCCGGCCGGGCGATTTCGAACGCCCCGTCGCTGTAGACGAAGAGCCGCCCGCCCGGGGGCACCTCCGTCTGGCTCGACTCGAACTCCAGGCCGTCCACGGCCCCGATCAGCGGTCCTTCCGACTCCAAGAGGCGGGCCGGACCCGCCTCCGGAGGCAGGAGCACGGCCGGCGGGTGGCCGCCGCCGGCCCAGCGGAGGGTGCGGGTCGGCAGGTGGCAGACGCCGTACCAGATGGTGAAGAACATGTCGTTCTGCCGCTCCATCGGGAACGCCTTGTTGAGGGCCGCGAGCACGGCGCCGGGATTGTGGAAGTCGGTCTGCGGCAGGGCCTCGCTGCGGATGGCGTTGAGTGCCGAGACCGACAGCAGGGCCGCCCCCACCCCGTGGCCGCAGACGTCGAGCAGGTAGATCGCGAAGTGGTCGGCGTCGAGGGCGTGGTAGCCGAAGGCGTCGCCCCCGAGGGCGGCCGAGGGGATGAACCGCCAGTCGGCCCGCATGTCGCCCGCCTCGAGCGGCGCGGGCAGCAGCGATCGCACGTAGCTGGCCGCCGTGGCGATGTCGTTGGCGAGCGTCTGCTGGCTGGCCTGGAGCGCCGCGAAGGCCTCGTTCCGCTCCAGCAGGGCGACGTAGCCGCGGGAATGGTGGCGGATCCGGGCCACCATCTCCAGCCGATCGGGGAGCTTCACGAGGTAATCGTTGGCTCCCAGGGCGAAGGCCTCGGCCTTGACCGCAGGCTCCTCCTTGGTGGAGAGCACGAGGATCGGCACGTCGCGGAACCGCTCGTCGGCCCGAAACCGGCGGACGAGTTCCAGGCCGTCGATTTCCGGCATGACGAGATCCTGGAGGATCACCGTCGGCCCGATCTCCGCCGCCTTCTCCAGCGCGGTCAGGGGATCCGGGCAATAGTGCAGCGTGAGGCCTTCCTCGCCCGCCAGCATCCGCCGCACGGCCTCGCCGATGATCGGCTGGTCATCGACGAGGAGCACGATGGCTCCGCGGGCCGTGGCGGTGGCGAGCGGCATGGTGCGGCCGGCGGGGCGTGCGGGACGAACGCAAATGATGCTACCACAGGCTCACCCCTTTTTTCGTGGCCGGCAGGCGGGGTTTTCGGCCAGCGAGAAGACGAGCACCTCCTCTCCCGTCACCGTCGAGATGTCGTGGTGCACGCTGACGAGTTTGACGCCCGTCGCCGACTCGACGACCTGCTCGAGCCGGGGCCGTCCCGTGGCCACCATGTGGGCGCGGAATTGCTTGAGCAGAGATCGGCCGTTGCCGCCGTCGGCGTCGAACCCGTTGCCGTTGCCATGGCCGTTGCCATGGCCGTTCCGCTCGGCACCCTCCGTCCCCGACCGGGGGGCGATGAGCTGCCGCTCGGCCGGCGTCAGCACCCCCTGGAGGTGGACGACGAGCAGGCTGCCGAGCAGGTGTGCGCGGATGTCCCGCGGTCCGCGGCCCACGCACTCCTGCTGGAACCGCGAGACGCCGTCGCAGATGGCCGCCTCGATCTCACCCTGGGACTTCATGTTCAGCCCCCGGGACGTCGTGCCTCGTCCATCCGTGGAGCCGCTCCCGCGACCCGGCCGTCACCGTTGCCGTTGCCGTTGCAGATCCGCTCCCAGACCTCGCGACGGTGGATCGGCATCCGCGAGTCGGCCTCGAAGCCGAGCCGGACCCTGCCGCCCTCGATATCCAGCACCGTGATCTGCAGCAGCACCTGGTTGTCCTCGGGCCGCCCGATCACCACGCTCTCCCGATTCTTCCTCGTCAGCACCAACATGGTTCACCTTCTTCATGGTTGCGGTTCCCTCCGGGTGGATCCCTCACCGACGGGCGGCTCCACTGCCGTCCGCCATTTCGATTCGTCGCGACGCCGTGGCGTGGCGGTGCGCGTTCACGGGCACCCCAAGCGCCGGCAAGCCGCGGCCCAACAGGAACAGATCGACCGCGGAGGCGGTCGTGAACGTCTTCAGCACGCTGCCCGAGCCCGCGTCCACGTGCGCGATGGCGCCGCGAAACTCCACGCCCGTGCTGCGTCGCACGTGGTTGACGAGCGAGTCGAGCGAGTGGTCGAACAGGTGCTGGTGGAAGTCGCGGACGCGGGCCGCCCCGCGGTCGTCGACGGCGAGTCGTCGCTCGGCCGTCGAGAACGGCTCGTGGAGGCTGACCGCCATCCACCCCGCGTGCGCCACGACCGTGACGCACGTGGGCGCCCGGCCGAGCAGGAGGTGCTCGAACGTGCCGGCGGCGTGGGCCACCTGCCGGGCCAGGCGTTCGTCAGCCGGGTTCGTCATCAGGGAGATCCGCCGTTTCAGAGGTGTCAACGAAAAAAGCCGGCGGGAAAGACCGCCCGAAGGCGTTCTCTCTCGCCGGCTTACGTTGCGACGGACCTCCCGGTGGCCTCGGCCGCCGGACTGCCCCTCGACTCGTCTTCCGTCGTTTTTTACTGTCTGCACCGCTGATTTCAGGCCTTGGAAGGGCCAGGAACTCAACGGAACGGCTTGATTATATTGGGGGGTTTGGGGAACGCAAGTAATTTTTTCGGGCTGGTCGTGCCGGGGGTTCCGTCACGTCGCCGAGTACGCCTCGAATCGTGTTCCGGCGCCGCCGGCCCGCATGCCGACACTGCCCGCGGCCAGGATCGTGCGGTCGATCGCCGCCGCCACGATGCGGCCGTTGAACCGCGCCACGAGCTGGTCGCCGACGACGTCGAAGCGGAGCCAGCCGCGGCTGTTGTAGACCCGGCCCGACGAGAGCAGTTTCCACTGGCCCCCCACGTGGCGGAAAATCTGCACGACGTAGCCGGTGCTCGCGCGGGCGAGCTGGGCGACGTACATCGATTGGTCTCCGGGGCCCGAGTACCGGGCCACGAGGCCGGCGCTGCGGCCCGCTCCCAGGTCGACGAGACTTCGCTGCACGCTGTTGGCCGTGGCCGCGGCCCGCAGCGTGGTCAGGTTGGCGCCGATCGCGGTGGACGTGGCGGCGCTGCCGGACACAGAGAACCCGCCCGCCTGACGGACCCAATTCCGGTTGAGGGTGCCCGCGTCGTCGAATCCGTCGGCGAAGGGCAGGAGCACGGGGCTGGAGACCGTCACGGTCGGTGCCGTCACGGAGGCCGGGGCCGGAACCGGTAGCGGCGCGACCCGCAAGGATGCCAGCGCCGCGAAGGCGTTGAGGCGGCCGCCGGTGACGGTCTTACCGGCCAGGGACGCCATCGGCGTGGTCGTGCCGAGGATCGCGGCCCGGACCTCCGCCACGGTGATTCCCGGCCTGGCTGCGGCCAGCAGGGCCACGGTGCCGGAGACCTGCGGGGCCGCCATCGACGTGCCCGACAGCGCCGCGTAGCCGCCCCCCTTCCACGTCGAGAGCACGAACGTGCCCGGGGCGGCGAGATCCACCGTCCTCGCCCCGTAGTCCGAGCTGCCCGCCAGCACCCCGGACGACCCCAGCGAAGCCACGGCGATCACGTTGGGCAGGTCGTAGTTGCTCGGGTACCGGGGCGTGACGTCGTTGTCGGTGCCGTGGTTGCCGGCCGCCGCCACGAACGTGATGCCCGCCGCGGCCTGGTCGCGGATCAGGTCTTCGATCACCGCCGAATAGCCGGCCGCGGCCTCCCAGCTGTTGTTCGTCACCACGACGTTGATGCCGAAGGTGCGGCGCATCATGGTGGCGTACTGCAGCGCGCCGATGACGGCGCTCGTCGTGCCCGCCCCGGAGTCGTTCTGCACGCGGAGCACCATGATCGACACCTGCCAGGCGACGCCCGTGACCCCCACGCCGTCGTTGCCGACGGCGCCGATGATGCCCGCCACGTGCGTGCCGTGGCCGTAGCCGTCCTGCAGGTTGGCGTTGTTGTCGACGAAGTTCCAGCCGTGGACGTCGTCGACGAAGCCGTTGCGGTCGTCATCGACGCCGTTGCCGGCGATCTCGCCGGGATTGGTCCACAGGTTGGCAGCCAGGTCGGGATGCGAGAGGTCGATCCCCGAGTCGATCACGGCCACCACCACGCTCCGCGAACCCGTGGAGATGTCCCAGGCCTGCTCGGCCGCGATGTCCACGCCGGGGGTGCCGCCCGACTGGCCCGTGTTCCGCAGGTTCCACTCCAGGCCGAACGAGGGATCGTTCGGCAGGGCCGTGGGCAGGACGGCGTCGTCGATCCCGGTGACGCCGGCTGTCGAGAGCACGGCCCGCTGCTCGAGCCGTTCGGGGGTCGCGAGCGGACGGACCCGGCGGAGCGCCGGTCGGGCGAGCCATTCCATGGCGATGCTTCCTTGCGTGGTGGGGGCTGCGATTCCTGCAGGGGGCGTCGTTGCCCCCGCGAGAACCCCTCGGGGAGAAGGTCCTCGGCGGCATCTTGGCCCCGTCCATCACCGCCGGCCGTCATGGAGGCGGCGTCCGCAGGAAATGGCCGATTCAGGCGATTTTCTTGGTCTGAGCGGCCGCAGGACACCCGCGCGAAACTCAGCCTTGGCCGCCCACGTCCCCCAGTCCTCCCAAACGGCAATCCGTCGGCCCCTTCACGCCCGCCGAGATCCGCGGCCGAAGACTCACTTTACGAAACCCCTCCACAGAGGGGTTTGCGGGTGCCCGGCGGGTGCGGCGCCGGTGGGGCAGCAGGGACGCTTCCACCGGCGCCGGCTCGGCCGATTCGCGGAGGAGCGTGATGCGATCGCGAGGGGAAATCGAGGCGGCCGTGTGCGACGCGATCACGCGGTTCCAGCAGGAGTACATGGGCCGCGGACCACATCGCGTCCACGCCCACCTCGTGGACAACCGGCTCTTCGTCCACCTTCACGGCGTGCTCACGGCGGCCGAGCAGCGGCTCATCGACGGCCAGGCGAACCCCCGCGGGGTCGAGCTGCTCCGCCGGCTCCGCAGTCACCTCGTGCTCGCGGGCCGGCCCGTTCTCGAATCCCTGGTTCGCGACGCGGCCGGCACACCGCCGATCAGCGTCCATCACGACATCAGCCCCACCACGGGCGAGGAAGTGATCGTGCTCACCTTGGCGTCCCCGCCGGCGTGCCGGGAGCGGAAACGCCGCTGACCTTCCCAACCCCGGCGGCGTGGCCGCCCGATCGATCCCAGTCGGTGGCCGGAGGCGTTCGGCCCATCGGCCCGCCGGCGGCCTGGGGGCGGGAAACCGCCCCCAGCCGCCGGCGGCGTGCCGGTCAGTTGCACGATCGGCTCCCCGGCCTTTGAATCGGTGAGCGACGGGGCCGCGCCGCGGCCCGGCTTATCCGGCAGGCTGATCCAGGCTGATCGAGGAGGCTCCGATGGCCAAGGCGAAAAAGGGCGTCGTGTCCCAGAAGGCCGAGGCGGGTGGCTTGCCCGCGGCGATCGAGGGGCTGGGCGTCTTCTATCTCGGGCAAAAGGTTGACGAGCGTTCCGGCGGCCCGAGCGGCGAGCCGCTCCTGGTCGATGCCAAGCGGTTCACGACCCACGCCGTCTGCGTGGGCATGACCGGCAGCGGCAAGACCGGCCTGCTCATCGGCCTCATCGAGGAGGCGGCGCTCGACGGCATTCCCACGCTCGTCATCGATCCGAAGGGCGACCTGGCCAACGTGCTGCTCTCCTTTCCCGACCTCGCCCCGACCGACTTCCTCCCCTGGCTGGAGCCCGAGGTCGCGAAGCGCGAGGGGATCACGCTCGAGACGCTCGCCGAGCGCGCGGCGAAGAAGTGGGCCGACGGGCTGGCCGCGAGCGGGCAGTCGGGAGAGCGGATCCGCCGCCTGCACGAGGCCGCGGAGATGGCCGTGTTCACGCCCGGCAGCCGCAGCGGCCGGCCGCTGGCGATGCTCGGCAGTCTCGACGCCCCGGCCGCCGCCGTGGTCGCCGACCCCGAGGCCCGCCGCGAGCGGATCGAGTCGCTCGTCTCCGGCATCCTGGCCCTGGTCGGGATCGACGGGGAGCCCGGCACGAGCCGCGAGCACGTGCTCCTCTCCACGATCGTGGACGCCCTGTGGAAGAGCGGCCAAAAGGTCGACTTCGGCACGCTGGTGCGGGCGATCCCCGCGCCACCGATCGAGCGGGTGGGATTCCTCGACCTGGAAAACTTCTTCCCCGCCGGCGACCGCTTCCAGCTCGCCAGCCGGCTCAACACGGTGGCCGCCGCGCCGGGCTTCGAGGCCTGGCTCGACGGGGAGCCGCTCGACGTGGGCCGGCTCTTGTGGACGCCCGCCGGAAAGCCGCGGGTGGCGGTGATCTCGATCGCCCATCTCGCCGACGCCCAGCGGATGGCCTTCGTGACGCTCCTCGCCGGGGCGACCGTGTCGTGGATGCGGTCGCAGGGCGGCACATCGTCGCTGAAGGCGCTGTTCCTGATGGACGAGGTGTTCGGCTACGTGCCGCCGACCGCCAATCCGCCCAGCAAGACGCCGATCCTCACGCTCATGAAGCAGGCCCGCGCCTACGGCCTGGGCGTGGTGCTGGCCACGCAGAATCCCGTGGACCTCGACTACAAGGGCCTGTCCAACGCCGGGCTCTGGTTCCTGGGCCGCCTGCAGACGGCACGCGACAAGGCCCGCGTCCTCGACGGGCTCGAGGGAGCGGCGGCCTCGGCCGGCAGCGGCTTCGACCGCGGCCGGATCGACCGGCTGCTGTCCGGCCTCGAGCAGCGCCGGTTTCTCCTCCATAGCGTGCATGGCGAGGAGGAGACGCTGTTCCAGAGTCGTTGGACGATGGCCTACCTACGCGGGCCGCTGTTGCGGGAGGAACTCCGGCGGCTCTCGGCCGGTGACGCGCCGACCGCCCCGCCCCCGGCGTCGCCGGATGCGGCCGCCCCGCCGAGCCCACGGACCGCCGGCGGCCCGCGGCCGATCCTGCCGCCGGGCATTCGCGAGGTGTTTCTCCCGCCCCGCGGCCCGGTCGACCCGGACCGCGGCGTGATCTACCGGCCTGCGATCCTCGGGCGGGCGCGGGTCCGCTACGCCCGTCCCAGCCCGCGGATCGAGGTGGATCGCGAGGTGATCTGCCTGGCCCCGGCCGGCGACGCGCTCGGCGAGTCGGCCTGGGAGGCGGCGGAGGCGTTCGCCGAGGCGCCGGAAGTCGAGCCCGCGCCGCGGCAGGGATCCTTCGCCCCGCTGCCGCCGGCACTCTCCGGCCCCCGCGGCTACGCGAGCCTGGCCGCGTCGCTGAAGAGTCACCTCGGCCGCACCTCCAGGCTCACCGCCTGGCGGGCGGCCGCCATCGACGCCGTGTCGCGTCCCGGCGAGTCGGAGGGGGAGTTTCGCGCCCGCATCGCCCACCGCGTCAAGGAGTGGCGGGACGAGCGGATCGAGGAGGTGCGGGCGAAGACGGCCACGAAGCTCGCCACCCTCGTGGATCGCATCGACCGCGCCCGGCAGAAGGTGGAGAAGGAAAAGGCCGAGGCCAAGAACCAGTCGCTGCAGACCTACGTCTCGATCGGGACGGCCGTGATCGGCGCCCTCTTCGGCCGCAAGAAGATCAGCGCCACGACGATCGGCCGGGCCGCCACCTCGATGCGGTCGGCGAGCCGGGCGACGCGGCAACAGGCCGACGTGGCCCACGCCGAGGAGAGTTTGCAGGTGCTCGAGGAGCGGCGGGCCGCCCTGGAGGAGGAGATCGAGCAGGAACTCGACCGCATCCGCCTCGACGCGTCCCCCGACCGGATCGCGCTGGAGGAGATCGACATCCCGGCCCGCAAGACCGACATCGCGGTCGAGGACGTGGTGCTTGCCTGGGTCGCGGAGCGGTTCGTCTGACCGACGCACCGGGGCCGCGGGCGGCGCGGCCGTCGGTCAGTCGTCCGCAAGCAGTTCGCGGAGGCGGGCGATCGCCTGCCCGCGGACCCGCGACACGGTGCCCTCGCACACACCGAGCCGGTGGGCGATCGCCGCCTGGCTGTCGCCGTCGAGGAGCATCTTTACGACGGTTCGCAACCGGGGCTCGAGTCGCTCGATCGCCGCCGACAGCCGGTCATGCATGTCGGCCTCGGCTTCGCGGGCGGCTTCCGATTCCCCATCGGCGAGAGGTCTGGCGACGTCCGCGGCAAGAGACAGGGGCAGCGTGTTTCGCCAGCGGCGGCGGTGATTGCGGGCGACGTCGAGCGAACGGGTTCGCGCCAGGAGGCGGATGAAACCCAGCCCCTGCG
>JBIPLS010000130.1:0-10219 GCA_044368305.1 Pirellulales bacterium
ATCGGCGCCGTGCAGCCCTCGACGTAATGCACCTGCGCTCCCTCGTCCACGATGATCAGCGTCCGCTCGAACTGCCCCATGCTCTCGGCGTTGATGCGGAAGTAGGCCTGGAGCGGGAACTCGATCTTCACCCCCTTGGGCACGTAGATGAACGAGCCGCCCGACCAGACGGCCGAGTTGAGGGCCGCGAACTTGTTGTCCGTGGGAGGGATGATCGTGCCGAAGTACTCGCGGAGCAGGTCGGGGTGCTCGCGGACGGCGGTGTCGGTGTCGGTGAAGATCACGCCCTTCTTGGCGAGATCCTCCTGCAGCGAGCCGTAGACGACCTCGCTCTCGAACTGGGCCTTCACGCCGGCGAGGAACTTTCGCTCGGCCTCGGGGATGCCCAGCCGGTCGAACGTCTTCTTGATCGCGTCGGGCACCTCCTCCCAGGTTTTGCCCTGCTGCTCGGCCGGCTTGAGGTAGTAGAAGATGTCCTGGAAGTCCACGCCCACGTGGCCGCCCCAGTGGGGCATCGGCTTGGAGTCGAAGATCTCCAGCGACTTGAGGCGGAAGTCCCGCATCCAGGCCGGCTCGCGCTTCATCTCCGAGATCTGGGAGACGATCGTCGCATCGAGGCCGCGGCGGGCCTTGAAGACCGCCGGCGCGTCGGTGCGGAAGTCGTACTTGTTGATCTCGCCGAGGGCGAGCGTGGCGGATTCGTCGAGGCCGGTGGACATGGTGCGGGCTCCGGGGGCGGTGTCAGGCGGTGACGGGCTCGCGGGCCGCGGCCTTACGGTCGTCCATCTCGCGCTCCGCGGCGGCGGCCTCGGGGTAGGCGGCGCGAATCCGCTCGTAGCCCCGCTTGTGCAGCTCGACGGCGAGTTCCGGACCGCCCGACTCCACGATCCGCCCGCCGAGCATGACGTGCGTCTTCAGGGGCGTGTTGTGCTCGAGCAGCTGCTCGTGATGCGTGATGATGAGGATCCCCATGTCGGCACCGCCGATGCGGGCGATGCTCTGGCTGGCCAGCCGCACGGCATCGGCGTCGAGGCCGCTGTCGGTCTCGTCGAGGATCGCGAACTTCGGCCGCAGCATGGCCAACTGGAGGATCTCGGCCCGCTTCATCTCGCCGCCGGAGAAGCCGTCGTTGACGTAGCGGCGGGCGAAGTCGGAATCCATCGACAACTCGCCCATCTTGGACTTGAGCTCGCCGCGGAAGTCCTTCATCGGGATCAGATCCTGCCCTTCCTTGCGGTCGGGGTTGCGGACGTTGGTGACCGCGTGCCGGAGGAAGTCGGCCAGCCGCACGCCCGGGATCGCCATCGGCCGCTGGAAGGCCAGGAACACGCCCGCCCGCGCCCGCTGGTCGGGCTCCATCGCGAGCAGGTCGTGCCGCCCGCCGTCGGCCGTGACGAGCTCGATCGAGCCGGCGGTCACCTCGTAGCCCGGGTGCCCCATGACGGCGTAGCCGAGCGTGCTTTTGCCCGAGCCGTTGGGGCCCATCAGGGCGTGCACCTCGCCCCGGCCGATCTCCAGGTTCACCCCCTTGAGGATCTCCTGTCCTTCGACCGAGACGTGAAGGTTCTTGATGACGAGCGTGTCGCGGGCGGGCATGGCGCAGCGGGGGTTGGAGGGACGGGTCAGGCCTGGACCTTCTGATGATCGTAGACGAGCTCGTCGGCGGCGACGGCCGGGGCGACGTAGCCGGAGTGGTGCGGCACCGGCAGCTCGTCTGCCACCTTGCCCGGGCCGCCCTTCTGCTTGGCGATTCGCTGGCCGAGGATCTTGTCCTGGATCCGCATCAGGCCCTCGAGCAGGCTCTCCGGCCGCGGCGGGCAGCCGGGCACGTAGACGTCCACGGGGACGACGAGATCGACACCCTTGACGACGTGGTAGCCCCACTTGAAGTACGGCCCGCCGCCGGTCGTGCAGGCGCCCATGGCGATCACGTACTTCGGATCGGGCATCAGGTTGTAGAGGCGGCGGACGCGGCTGGCCATCTTGTAGGTCACCGTGCCGGCCACGATCATCAGGTCGGCCTGCCGCGGCGTGGCCCGGAAGGCGCCGGCGCCGAAGCGGTCCATGTCATAGCGGCTCGCGCCGGCGGCCATCATCTCGATCGCACAGCACGCCAGGCCGAACGTCATCGGCCAGATGCTCGACTGCCGAGCCCAATTGATGGCCTGCTCGACGGTGGTGAGGACGAGGTTCTCCTCGAAGCGGCCCTCGATCCAGGGCTTTCCGGTCAGGGCGGGCTGGGTCATGTCGTCGTCGCTCCGTACTTGGCCGGGGAGGAAACCGTTCGGCATTCGATGCTGTAACCCACTGGTTTTCAAGCCCCTGCGGCCGGTTGGCCTGCCGCCGCGGCATGGTCGTCGGGGGCGGATGCCGCCGTGAACCGACAGCACGTGCCTCCGTCGAGACGACACTCCGACAGTTCCACGGCACCACCGACCAACTCCTGGAGCATCAGCCTTTCCGCCGCACAGATCGAGCGATCCTGCTCCGCCAGTTCCGGATAGGGGCAGGAGTAGCTCGTGAGCACCGCGAGCCCGCCATCGGCATCGGTCGCGGGCTCGACGGCACAGGACACGTTCCGACGCTGCAGCAGCGTCGCCGTGCTCCGCAGCCGCTCCCGGGGGGATGTTCCCGACACTTCCGGACGGTACATCGCCGCCAGAGATGATCCGATCCGGGAAAGCAGGCCTTGACGGACGGCGGGTTCACGCACCCCGCGAACCTCCCGCCACAGGACGAGCGCCAGATCGCGAAAGTTATCGCCCCCGGTGCGCCGCCCCGCTGCCGTGAGGCTGTAGGCGTGGGCCGGGCGGCCGCGCGGCCGCGAAACCTTCGTCCGCTCGACGAGGCCCGCCCGCATGAGCCGGTCGAGACGCTGGCGAATCGCCGTCGCCGTCACGCCCAGCGTCGCCGCCAGGTCGCCGATTTCCAGGGCGGAATCGACCCGCAGCAGCTCGATGACCGCAGCATCGGTCGCCCGCTGGTCGTGATTGGCCGCACTGCTCATGACTCACTCTCCCACAGGCTACTGTAGGGCCGCGACGACTTTTGACAAGCCTCCTTGCGACAAATCGGCATCGGGGTCGCGTGGAAAGCAGTTTTTCATGACTCCTAGAAACTCCTCCCGGCTCGTGACCCGGGAGACCTTGCCGCGGAAATCACGGGCGCCCGGTAGGCCCTGGGCATACGAGCAGGCGAACTTTCTCATCAACAACGTCCCCTGTTCGACGCCGAACCGGCGGCAGACGAGGTCGTAATGATGGAGCACGATCTCCCGCTGCTCGGCGAGTGACGGGTCGGGCGGCGGCTCCTCACCCCGCAGCAGGGCCGCCGCCTGGGCGAAGATCCAGGGCCGGGCCAGCGCCTCGCGGGCGATCATCACGCCGTCCACGCCGGTCTCCCGCAGCCGATGGACGGCCGTCGCGGCGGAGTCGATGTCGCCGTTGCCCACCACGGGCATCCGCGACACGCTCCGCTTCACGGCGGCGATCGCCTCCCAGTCGGCCGCGCCTGTGAAGAACTGCGCCGCCACGCGGCCATGCACCGTGAGGCACGACGCCCCCGCCTCCTCGATCCGCTGGGCGACCTCGACGCCGGTGCGGCAGGCGTCGGAGCAGCCGAGACGGATCTTGGCGGTCACGGGCACCCCGTCGCAGGCTTCGACGACCCGGCGGACGATCGTGCCTACGCGGGCGGGATCCCGCAGCAGCCACGAGCCGCTGTGCGCCTTCTCCGTGACCTGCCGCACCGGGCAGCCGAAGTTGAGGTCCACGACGCTGACGCGGAAATCGTGGGCCAGCCGGCGGCCGACGGCGGCGAGGTTGTCGGGATCGTTGTCCCACATCTGCACGGCCAGCGGCCGTGGCTCGTCGCGGACGCCCCACAGGCGGTCGGGATGCTCGCCACGGGCGGTCTCCAGCCAGATGGCGCTGCGGGCCGCGATCATCTCGGTGGCGAGCAGGCCCGCACCGCCGAACTCGCGGACCACCTGCCGGTAGGCGTAATTCGTGTAGCCGGCCATCGGCGCCTGGAGGAGCGGCGGATCGACGACGACCGGGCCGATGGCGAGGGGAGCGACGCCCGGCAGCGTCGCGGCGACCGGGAAAGCGGTGGGCGGTGTCATGGCGTCGACGGGGCGGCGGGGTTTTGGGCCGCGGCGGCGGGTGGCTGCCGCCACTGGATGGGCGCGCCGATGAGCATCGCCGCGAAGCGGTCGTCGGGGACGGAAAGATCGGCGGCGGCCATCGCGTATTCGGCGATGTCGAGGTTGTAGGCCTTCGTGGCCTGGAGGAAGTCCCGCTGTTGGCCCACGAGCGCCGCGTGGGCGGCGATCACCGCCTCGATCGGTCGCTTGCCCTGGGCGTGGTCCGCCTCGGCCATCGTCGCCGCCTTCTCCGCGGCCCGCACCGCCGCGGCGCGGGCCTCGAGCGCCTCGTGACGCGCCGGCAGCGTGCGGGCGATCGCCCGCACACGGCCGGTCGCCGGCCGATTCGCGAAGATCGCGTCGAAGTGCGTCTGATACGGGATGGCGAGCGGGCGATCGACGGGCCAGGGCAGGGGATCGGAGACGGGCAGCTTGGCGAGATCGACGAGTTCCTGCTGCGCGGCGCCGAGCTGGGCCCGCGCGTCGGCGAGGTCGGCCCGCGCCGCGGCGGTGGCCACGTCGAGCGTGGCGCGGTCGTGCGGGTCGCCGCCGGGGGCGACGAGTTCGAGTCGTTCGATCGCCTCGGTCGACCAGCGGACCGCCGCGAATGCGGTGGCCACTTTCCAGTAGGCCTGCGTGATCCACAGCCGCCGGCCGCGGTCGCCCGAGCGGTCGAGCGCCTCGAGGAGCGGCAGCGGGCGGCCGTAGAGCTGCAAGTCGGCCGCCGCTCCGCCGGGTCGGCCGGCGAGCGGCTCGAGCGCCTGGGCGAGGAGGTCGGTGGCCAGCCCCGAAGGTGATGCGGGGGGTGGGGGGACGGCCGCTGTCGGGGGTGCCGCGGGGAGCGTGTGCGCCGAGCCGGCAGGCGGCACGAGTACGGAGGGCTGTCCTGGCGTGGCCGCGGGTTCGGCGGGCACGACGACCGACTGCGTGCCGTCGGCGGCCGGCTCTTGGCCACCGGCCTGCATCGCGCCACCGACGAGTATCACGAGCTTCAGGAACGCATGCATCGGCTGCCCTCGGGGTAACAGGCTCACATGGCGACGGGGGACGAGTCAACCCGAAGGGAAACGGTTCACGACGTGCAACGCCGCGACATCGCGAGGTCGGCAAGCAATGGAGCGCGGACTGGCGTTTGGACGCGGAGTCCCCGGGCTGGCGCCCGGGGCTTCATGGGGAAGGGCAGTCGCTGAACTCAGCTCGCGGCGTCGAGGTAGGGATCTTGGCTCATCTGCATGTGGGCCTCGGCCCGCTGCCGCTCCACGTACTCGAGCAGCCGGCGCTGGCGGACGTGCCGCGCCTCCACGCGGCGTTGGGCCCGCTTGAAGATTCTCTCCAGCCCGGCGGTGCCGCCCGTCAGGCGACCACGCAGGCCGGCCGCGATCCGGGCGGCTCGCTTGGGGCCGAAGCCCTGCACCAGGATGTCGTCGTCGAGCGCGAGGAACTGTCGCCACGTGCCCGGGTCGCCCTGGCGCCCGCACCGGCCCACGAGCTGACGGTCGATCCGCGCCGAGTCGTGCAGTTCCGTGCACACGACGTGCAGTCCACCCAGATCCTTCACGCCGTCGCCGAGTTTGATGTCGGTGCCTCGGCCCGCCATGTTCGTCGAGACCGTGATCCGTCCGGGCTGCCCGGCCTCGGCGACGATCTCGGCCTCCTTGTCGATGTGCCGGGCGTTGAGCACGACATGTCGTAGCCCCGCCTGCTGCAAGAGTCGCGAGAGATCCTCGGACTTGTCGATCGATCGCGTGCCGATGAGCACCGGTCGGCCCAGGGCGTGCATCGCGGCCACGTCGGCGACGATGCGGTCGAGCTTCTCGCGGTAGTCGCCGCAGACGACGGCCGGCAGCCGCTCGCGGATCGCGGGCTTGTTGGTCGGCACCACGGCCACGTCCACGTCGTACGTACGGGCGAGTTCACGGGCGCTCGTCGCGATCGTGCCCGTCATGCCGGCCAGGTGCGGCCAGCGGGCGAACAGGTCTTGGATGGTGATCCGGGCCGCATGGCCGGAGGCCACCGTGATCTCGATCCCCTCCTGGGCCTCGACGGCCTGGTGCAGACCGTCCCGCCAGGTCCGCCCCTCGGCGGCCCGGCCCGTGAACTCGTCGATGATCACGATCTTGCCGTCACGGACGACGTATTGCCGGTCGCGGGTGAAGAACTCGCGGGCCCGCAGCGCCCGCTCCACGGCGTCGTAGAGCTCGAGCAGGCTCGTCGCGTCGAGCTCCGGCGGCCGGTCGAGCGACCGCACGCGGCTCCGACCCCGGCCGAGAAGCTCGCAGGTCTGCTTCTGCACTTCCTTCTCGTAGTCGGCGCCGGCCTCGAGCTGCCGGGCGGCCCGGGCCGCGAAGCCGAACACCGCCTGCTGCACCGCCTGCGCCTCCCCAGGCGGCGAGGCGATGATCAGCGGCGTGCGCGCCTCGTCGATGAGCACGTTGTCGGCCTCGTCCACGAGCGCGAACCAGTAGGGCCGCTGGAGCAGTTGCGCCGCCCCGCCCGGGGCGGAGCCGGTGAGGGTCGCGCCGAGGTCGCCGCCGCCCTCGGCGAGCTGCCGGCCGATGAGGCGGTCCTTGAGGAAGTCGAATCCGAACTCCTTGGCCGTGCCGTAGGTCACGTCGCGAGCGTAGGCCTTCCGCCGGGCGTCGAAGTCCATCTGCGACTCGACCACGCCGACGGAGAGGCCGAGCGCCTCGTAGATCGGCATCATCCACTCGGCGTCGCGTCGGGCGAGGTAATCGTTCACCGTCGCCAGGTGCGCGCCCTTGCCGGCCAGGGCGTAGAGCACCAGCGGCAGGGTGGCGACGAGCGTCTTCCCCTCGCCCGTCTGCATCTCCACGATGGCGCCGTGGACGAGCGCGACGCCGGCCAACAGTTGCACGTCGTAGTGCCGCATGCCGAGCCGCCGACGTCCGGCCTCGCGGGTGGCCGCGAAGCTCTCGATCACGAGCGAATCCACCGGCTCCCCGGACCGGGCCCGGTAGGAGAGCGACCGCCCGAGCCGCTTGAGGGCCACGTCGTCGAGGGCCTCCATCTGGGGAGCGAGCGCGTCGATGGCGCGGACCGCCCGCCAGGTCGCTGCCGTGATCGCCGGCCGCTTCCCCGGCGCGAAGCCACCGAGCCAGTCGAACATGCGTTGCATCACGGGCGTCGCCGCGGGCGGGAGAGTTGAAGGACGCCGACGATTCTAGGCTCTGTCTGAAAACTTTGTTCAGCCGTCTGCTTGGTCTTTTCGAGCGGTTCTTCGTTGGCTTTGCCCGCCGTATCGCCTTGTGTCGGACGTTGCGCGGGGCGTCGCCCGGTGGCGAGGGTCGCACGCAGCGGCCGCAGGCCGCGCCGCGTGCGCGTCCGGTCGCCGCGGTGCGGCGGCCACGGTCGCCCGGCGGTGCGCCCGCCCACGAGGCGTGAGCCTGCTCGCGCCTCGCCAAGGCTGTCGGTGCCATGGACGACCCGACAGCCGTGAAGTCAATACCGCGGCACGGCGACGGGTGTGGCCCGGGCCGGGGGCATCGATGCCGCCGGCGTGGAGAATGGGTTCCAGCTCGTGTTCACCGCCGGCGGCTGGCCGGTGGGCATCTGGGCCGTCACCTGCTGCTGGGCCCCGTTGAGATACTGCTGGGCCTGCTGGCCCGCCTGGTTCATGTACTGGTTGGCCTGCTGCGTGGCCTGGTTCATGTATTGATTGGTCTGCTGCGAGGTCTGATTGGCCATCTGCTGCCACTGCTGGTTGGCGGAGTTCTGCATCTGGTTGCCGAACTGCTGGGCCTGGGCCTGCATCTGGTTGCCGTATTGCTGCGCCTGGTTCGTGAGGCTCTGGGAACTCGGCATCTGCGGCATCTGCGGCATCTGCGGCGCGGTCTGCAACGCCGGTGCACCCGGCTGCGGCTGGGCCCACGACCAGGTGCCCGCAGGGGGCGCCGCCGGGGCGGAAGCCTGCCACTGGGTCACCGGTCCTGGCATCGGCGGGGCGGCCGGGTATGCGGCACCCATCGGCTGCGGCGCCACGCCATAGGGAGCCGGTTGGCCGATCATGCCGGTGGCGGGCGGGGCGACGGTCATCGGCGCTCGCGCGGTCTGGCAGCCGGCGATGCCCAGCAACGCGGCGGCGGCGAGCGCGGCGACGGCCAGGCAGAGATACGACCCGTGCGCCCGTGGCGGCTGGCCGAAGGCCGTGGCAGACTCGACGCCGCGACGGTACGGTGATGGTGAGGGCACGGCTGGCACTCCGCGGCGAGGAGGTTTGGGAAACGGGGCGTCACCGGCGACAATCACCGGAACCGGAACGGGCCGGAACGATAGCGACTCTGCCGCACGGGTCCAGACCACTTGCGGCCCGCGCGGTCGCGCGGGCTTCGAGTCGCCCGCCTTGCCCAGCTTCTCCCGCCGGTCGCCGCTCATGCCCACGCCCGCCAGCCCGCCGCCCGCCCCCGACGTCCACGGCCTCGCGGCGGCGCTCAAAACCGAGGCGCTGCGGATCGGCTTCTCCCGCACGGGCATCGTCCCGGCCGGGCCGCCGCCACACCACGACTCCTTCCGGCAGTGGCTCACCGCAGGCCGCGCGGGCGTGATGCGGCCCTGGCTCGAGCGGCACGAGCCCCTGCGCCGCGACCCGGCGAACCTGCTGCCGGGAACCCGCAGCGTGATCGTTCTGGCCACGGACTATCCGGCCGATCCGCCGGCGGCGGCCGCCGCCGGGCGGGGCCGGGTGGCCCGCTACGCCCGCGGCGACGACTACCACGACCTCCTCCGGACACGGGCGAACGCGTTGGCGGCGTGGCTCGAATCGCAGGTGCCGGGCTGCCGCACCCGGGGCGTCGTCGATTCCGCGCCGCTGGCGGAGCGAGACTATGGCCTGCTCGCCGGTCTCGGCTGGATCGGCAAGAACACGATGCTCATCGACCCGCGGGCGGGAAGCTATTTCTTCCTCACGGCGATCCTCACCGACGTCGAACTGCCGAGCGACACGCCGCTGGCGGTCGATCACTGCGGCACCTGCACGGCCTGCCTCGACGCCTGCCCGACCGACGCTTTCGTCGAACCGCGGGTGCTCGACGCGACGCGGTGCATCGCCACGCTGACGATCGAGGATCATGGCTCGCCGCCGCCGGAGCTGCGGGTCGGCATGGCCGACTGGATCTTCGGCTGCGACGTCTGCCAGGAGGTGTGCCCGTGGAACCGCCACGCGCCGGGGTCCGCCGAGCCGGCGTTCCAGCCGCGCCACGGTGCGACGACGCTCGACCTCGCGGAATTGCTGAGCCTGGATGCGGCTGCTTTTCGCGCGCGATTCAGGGATTCACCGCTGGTGCGGGCGAAGCGGGGCGGCCTGTTGCGGTCGGCGGCGATCGCGTTGGGGAACCAGCCCCATCCCGCCGCATTCCCGGCTCTCGCGGCAGCGCTCGCCGACGCCGAGCCGGTGGTTCGAGAGGCCGCGGCCTGGGCGCTGGCGCGGTGGATCGAGGCGGGGGTGCGGGCGGACGAGGCCCGCGCGGCGCTCGCGGCCGGCGGATCCGCGGCCGACTGACGTCGCAAGGTCCGGCACGCCCGGTCCGCGGCGGGCGGCCGCGGCCCGGGACCGCCGGAACAACCGGTTTTTCCCGAAAAACCCGGGATTCTCGCCCGTCGAAAAAAGTTTTTTCCGACCGCCGGGAACTTTTTCGGCGGACCGCGCATCCAACGGTACAGTCCAAAGGTTCATCGCCCTTTCCGGAGCCCCCCCGTGTCGCCCTTCCCTCTGCTCGCCGTGGCCCTCTGCCTGGGGCTGTCGCTGGCCGCGTTCTCGCAGTCCTCGGCCTCTGCGGCCGATCCGCAGCCGGCCGCCGAGGCGTTGCCGCTCAAGAAGGTCGTGCTCTTCACCTCCGGCGTCGGGTTCTTCCAGCACGCCGGCAAGGTGACCGACGACGCCACGGTGGAGATGAAGTTCGCGGCCGACGACGTCAACGACCTGCTCAAGAGCATGGTTCTCGAGGACTTGGGCGGCGGCACGGTCTCGACCGTGAGCTACGCCTCCCGCGACCCGATCACGAAGACGCTCGGCACGTTCGCCGTGAACCTCACCGACAACCCCTCGATGGGCCAGATCCT
>JBIPLS010000131.1:0-10172 GCA_044368305.1 Pirellulales bacterium
GCTCGGCCGGAAGGCGTGGAGCCCGCACGGCCACCGGCCGAGGCATGACGCCGGCCGCGTCGGGCTCGCTCCGCACGATGCGGGCTTGTCGGGCATGCGCGGCGGCCACTACATTTGCGGGCTTCCGGACGCCGTCCGTCCGGATCCGCGTTCCTCGCCACCGCGTCGGCCCGGCCTCGCCATGCCCCTCGTGACCGCCTTCGTGCCGCTTTTGGCGAATGCCGCCGACCAGGCGGCCCAGCCGCCGGAGTTCCTCAAGAGCCTGATCAGCACGCTGCCGCTGGCCCTGATCGCCGTGGCGGCGTACCTGCTCCTCTTCCGGCCCGAGCAGGAGCGCCGCCGCCGCCAGCAGGACCTGCTCGGCGGCCTGAAGAAGAACGACCGCGTGCTCACGTCGGCCGGCATCTACGGCACAGTGGCCAACGTGGATCGCGACGCCGACCGCGTCGTGCTCAAGGTCGACGACGCCGCCAACGTGAAGATCACCGTGACCTTGTCCAGCGTCGCCCGCGTGCTGGGCGACGACAAATCAGACGCCCGAGCCGGAAAAGACGCGACATGAACACCGCCTTCCTGGACCTTGGTCTCCTCGCCCAAACCGCCGACGTGGCCGCCGCGGCCGCCGCCGTGGCGACGCCCTGGTGGCGCGAGCCGTGGGCGATGTGGGGCCTGACGCTCCTGACGGTGGCCGTGCCCACGGTCCTGGCCTGGCTGCTGGCGAAGTCGCTGCGGGCGGCCGACATGTGGGGCCGACTGGCCACGGTGCTGGTCGCCACCGCCGCCGGCGGCCTGATCTGCTGGATGGGCTGGCCGCCGCGGCTGGGCATCGACCTCAAGGGAGGCGTGATCCTGGTCTACGAGATCGACGCATCGAAGCAGGCCGCTGAGGCGATCGACGAAGCCATCGGTCGGATCGAAGGGCTGCTCGCCCAGCAGGATGGAGTGACGGGCGGGCGGGTGATTGGCAAGACAGACACGACGGTCACGGTGCGGTTCGAGGCCACGGATGCGGCGCAGGAGGGTTTCCTGGCGGCCGCCGAGAAGATCGAGATCGCCGGCTCGAGGATCCGTCTCGTGCGCCGATCCGCCGCGGGCAACGGCGCCGAGATGACGTTCGCCGTCGCCTCCAGGGCGGCCCGCATCGACATGGACAAGCTCGTGGCCGCCGTCAGCCGGCGCGTCAATCCCGGCGGCCAAAAGGAGGTCACTGTCCGCAGGTTCGGGCTCGACCAGTTGGAGGTGATCATCCCCGACGTGGACCAAGCGGAGATCGACCTCATCAAGAAGAAGATTGCCACGGCCGGCATGCTCGAGTTCCGCATCACGGCGTTCGAGGACGACGCCCGGCATCGCCGGGCGATCGACCTCGCCCGCCGGTCCGCCGGCGAGACCGTCACCGACGCCGGCGAGCGGGTGGCCCGCTGGGTGCAGGTTGATCCGGAGAGGATGGGCCCGGTGGAGATGGCCGGGCTGGTCACGCGGACGGCCGCCGAGGGCCGTGTCGAGGCGCTGGTGATTCTCGACAAGATGAACGTCACGGGGGCCTCGCTGGCGCGGGCCGCGAGCGACTTCGACACTTCGACCATGGCGCCCTGCGTGAACTTCGCCTTCAAGTCGGACGGCGCGGGCCGCTTCGGCCTGCTCACCGGCCAAAACCTGCCGAACACGCAGAACGGGCAGAAAAGCCGCCTGGGCATCCTCCTCGACGGCACGCTGCTTTCGGCGCCGAGCATCAATTCGGCGATCTCCACGAGCGGACAGATCACCGGCAACTTCCGCCAGGCGGACGTGGACTGGCTGGTGGGCGTGCTCAACGCCGGCAAGCTGGAGGCCGCCCTGGTGAGCGAGCCGATCAGCGAGCAAAAGATCAGCCCCCAGCTCGGCGCCGACACCATCCGCTCGGGGGCCCGGGCCATGCTCCTGGCCACGATCGTCGTGCTGGCCTTCATGCTCGCCTACTACCGCTTCTCCGGCTTCGTCGCCGACCTGGCCGTGCTCCTCAACATCGTCCTCGTGCTCGCCCTGATGGTCTCCATCAAGGCGGCGTTCACCCTCGCCGGCCTCGCCGGCCTGGTGCTCTCGGTGGGCATGGCGGTCGACGCCAACGTGCTCATCTACGAGCGGATGCGGGAGGAGTTGGACCGCGGTGCGGCGGTGCGGATGGCGATCCGCAACGGCTTCCAGCGGGCCTTCTCCACGATCTTCGACTCGAACGTGACGACGTTGATCACGGCGGTGATCCTGTACTTCATCGGCACCGACCAGTTGAAGGGGTTCGCCGTGACCCTCGCCCTCGGCCTGGCCCTGAACCTGTTCACGGCCGTCTTCTGCTCGCGGGTGGTCTTCGACCTCGCCGAGCGGAACCGCTGGATCACGCGGCTCTCGATGGCCCGGCTGTTCGGCGAGACCGACTTCCGCTTCGTGGCCTGGGTGCGGCCGGCGATCCTCTTCTCGACGGCCTTCATCCTCGCCGGCCTGGCGGCGGCCTGGTCGCGGGGCCCGGGACTGTTCGACATCGACTTCACCGGGGGCACGAGCGTGCAGGTCGAGTTCAAGGCGGACCAGCCGCTCGACATCGCCGAGGTCCGCAAGGCGGTGACCGTGCTCCCCGACGCGGCGGTGAGCGCCGTGACCGGCGGCGGCGCGGCGCCGAACACGCGGTACAAGATCGACACGTCGCTCCGCGACGCGACGCCCGAGGACGGCAACGACGTGGAGAACACGCTGCGGGAGGTGTTTCCCGGCCGCCTCAACACCTATTCGATGGGCATCGGCGAGGTGCGGTCCGTCGCCAAGGAAGGGGAGCAGGCCGACCCTGCCGCGCTGACGACCGGTGCCGCGCTCAACTTTCCCGAGAAGATCAACCGGCCCACGCTCCAGGCGACGCTCCGGGACGCGTTCGCGGCGGCGGGGTTCCCCGACGCCCCGTTCGAGTTGGAGGCGGAAGGGGCCACGGGCGGCACGCGGCCCTACGAGAACTGGGCGATCTCGACGTCGCTCGAGCCCGGACAGCTCCGCCCGGTGCTGGAGAAGGTGGCCGCGCGGCTCGCCTCCACGCCCGTCTACCTGTCGGCCAACGCCATCGGCGGCAAGGTGGCGGGCAACACGAAACTGACCGCGATCTACGCGCTCCTGGCAAGCCTGCTGATGATCGTGCTCTACGTCTGGTTGCGGTTCCAAAACGTGGCCTTCGGCCTCGCGGCCGTCGTCGCCCTGGCCCACGACGTGCTCGTCGCCGTCGCCTGCCTGGCCCTGAGCCGCTTCGTGGCCCCGTATTTGGGCTGGGCCCTGGTGGACGACTTCAAGATCAGCCTCGACGTCGTCGCCGCCCTGCTGACGATCATCGGCTTCTCGATCAACGACACGATCGTGATCTTCGACCGGCTCCGCGAGTTGCGGGGCAAGAGCCGGTTCGTCACGGCCGACATGATCGATCGGGCGGTCAACCAGACCCTGAGCAGGACGATCCTCACCTCGGGCACGGCCCTGCTGGCGACGCTGATCCTCTACCTGTTCGGCGGCCAGGGCATCCATGCCTTCGCGTTCACGATGCTGGTCGGCATCATCACCGGCACCTACAGCACGATCTACATCGCCTCGCCGATCGTGCTCTGGCTGCAGCACCGCTTCGGCGACGCGCCGGAGCGGGCCGGTCGCGCCGGCGTCCCCCAGCCGGCCTGACGGGTCGGTTCGGCCCTGGCCCCCGATGCGGCTGGTGACGGCTCGGCAAGCTGTGCCGCCTGCGCCGGCACTCCGCTTGGTGCCGCCCGCGGCCGGCGGCCGTTCCCCGGCTGACCGGGTCCGGGCCGCCGGCTCACGCCCCCGGCCCGCGGCGCAGGGCATGGTTGCCTTGTGGCCATGCCAGCGGCGTCCCAGCCGCGACGGGAGCGAAGCGCATGTCGAGGATCGTCGCCGCGGTGCGGTTTGTGGTCGGGATCGCGATGGTCGCGGCCGGTGCGGGCCTGGCCGGTCCGACGGTCGTGGCCCTGGTGCGCGAGGTCTCCCGCCACGGCCCGCCGGAGGCCGTGGTCGCGGCGTCCGCCGTGCCCGTGCAGTCAGGGGTGGGGCCTGAGTCGGCGGCGGCGCCGCCGGCCGCGCAAGCCGCGGTGTGGCCGCCCCTCGTGGAGCCCGTCGCGTCGGCCGTGCCGGCGCAGCTCGATCCGTTGTATCAGCCCCCCACCCCCCCCCCCCCGATGCCGCCCGTGGCGGCCGAACTCGGCGGCGCCGTTCCGGACGTCGCGGCGGCGTATCGCTCGACGCTCGACGTGCCACCCCCTCCGCTGCTCGACGGCCAGGGTCCGCCGCCGCTGGCGGCCGGCTGGACGGCGCACGAAGTCGCCGCGCCGGTGACGCCCGTCATGCCCGCGGCGGTCGTGCCCCAGGCCTATGTGATCCGTGACGGCGACGACCTGACGGGTATCGCCACCCGGTTCTACGGCCACGCGTCCGCCGCGATGGCGATCTGGGCGGCCAATCGGCAGACGCTGCCGGACCCGAACGTGCTGCCGATCGGAGCCACCATCGCGCTGCCGCCGGCCTGGGCGATGCAGACCGTGCGGACGGCCGATCCGCGGGCCATCGAGCCGACTGCGGTCGGCGCGGCGAACCGGCCGGCCGCACCGGCGGCAACGCCGGCGGCCAGGCCCGTGGGATGGCTCGCCGCCGGCGCGCCGCAACCGGCCGTGCCGCCGCAGCCGCCGACCCCCCGGCGTCCCGGAGCGGTGCGGGTGGCCCCCGGGGAGACGCTGGCGTCTTTGGCCCGCCGGTTCTACGGCGACGAGCGCATGGCCCTGCAGATCTGGGAGCACAATCGCGACCGGCTCCGCAGCCCGGATCTGGTGGTCGCGGGCATGGAGCTGCGGCTGCCGTGACGGCGGCGCTGCAGGTCTCCGCGTGAGGGCCCGGCTCGCGGGCGGCATGGGTTCGCTCGCCGACACGCTCGCCTTGCTGGCGGGCGAGAACCTGGCCGTCGCCACCGCCACGGCAGGGAGGGGCAGGGCGGATTCGGGTCAGCGCTTCGGCCGGGCGAGCGCCATGCCGACGAAGTTCGCGATCACCCGGCCCGCGTTGAGCGTGGCGTCGGAGGCCAGGGCGTCGGCCGTGCGGGTGGAGTCGAACTCGAAGTAGAACACACTCGCCTCCTTCGCCGGGTCGGTGATCTTCGCGGCCTTGTCCCGCTTGCCGTCGGCAAGCTGCTGGAACCAGGCCGCCGGCCGTTGCCGCTTGAGCTGCTCGAACACCTTGACCGCGTCACGGTCGTCGCGGCCGCCGATCACCAGCACTGGCACCTCTGTCTTGAGCGCCTCGTTGGCGAGCGCCGGGGTGATCGAGAAGCCGCGAGTCGTCCATGCCGGGCTGATCAGCACGAGGCCACGCACCTGCCGCCCCTGGGCACCCTGCGTGTTGGGCGGCCAGTTGGCGTCCTCGGCCGTCCAGGCGGCGGCGACGGCGGCCCCGCAGCCCGAGCCGACGACGATGAGGCGGCCCATGTCGAGCACACCCTCATCGGCCCGGCGTTTGATCCAGTTCCGCACGCACTCCACGTCGCCGCGGATTGCCGACTGGTCGCGAATCTGTCCTCCCCGGGCGGCGGCCATCAATTCGAAGTCGACCTTCTTCAGCAGCCGCGGGTCGATGTCGTCGCCGGCCTTGTCGACACTGCCGCCATGGCCACGGAGATCGGGGGCGACGACGTCGCATCCGCCCGCCTGCAACGCCTCGGCGAGCGATTCCACGGAGCGGTGCGAACCCGTGAAGTCGTGCAGCAGGATCACGGTCGCCGTCGGGCGGCGGCCCTCCTCCACGGTGGCCCGGTAATGCCAGGCGTGGAGTTTGACGCCGTCCGTCGTCTCCAGGCGGAGCTCCTCGGGCTCGGCGGGACCGTCCGCCGTCTGGCCGGACGCGGGCTCGGCGGGCTTGGTCTCGGCCGGAGAGGCCTGGCCGGCCGTGTCGGTGGTGGCGACCTGGGCAATCAGGCCGGCATTCGGCCAGAGGGTCAGGAACGCGATGGCCGGCAGGGATTGCCGGGAAAAAAACCGTTTCATGACGATTCTCGAACCCCAAGGCCCCGGCGGGCGGGAACGGAAGCGAAAACTGCCGATCAGGAGTAGAATATCATCGGTTCGTCGCGGGTTTCCATCGCGGGTCTCGACGGCGGCCCGGCTCGGTCTCCTCGGCTCCATACGCGGGTGGCGGGCATGCGTTCGATCAACCGCGCCAGGCGGTGTTGGCAAGCTTTGACGGGTGAGGACGACACCCCGTTCGACGGCGACACGCCCGCCTGGTTCGTCAGCCTGGCGATGCACGTGGCCGTGCTGCTGGCGTTGGCGACGGTTGGCCTGCCGGAGGTCGAGCCCCGTCCGCGGCCCGTGATGATCCTCGCGCCGCCGCCGGTGGTGGAGGAAGAGGTCCACATCGAGCCCCCGCCCGAGCTTTCCGTTTCCGACGAACCCGAGAACAAGGCTGGAGCCCAGAGCGACGCCGGCCTGGCGATGGCCGAGGCGTTGGCGCCCACGGTCGCCGAGGAGTCGATCGTGCCGGTGGTGGTGGAGGACGATCCGGCGGCCGAGTTCACCATGGAGCCGGTCGAGTTCGACCCGACGGGTTCGACGCTGAGCGACACCGTCGTGGTGAAGGGCGACGTCGGGGTGGGGACGACGGGTGCCGGCGGGGCGGTGGACCGGCTGACCGTCGAGATCGCCGCCTCTCTCGACCAGCGGCCGACGCTCATCTGCTGGGTGTTCGACCAGTCGGTGAGCCTCGCGGGCCAGCGGAAGGAGATCGCGTCGCGGCTGGGCCGCGTCTTCGACGAGATCGGCATGAACAAGTCGGAAAGCAATCGCCCGGACCTGCTGAACATCGTCTTCGCGTTCGGGCAGCAGGCCCACCAGGTGACGACGAAGCCGACGGCCGTCGCGGCCGACGTCGTCGCGGCGATCGAGCGGATCCCCGTGGACGAATCCGGGGTGGAAATGACCCTCACGGCGATCCGTCTGGCCGCGGAGCGGGCGAAGCTGGTGCGGAGTGGCCCCCCGCGCCGCAACGTGATGATCATCGCCTTCACCGACGAGGTGGGCAACGACCAGCAACTCGCCGACCAGACGGCCCGGTTCTGCCGGGTGCAGGGCATGCCGGTGTACGTCGTCGGCGTGCCGGCTCCCTTCGGGATGCGCGAGGTGAAGATGAAGTTCGTGGAGTTCGACCCGCAGTACGACGGCGGTGAGCAATGGGCGGTGGTGGACCAGGGGCCGGAGACGCTCTATCCGGAGGTCGTCCGCGTGCATCCGTGGGAGGCGGAGGAGCCGATCGACTCCGGATTCGGGCCGTTCAGCCTCTCGAAATTGTGCTTCGACACCGGCGGCATCTACTTCGCCGTCCATGCCAACCGCGAGATGCGGGGCCGGGTGGGCGACGCGGCGATCGCGCCCATGGCGTCGCGGTTGCGGCGGTTCTTCGACCAGCGGGCGCTGAAGGGCTATCAGCCGGACTACGTCGCGGCGGTCAAGATCGACCAGATGCTGGCGGCGAACCGGGCGAAGCGGGCGCTCGTCGAAGCGTCCAGGTATTCCCAGATCAGCCCCATGGAGGCGCCGCAGATGGTGTTTCCGCGGGAGGACGACGGGGCGCTGGCGCTGCTGTTCAGCGAGGCCCAGAAGGTGGCGGCCCGGATCGCGCCGAAGATCGACGGGCTGTACGGGATCCTCGCCGCCGGCGCCGTGGACCGGGAGAAGATCGAGGAGAAGCGCTGGCAGGCGGGCTATGACCTGGCGGTGGGCAGGGTGCTGGCTGTGAAGGTTCGCACCGACGCCTACAACATCATGCTGGCCCAGGCGAAGACGGGGATGAAGTTCAAGGATCCGCGGAACGACACCTGGGTGCTGGAGCCGAGCGACGACGTCTCGGCGACCGGCTCGCAGATGGAGAAGCTCGCCGCGCAGGCGCGGACGCATCTGGAGCGGGTGGTGCGGGAGCATCCAGGCACGCCCTGGGCCTTTCTGGCCGCGGACGAGTTGAAGACCCCGCTGGGCTACACGTGGAAGGAATCGCACACCGGGGTCAACCGTCCGCGGATGGGCGAGGGTGGCGGTGGTGGCGGGCCTGGCCGGCCTGCCGACGACGCCCGGCGGAGCCTCGCGCCGCCGAAGCCGAAGCGGCCGCTCAAGAATCTGTGAATCGGCGAGGCCTCGGCATCCTGCCGCGCCTCGCTTGGCCGGCCTGGGCCGGCTTTCGAGGGGCCGCCCTCCCGGCGGCCGGTCGCGCGGTGGGCCGCTGGAGAAAGGAGACGGCCACCCTTGGTCCCAAGACCCCGGCTTTCCGTCGGGGCCGTGTCGCCTTCGGCGACCGGCACATGGTGGCTGTCACCTTTTCCGCGCGAGGCTCATGTGGGATCCGTATGAATCGCGACAAGATCGAGAGCGAGCCGTATCACAGCCCGTGGTTGCCGCTCGCGAAGACGTCGCGGCTCTCGTAGGCGTGGAAGCAGCGGGAGATCCGCAGGGCCAGCTGCTGGAGGAACGTGGCCCGAAACTGGGCCTCGCTCTGGTCGGTGACCGGAATCGCACTGTCGGAAGGGAACGTGAAGTCGTCGATCCGCTTCTCGAACACGACCTCCTTCTTGTCCACGTCGAAGACCCGCACGGCCGCCGTCGCGCGGCCCCGATAGAGCGTCGCCCCCTCGTGCAGCCGCAGCCCTTCCAGGTCGATCCCCACCACGTAGTTCGCGTCGAGCGCCTTGCCGAGCGTGGGATAGTCCACCCATGCGTTCTCGTCGATCCAGCGGGCCACCTCGTGCTGTCCGATGACCTTCACCTTCCGCACCGACTGCTGGATCTGGCCGCCGACCAGCGACGAAAGCTCCCGTGCCGATCCGGCGTCGCTGAACTCGAGCTCCACGATCGGCTTGCAGACGACGGCGACGTGCTTGCCCTTGAGGCCGGCGTACTCGGCCGGCACGTCGGCCGGCTGCAGCAGGTAGGCGGCGGTGATCAGCGTGGAGCAGCCCGAGAGCAGGGGCAGCGCCAGGCCGGCGGCCAGCGCGATGCGAGCGAGCATGGATCGGGTTCCTCGCGGCCTGGAATCATCCGTGGGCCGTGCACGGCGGGTGGGAGGGTAGGGCGGGGCGCGGATCGGCTCAATGCCGCTTCCGTTGGCGGTTTTTCCCCGCAGGACGCCGATCGCCCGGCCTGGCAGAATGGGAGGTCGAGATAGCCATGGGTTCGACCGCTGCGCCACCGACCCCCGCCCGCGACCGGCTCCTCGCCGGCCTCGCCGCCGGCCTGCCGGCCCGGGGCATCTGGACGGCGCCGGCGGTCGTGGCCGTGTCGGGGGGTGCCGACAGCACGGCGCTCTTGCTCGGTCTCGTCGCCCTGGCGCCGCCTCCGGCCCGGCTCGTCGTCGCCCACGCCGAGCACGACCTCCGCGTGACGGCGGGGGCCGATCGGGAGTTCGTCACGCTCCTCGCCGGCCGGCTCGGGCTTACGTATGTCTGCCGGCGGCTCGCCGTGCGCGACGCCGACGATCCCACGGGTGAGGGTATCGAGGCCCGGGCACGACGGCTGCGGTATCGGTTTCTCGAGGAGGTGGCCCACGAGCACGGCGCGAGGCACGTGCTCGTGGCCCACACGGCCGACGATCAAGCCGAGACGATCCTGCACCGCATCCTGCGCGGCACCGGGCCCGCGGGGCTGGCGGGGATGCCAGCGGCCCGGCAGCTCTGCGACGGCGTCGGCCTTCTCCGCCCGCTGTTGGCGGTGGACAGGAGCGACGTGCGGGAGTTTCTCGTAGCCGAGGCGGAGGCCTGGCGGGAGGACGAGTCGAACACCGACGTCCGCTTCGCCCGCAACTTTCTCCGGCATGAGGTCCTCGCCCGCTGCATGGCCGGGCCGTATCCGGCTGCTGCGGGTGCGCTCGTGCGCCTGGGGCGACAGGCCGGCCAGTTGGCGACGGCCCTGCGAAGCGCCGCGGCGCAGCTCCTGGACGCACACGCCCGCGGCCGTGCCGACGGCGCGGTCGAATTGTGGACGGGCGGCCTCGCAGGTCTCGATCCGTATCTCCTCGCCGAGATGTTCGCGGCCCTGTGGGAGCGGGAGGGCTGGCCGCGCCGCGACATGACGGCCGCACATTACGAGCGGCTGGCGGCATGCGTCGGTGCCGCGGACGCGTCGGCCACCGGT
>JBIPLS010000132.1:0-10153 GCA_044368305.1 Pirellulales bacterium
CGGCACCGGCACCGAGGTGCAGCTCCTCGTGGGCGGCCAGGCGGCGCGGCAGCGGGAGCGGGCGCTGGAGCGGATCGCCTCCGGCGAGGCCGCGATCGTGGTCGGCACGCAGGCGCTCGTGTGCGGGACGGCGCGGTTTCGCAGCCTGGCGGTCGTCGTCATCGACGAGCAGCACCGCTTCGGCGTTCTCCAGCGGGCGGTGCTCCAGCAGGGCGCGGCGGAGCCGCACACGCTCGTGATGACGGCCACACCCATTCCGCGGACGATCGCCCACGCCGTGTACGGCGATCTCGACGTCTCGGTGCTGGACGAGCAGCCGCCCGGCCGGCAGCCCGTCGCCACCTACCGCGTCGGCCCCGACGACCTCGACCGGTGGTGGGATTTCTTCCGTCGGAAGCTGGCCGCGGGCCGCCGCGGCTACGTGGTCGTGCCGGCGGTGGAGGATTCGAGTCGCGGCCTGGCGAGCATTTCCAGCGCCTACGAGTCGCTGGCGAACGGGCCGCTGGAGGCATTCCGGCTCGGGCTGGTGCACGGCCGGATGAAGGCCGGCGAGAAGGCCGCGGTGATGGAGGCCTTCCGCTCGGCTGCGATCGACGTCCTCGTGGCGACGAGCGTCATCGAGGTGGGGATCGACGTGCCACAGGCCACCATGATGACGATCCTCGACGCGGATTCCTTCGGCCTGGCGCAGCTTCACCAGCTCCGCGGTCGCGTGGCCCGCGGGGCGATCCGGGGGATCTGCGGGGCCGTCGTCGGCTCGCAGGACGAGCCGCATCCGCGGATCGACGCCTTCGTGGCGGTCACGGACGGCTTCGCGCTCGCCGAGCGGGATCTCGCGCTCCGCGGGCCCGGCGACCTGGTGGGAACGCGGCAGAGCGGCGCGCCCCCGCTGTATCTCGCCGACCTGCTCCGCGACGGCTCGGTCGTGGCCGAGGCCCGTGGCGACGCCCTGGCGGTCTTCGATCGCGATCCGGAACTCGCCGATCCGGGGCTGGAGCGGCTCAAGAAGCTGGTGGTGGACCGCTGGGGTGCGACGCTCGGGCTCGGTCAGGTGGGCTGACGCCGGCGCGGGCCGGCCGGCGTCCGGGGCTGGGCGATCGTCGGGCGTCAGGGGCGGGCATCCGCCGGCGGAGCTGGGGCGGGGCGTTTCCTCACGACGACGAGCGTCTGCATGCCGGCGAAGCCGTCGATCCAATCGACGATCTCGAACAGCCCCGACCAGGCGGAGCGGACGTAGCCCATGCCGTGGGAGACCTGCACGTAGGCGCCCGGGCAGTCGGCATCGACGCCCACGTCGTACTGCCAGCCGTGATCGACGAAGCCCCTCTCCAGGTAGTCCGCGATCGCCTCGGGCGTGCGGCCCGTGGGGTAGAACCGCTGATACCACGACAGCTCCGCGAGCACGGTGAGGAACGCGAGGCCACCGGGCCGCAGCACCCGGCGGATCTCGGCGAGCCAGCGATGCTGGTGCTCCTCCCCCAGGTGCGTGAGCACCGAGTGCGCGAAGAGGACGTCCACCGAGTCGTCCTCCAGGTCGAGCGGCGGCTCGGCCGCGCACGTCTCGAACCGCATGCCGTGGACGTTCGTGCGGCACCACTCCACGTTCATGCGATCGATGTCGAAGCCGATGGCCCGGGGACGGAGTTCGGGAGGCAGGTGTCGCGAGATCCGCGCGCACCCGCAGCCCCAGTCCACGATCCGCCGGGCGCCGGCGAGCCCGGTCGGCAGCAGCGTGCCTGCGAGCTGCTCGAGCTTCACGAGCCAGCTCGCGCCGTGCAGCAGGAAGTTCTCCAGGCTCGTCCGGCCGGCGACCCGCTCGACGTTCGCCGCGGGGGGCAGGGCGTCCGCGCCGCGGCCGCGCCAGTGAACTCCCTGCCCGCGATACCGGCCGGCCGCATTCGGCCGCAGGACGATGTCGAAGGGCTCTTCGAGCTCGAGCAGCGGCACCGCACGCCCGGCGATACGGCGGAGCGGCAGCGTGGACCGGAAGACGTTCGGCCGTACACGATCGCGATCGAAGGTCACCGTCTCCTCGCGGCCGCCGATCCCGCAGCCGCATTCCAGCGTCGCGGCCGAATCCGCGGCGGCCAGCGGCATCCAGGGGGGCACGTGGAGCTGCAGCTGGATCGCGCCGTCGCGGTGGCGGGCCGCGAACCAGCCTTCGCGCAGGAAGGAGCCGACCACGTGCCGGCCGTTCGTTCGCGCCGCCGCGCGGAGGCGTTCGAGGCCGTCGGGCTCGCCGGGCGGCGCGGTGCCCACTGCCACCAGGCGGGAAGCGGGGCCGGGAGTCGCCTCGCGGAAAATGCGGCGGATCATGAGGCCGAGTTCGCGGACGTCGGAGCCGAGCAGGAGTTTCGGGCTGATGGCGAAGTCGACGAACCGTCCGGCACAGTCGGCGTCGAGGAGGATCCGTTGCTCGCCGGGCGGCACCCTGACGGCGAACGTCCGCCCGTCCAGCCGGCAGGTGAGGGTGATCTCGGCGTGGGGATTGTGAACCGCAAGCACGACCGCGCCGGTTTCCCGGCCGCCGGGTGGGAAGAAGAGGCCGAAGGCGAGCGTGGACCAGACGAAGCCCGCCTCGATCTCGTGAAAGCCGTGCACCGGTCGGCAGGCCGAGGCCCCGATCGTGTCCCAGGCGAGAGGCATGGTTGTTCCTGCCGCGGGTGCGCGGGTCGCGGCGTCGGTGGGAAAAGTCGCGGCCGCCGGGCGGGCCAGAAGGGTGATCAACGCGGCCTCGGGGTCCGCATCCCGGCCGCAAAGCATACCGGGGTGGCCCGCGGCCGACACCGCGCCGGCGGATGCCAGTCAGGCCGTCTCCGGCCTGCGCAGGGGGGCGGTGGCGGCGAGCAGCAGGCCGCCGAGCGCGAGCCCGGCGGCCGCCTCCGCGACGTGGCCGGCCAGGCCGGCCGCCGGCAGGGCATGCGTCGCCGTCTCGATCGCGTGATGCAAGGCGGGCCAGGCGTGCACGACCAGCCCGCCGCCGACGAGGAACATGGCCACGGTGCCAGCGACGCCGAGGCCGCGCATCAGCCAGGGCGCGGCGGCCACGATCGCCCGGCCGACGAGTCGCATGGTCGGGCCCCGGCCTCCCGCCAGCCACAGGCCGAGGTCGTCGAGCTTCACGATCGCGGCCACGAGGCCGTAGACACCGACGGTCATCCCCAGCCCGATGGCGGCGAGCACCGCGGCTCGCACGGAGAAGTCCGCCGCCGCGGCCACGCCGAGGGCGATGACGATGATCTCGGCGGAGAGGATGAAGTCGGTGCGGATCGCGCCGCTGATCCGCGCCCGCTCGGCGGGCTGGCCGGCGGCCCCGTGTGCCTGCCGGTGATGGCGGTGCCGCCAGGCATGCCAGATCTTCTCGGCGCCCTCGTAGCACAGGTAGGCGCCCCCCACGAGCAGCAGCGGCTTGATCGCCCACGGGGCCGCGGCCGAGAGGACGAGCGCCGCCGGCACGAGGATCACCTTGTTGACCAGCGATCCCTTCGCCACCGCCCAGACGACCGGCAGTTCGCGGTCGGCCGTCATGCCCGCGACCTGGCGGGCGTTGAGGGCCAGGTCGTCGCCGACGACACCCGCCGTCTTGTGGGCCGCCGCCTTCACGAGCGCGGCCACGTCGTCGAGGCCACTCGCGACGTCGTCGAGCAGCAGGAGCAGGCTCGCGGCCATGATCGCCCGCGGCCCCTTTCAGCCCGCCCGCAGCGGCTCGGCGGCCCGCCAGCGGCCGCCCTCGCGCTCGACGCGATGGTACAGCGTGTCCCGCTCCACGGGCTCGCGGCCCGCCTCGCGGATCAGCCGCCGGATCTCCTCCACGGAAAGCACCTCCGGCGTCGTCGCCCCGGCGTCGTGGTAGATGAGTTCGTGGCGGACGGTGCCGTCGATGTCGTCCGCACCGTAGGCCAGGGCCGCCTGGGCGGTGCCGATGCCGAGCATGATCCAGTAGGCCTTCAGGTGATCGAAGTTGTCGAGCACGAGCCGGCTGATGGCCATCGTCCTCAGGCTGAAGGCCGCCGACGGCTTGGGAAGGTGGGAGAGCCGCGTGTTGGCCGGGTGGAAGGCGAGCGGGATGAACGTCTGGAAGCCGCCCGTCTCGTCCTGCAACGCCCGCAGCCGCAGCAGATGGTCGGTGCGATGGAAGGCGTTCTCGATGTGGCCGTAGAGCATCGTGGCGTTGCTCCGCAGGCCCAGTTCGTGGGCGGTGCGGTGGATGGCGAACCACTCCTGCGTGTCGGCCTTGTGCTCGCAGATCTTGTCACGGACCTCGGGGTGGAAGATCTCGGCACCGCCGCCAGGCAGGCTGCCGAGGCCGGCGTCCTTCATCTCCACGAGGATGTCGCGGATCGACCGCTTCGTGAGGTGGCAGAACCAGTTGATTTCGACCGGGGTCCAGGCCTTGAGGTGCAGGGTCGGGAAGGCTCCGTGGAGGAGCCGGATGACGTCCAGGTACCAGTCGTAGTCCTTCTGGTGGTGGAGGCCGCCGACGATGTGCATCTCGGTCGATCCCGCCTCGACGGCCTCCCGCCCGCGGGCCAGGATCTGGTCGTCGCTCATGACGTAGCCGCGGGCTTCGCGAAGGTCTGCCCGGAAGGCGCAGAACGTGCAGCGGTAGACGCAGACGTTCGTGGGGTTGAGGTGGGTGTTGATGTTGTAGTAGCCGCAGTTGCCGTTCTTCCGCTCGCGGACGAGGTTGGCCAATGCGCCGAGATCGTGGACCGAGATCCGCTCGTCCCACAGGGACTCCGCCTCGGCGGCGTCGAGGCGGACGCCGGCCTCCACCTTCTCGCGGATGGCTTCGAGCGAAGGGGCAACGGCACGGATCATGGGTTTCGTTTCCGGCGGCTGGGTACGGGCGAGCCACCAGAGAAACCGCAGCCGGCCGGATTTCGCAACCCGGCCATCTTCAGACCCATGAATCTGCGGCGATCGCGGCCAAAAGCACCAGGCCGATGGCGGCGTTCGCGGTGAAGAAGGCCTGGTTGACCCGCGACAGGTCGTCGGGCTTCACGAGGGCGTGCTCCCAGACGAGCAGCCCCGCGATCGCGACCCAGGCGATCCAGTAGATCGGGCCGAGTTCTGGCACGCAGGTGGGCAGCGCGGCGAGCACCGCCAGCGTGGCGGCGTGCAGCCACTTGGCCAGGGCCAGGGCCCGCGGGACGCCGAGTCGGGCGGGGATGCTCCGCAGGCCGTGCGCGGCGTCGAAGGCGGCGTCCTGGCAGGCGTAGATGACGTCGAACCCGGCCACCCAGAGCGTCACCGCGGCGCCGAGCAGGGCGGCGGGCAGGACGTCGGCGGGCGTCTCCAGCAGGGTGCGGCCGCGGAGGGCGATCCAGGCGGCGACCGGCGCGAAACCGAGCGCCGCGCCCAGCCACAGGTGGGCCAGGGCCGTGAACCGCTTGGCGTAGCTGTAGCCGAGCAGCCAGGCGAGCACCGGGATCGAGAGCACCAGCGGCAGCCAGTTGGGGAGGAAGAGAAGGGTCGCGGTGACGAACGCGGCCGACGAGGCGACGACCAGGCCCAAGACCTCCCCCACGCCGACGTCGCCCCGGGGCAGGTGCCGCGAGGCCGTCCGCGGGTTGGCGGCGTCGATCGTGCGATCGACGAGCCGGTTGAAGGCCATGGCCGCCGTCCGCGCGGCGACCATGCAGAGGAGGATGCCGGCCGCGGGCCGCAGCCAGCCGCCCGGGCCGGCGGCGAGTTCCGGGTCGATGCCGCGCCGGGCGGCGAGCAGGGCGGCGGTGATCGCGAAGGGCAGGGCGAAGATCGTGTGGCTGAAGCGGACGAGTTCCAGGTAGGTCCGCAGTCGGGAAGCCGCCCGCGGGCCGGTCGTCATGCGGTCTCCCGGCGCGGCCGTGGCCATCAGGACCGCTCCCCCCAGCGGCGGACGAGCGCGTTGCCCACGCCGAGCTGGTCACAGATCCGCGCCACCACGAAGTCCACGAGGTCGGCCACCGTCTCGGCCCCGTGGTAGAAGCCCGGCGCGGCCGGCAGCACGACCGCCCCCGCCTCGTGGACGGCCTGCATGTTCTTCAACTGCGGCAGCGAGAGCGGCGTCTCCCGCGGCACCATGACCAGCTTCCGCCGTTCCTTGAGGTGCACCTCCGCCGCCCGGTGGACGAGGTTCTCGCCCATCGAGTGGGCCACGGCCGCGAGCGTGCTGCCGCTGCACGGGCAGATGACCATCGCCGCAGTGAGGAACGACCCGCTGGCGATCGGGGCCATCAGGTTCTTGTAGTGGTGGTAGGTGCAGCGACCGCTCGTCGGCGGATCCTTCCCGAGCAGGGCCGAGAGGTCGAAGCGGTCGAGGTCGAGCCGGCGGCCGATCTCCTCCGTGAACACGGCCTGCCCCGAGGGGCTGATGGTGAGATGGATCTCCCGGCCCGCGGCGAGCAGCGCGTCCACGAGCCGGACGCCGTAGGGCGCGCCCGAGGCTCCGGTGATCGCGACGACGACGGGCAGGTCAGCCACGCGCGGCCGCCTTTCCGGCGGTGCGGGTCGCCAGCGTGAGCGTGGCGATGCCGCAGGTGAGCGGGATCATCTCCACGCGATCGAAGCCGGCGGCGCCGACGAGTCCCGCGAGCCGCTCGCCCGACGGAAACTCCTCCACGCTCTTGTTCAAGTAGGTGTAGGCGTCGGAGCGGTTGCGAGCCACCATGTTGCCGAGGAAGGGAAGCACGCGGCGGAAATATACGAGGTAGCCGGCGCGGACGAGGGCGTTGCGGGGCAGCGAGAACTCCAGGATCGCGAGCCGGCCCCCGGGCGCGAGGACACGGGCCATCTCGGCCAGGCCGCGGCCGGTGTCGGCGATGTTCCGCAGGCCGAAGGCGACGGTGACGAGGCCGAACGTGGCGTCCGGGAAGGGGAGGGCCTGGGCGTCGGCCTCCACCCATTCCACGTTCGCTCCGGACCTCCGCGCCTTCTCGACGCCGCGGTCGAGCATCGGCCGGCAGAAGTCGCTGGCCACGACGCGGACGCCGGGGTCGCACGCGGCGGCGTAGGCGAGGGCCAGGTCGCCGGTGCCGGTGCAGACGTCGAGAATCGCCCCGGTCGGCGGTGGCGGCGCCCGGCGGACCGTGACGTGCCGCCACCAGACGTCGATCCCGCCGGAGAGGATGCGATTGACGAGGTCGTACCGTGGGGCGATCTCGGCGAACATGCCGCGGACCTTGGCGCCGCTCTTGTCCACGGTGTTGTCCGCCGGGGGCGGCTGGCCTATCGTGGCGGTCGATTCGGCGAACACGCGGTGGCTCCGGAGATCATGAACCTGCACTGGCACTGTCACCAGCGGTTTCATGGTATGCCGCAGGGGGCGGTCGCGGGAGGGATCGCCGTCGTGATCGACGTCCTCCGGGCCTCGACGACGATCGCCACGGCCCTGGCGCACGGGGCGGCGCGGGTGCGGCCGGTGCCCGGCGTGGCGGAGGCCCGGTCGGTCGCCGCGTCGCTCGGCCCGGGCACGCTGCTCGGCGGCGAGCGGGGGGGCGTCCGGATCGCGGGTTTCGACCTCGGCAACTCGCCGCTGGAGTACACCCGCGATCGGGTCGCGGGCCGGTCGATCGTGATCACGACGACCAACGGCACGGCGGCCCTCGATGCCTGCCGCGGCGCACGCGAGATCGTGGTCGGCGCGATCGTGAACCGCGCGGCCGTCGCGGCGGCCGTCCGCCGGCTCGCGGCGGGGCGCGGCGGCGTCGACGTGCACCTGGTCTGCGCGGGCACTGACGGTGCGGTCACGGCCGAGGACGTCCTCGCCGCCGGCGCGATCGTCGATGCGGCCGGTGCGGAGGGGCCCGCCGACGCGCTCGACCCGGCGGCCGCAGCCGCCCGCGAGTCCTTCCGCCGCGTGCATGCCGCCGCCGACGCGGTGGCCGCGCTCGTCGCCGAGTTCCGCCGCTCGCCGGGCGGGTCGAATCTCGTGGCCCTCGGCATGGAGGCCGACCTGCCGGCCTGCGCCGCGGTCGACGCGCTCGCCGTGGTTCCCCGGCTCGACGCCGCCGACGGCTGGCTGACTGCGATGGTGCCGGCCGCCAGGTGAAATGGTGCCAGCCACCAAATCTGGGTAAGGTATCGCCTTGCCCGGTCCGCCCAGATTTGGTGGCCGGCACCTTTTCCGAGAGCATCATGCAGAACCAGAACGACCAGTCGCGGATGGACCGGATCGTGTCGCTCGCCAAGCGGCGCGGCTTCGTCTTCCAGTCGAGCGAGATCTACGGCGGCCTCAACGGCTTCTGGGACTACGGCCCCCTCGGCGTGGCCCTGAAGCGGAACCTCAAGGACGCCTGGTGGCACGACATGGTCGCCGGCCACGACGAACTGGCGACGCTCGCGGGAGCCCCGTCGCCCTACGAGATGACCGGCCTGGACTGCACGATCATCATGCATCCGCAGGTCTGGAAGTGCTCCGGGCACTTCGACCTGTTCCACGACTGGATGATCGATTGCCGCGAGTCGAAGCGCCGCTACCGCTACGACCACCTCCACGGCCGCTGGGCGGCCCACCGCGGCAAGAAGGTGTTCGCGACCACCGACGCCTCGGGCGACGAGGCGATCCCCGAGACGGTGGCCCGGGCACAGAAGTTCTTCGGCCTGCGGTCCAAGCAGGTCGAGGAGATCGAGTGGGGCGGGGGGCTGGAGTCGCTGCAGGAGGCGATCGCCGCCGGCTCGGCCAGCCTCGCCGACGTGCTCGGCCCCGACGCCACCGCGCCCGGATCGCTGACGGAGCCGCGCGAGTTCAACCTCATGTTCGAGACGCGAATCGGGGCGCTGGCCGGCGACGACGACGACCGGGCGTTCCTCCGCCCCGAGACGGCCCAGGGCATCTTCGTGAACTTCAAGAACGTGCTCGACACGTCGCGGGTCCGGGTGCCGTTCGGGATCGCCCAGGTCGGCAAGAGCTTCCGCAACGAGATCACGCCGCGAAACTTCACCTTCCGGTCGCGGGAGTTCGAGCAGATGGAGATCGAGTTCTTCTGCAAGCCGGCCGACTCGGCCGCCTGGTATCGCTACTGGCGGGACCGGCGCTGGCGGTGGTATCTCGACCTGGGGCTCACGGAGGGCAAACTCCAACTTCGCGAGCACGGGGCCGACGAGCTGTCGCACTATTCCGTGGGCACGGCCGACATCGAGTATGCGTTTCCGTTCCTCGGGCCGGGCGAGTTCGGCGAGCTCGAGGGAATCGCCCATCGCGGCGACTTCGACCTCCGCAGCCACATGGAGGGCAAGCTCGTCCGCAAGGACGGCGGACTGGTGCTGGAGACGGGCGTCGACGGCAAGCCGCGGCACAAGGGGAGCGGCAAGGATCTTTCCTACTTCGACGACGTCACGCGGGAGCGGTACGTGCCGCACGTCATCGAGCCTTCGGCCGGCGCCGACCGGGCCACGCTCGCCTTCCTCTGCGACGCGTACCACGAGGACGAGGTGCCCGACGAGGACGGCAAGCCGCGGAGCCGCACGGTATTGAAGCTCCATCCGCGGCTGGCGCCGGTGAAGGTGGCGATCCTGCCCCTCGTGAAGAAGGACGGCATGCCCGAGGTGGCGATCGACCTCTACCGCGCGGTCAAGCCGCACATGGCCTGCCAGTACGACGAGAAGGGCTCGGTGGGCCGGCGGTACGCCCGGCAGGACGAGGCGGGCACGCCCTGGTGCCTGACGATCGACGGCCAGACGCTCGCCGACAAGACCGTCACGCTCCGCGACCGCGACTCGCTCACCCAGGAGCGGATCGCGATCGACGAGGTGGTCGCGACGCTCCGGGACAAAGTGCGGTGATCCCGGCCCTCTCCACCGTGTCCAGCCTGCAGTCGCCGCTGGCGACGATCCTCGAGGACTATGCCGCCGGCCACGTCGCCGCCATCGACCTCTGGCTGGGCCACGCGGAGGCGTTCATCGCGGAGCAGGGGAGGGCGGCCCTGGCGGATCGGCTCGCGGCCCAGGGCATCGCGCCGGTGGCCGCGAGCTTCCAAGGCGGCCTGCTCACCAGCCAGGGCGAGGCCCGCCGCGAGCACTGGCGGCACTTCGACGAGCGGCTCGCCCTGTGCCGGGAACTCGCGATTCCGGTGCTCGTGGTCGCCGGTGACGCCTTCGGGCCGCTGGCTGCGGAGGATCTCGCCCGGCTTTCGACGAGTCTGGCCGAGGGGGCGAAGCGGGCGGCCGGCGC
>JBIPLS010000254.1:0-2751 GCA_044368305.1 Pirellulales bacterium
TGCGGGCCATCGATGCGGCCGGAGGCCCGCAGCCCCTCCCCTACGCGCTGCCGGGCAACGCGCCCTTCCACGAGGCGGCGAAGGGTTTGGTGCACTGCCTGCTGGAGACCGGCAAGCGGTCGCTCGCGCAGGACGTCTGCCGCCGGGTCGCCCCGCTCGACCCGACCGATCCGCTGGGGCTCGCCCGCTTGCTCGCCCGCCCGTGAGCAGGCCGGCCGGCGGATGCCGTATCATGCCGGTCCCGGATTGACACGTTGGATCGACACGACTCGCGGGCGTGAGCAGCAGGCCGCAGGCATTCCTATGCCGGACATTCCCCCGCCCCCCGCCCCCCGTCGCGGACGGTTCATCGCCCTCGACGGCATCGATGGTGCGGGCAAGTCGTCCCAGATCGCGGCGCTCGCCGCCTGGCTGCGGGCGGGCGGCCACGCGGCGGTGGTCTGCCGCGATCCGGGATCGACGCCGGCCGGCGACGCCATGCGGGCCATCCTTCTCGATCGGCACGACCTGCACCTCGCCCCGACCGCCGAGATGCTCCTCTACATGGCGGCCCGCGCGCAGCTCGTGGCCGAGGTCGTCGCTCCGGCGCTCGACCGCGGCGCCTGGGTGGTGTCGGACCGCTACCTGTTGGCGAACGTCGTCTACCAGGGGCATGCCGGGGGTCTCGACCCGGAGGTGATCCGCCGGGTGGGCGGGGTCGCCACGGCGGGCGTCATGCCCGACCTGGTGCTCGTGCTCGACGTCGATCTGGAGACGGCCGCCCGGCGGCTCGCTCGCCCCCTCGACAAGTTGGAGAACCGCGGCGATGCCTATCGCGGTCGGCTCCGGGCCGGGTTTCTCGCGGAGGCGGCCCGCGATCCGGCCTCCATCGTCGTGATCGACGCCGCAAGCGAACCCGACGAGGTGGCCGCCCGCATCCGCGCGGCGGTCGCGGCCCGCTTTCCCGAGGTGGGCTGAAGCCATGGCGTGGCAAGGGGTCGAGGGGCACGACGCGATCGCCGCCGATTTTGCCGCAGCCGCCGCTCGCGGCCGCGTCGCGGGCTCGTATCTCTTCGTCGGCGCCGCGGGGATCGGGAAGCGGACGTTCGCCCTGGCGTTGGCCAGGGCGCTGCTCTGCGAGGCCTGCGGCCCGGGACTCGTCGCCTGCGGCACGTGCCGTTCCTGCATCCAGGCCGCCGCCGGGACCCATCCAGACATCGACGTCGTCGGCAGGCCGGCCGACCGCGCGACGATCCCGCTGGAGTCGCTGATCGGCGCGGGCGAGCAGCGCATGCGCGAGGGCCTCGTCTGGCGGCTGCTGTTGCGACCGGCCCTCGGCACCAGGAAGGTCGCGATCATCCTCGATGCCGATGCGCTCGCCGAGGAGGGCGCCAACTGCCTGCTGAAGACGCTGGAAGAGCCGCCGGACTCCGCGGTCATCATCCTCGTGGGCACCGCGGTCGAGCGCCAGTTGCCCACGATCCGTTCCCGCTGCCGGATCGTCCGCTTCCGGCCCCTCGCGGACGCCGTGGTAAACCGGATCCTCGATGCCGAGGCGCGGATCGCCGGCGGCCCCGGCGACGAGGCCGTTCTGCGCCGGCAGGCTGCCGCCGCCGGCGGTAGCCTGGTTCGGGCCCGATGCCTCGGTGATGCCGAGGTCGCGGCGTTTCGCAGCCGGCTCCTCGACCTGGTTGGACGGCGACCCGTGCCCGGAGTCGAACTGGCCCGCGAGACGATCGCCTTCATCGAAGCGGCCGGCAAGGAGGCGCCGCCGCGGAGGGTGCGGCTGCGGCTGGTGCTCGACACGGTCATCGAGGTGCTGCGGGTCGCCGTCCGCGGGGCGGTGACCGGCGAGCCGGCCGCGGACGCGGCGCTCGGCCAGGCCGCCGCGGCCTGGGAGCACGATCCCGATGCCTGCGTCGCGGCGATCGGGCACACGCTCGCCGCCCTGGATGCCGTCGAGCGGAACGCCAATCTTGCGGTCCTCGTCGATGCCTGGACGGCGGTTCTCGAAGAGCCGCGTCTTGCCGGCCTTGCCTGAACAGCCGGGGCCCTGGTTTGCCCGCCTTGCCGGGGCCGCGCCGCCGCCGCCGCCCGATGGCTGGCGACGAGATGACTTCGTGAAACAGTGCCGGCGATCGCACGTGGATCGATTTTTCCGGTCACGACTGTCGATGGATCCGCCGGGAAGGAAGGCGGGTCCGCGGTCGCGGGTTCGCCATGGCGAGCGATCGGCGGCATCAGCAAGGCACGGCGCGGCATGTGCGATTCCCGGGGAGCGGGCGTTCTCGCCACGGCGTTCGTCGCGGGCGTCCTCTGCACCGCCGCGCTGACGGCGGACGGTCTCCGCGATCCGATCCCGTCGCCCTTCTTCGGGCTCGAGGAGCCTCCGATCCCTGATTCCGTCGCTCCCGCGGTCGAGCGGCAGGTGGACGAACCGCAGGCCATCGCCGTGGCCGCTCCGCGTCCGCCGGTCGGCGGCTTCGCCGACATGGCGGCCGCCTTGGCGCGGCCACCGGAGCGACTCGCGGTAGCGCCAGGCCACGGGCCGATCGCGGCCGCCATCCAGTCGCAGGCCCTGCCGACGGCGGCCCGCGGCGGCTCCGATCCGGTCGCCCATGCGGCGCCGCTCGTGCAGTCCCAGCCGCCGCTCGATTCCCGGGCCGTCGCGGAGCCGGAACTGCACGTCCTGACCGAAGAGCAGGCCCCTCGGCCCGCCGCCGACGAACTCAAGGCCCTCGTCGAGCGCGTGCGGCCGGCACCAGCGGAGCC
>JBIPLS010000014.1:0-29814 GCA_044368305.1 Pirellulales bacterium
AGTAGCAGGTTGAACTTGGCGGTGCAGCGGGCCAGGGCCGCGGCCACCGCCGGCGGGAGCGACCGCAGGCCGCCGATCTGCAACACCCCCCCCCATTCCGCCAGGGCGGCGGCGGCCTCCGGGGAGAGTTCCGGCACCGTGATCGAGAGGACGTCGGCCTCCGGGCGCAGGCAGGCCAGGAGATTCCCCACGTCCTCCGCCGATAGCGACGCCAGTGTCGGCAGCATGAGGCTGAGCCGCGGCGTGTCCTTCCGGGCCGGCGGCGCGAACGGACCCTTGGGGAGTCGGGGCACGCCGAGAATGACGGTGGCGATCTTGTTGACCGGCCCGCCGCCGCGGGTCCGCTCGAGCAGCAGGGCCAGGCTTTCCGTCGAGATCTCGTCGAGGCAGGGGAGCAGCACGCTCGCCCGCGCGGTGGCCAGCAGCGGACGGGCCACCTCGATGGGCAGCGTCGCCAAGGAGGAAAGCCTGATCGGTTCATTGGGCTGGAGCTTCGCGATCTCGGCGGCCGCTGCGGGGCTGATCGTCGTGACCGTCTCCAGGCACCGCGGCCCGTCGCCCTTGCTCCGCACCAGCGCCGCCGCGAGGGTGGCCGAATCGAGCCGCCGCAGGCCCGGAAACGGCACGTCACACGCCGCGGCCGCCGCGGCCAGGTCGTCGGCCGCCGCGGTCACCGTCGGAAAACTGCAGGTCAGGCCGCTCCCCACGATGGTCCGCAACCGCTCGGCCGTCGGGCTGTCGCCCAAAACCGTCAGCGTGCCGAACGCCCGGCCGCCTTCGCGGATGACGGCGAGCACCTCGTCGGTGATCGCGTCGAGCCGCAGTTCCACGCCCTCGCGACCAGCCTGGGGCTCGACGAGCACCCTGGCGATCTCCACCGGCAGCGATTCGAGTCCGCCGAGCCGCACGATCGGCGCGGCGGCCAGCCTGCGGGCCAGGGCCTGCGACTCGATCCGCCGCAGGGCCGGCAAGTCGAGCGGGCAGGTTGCGGCGGCCAGCGCTGTCTGCGACTCCGCCGCGACCTCCGCGAGCGCGGCGAGGCAGATGCCGTCGGTGCGGGCGACGAGGGCCGTGGCGGCCTCCGGCGTGATGAACCGCAGGCAGGGCAGCACCAGGCGGCCCGGACGCCCGGCGAGTTTCGCCGCGAGTTCGGCCGACTCCAGCCGCTCGAGGCCTGTCATGACCAGATCGCCGCGCAGGCCGGCCAGCGCCGCGGCGGCTTCGGCTTCGACCGTGGCGAGCGCGGGCAGCCAGACCGTTTCGGCCGCGCTGGTCGCGAGGCGAGCCGCCACGTCGGCCGGCAGCGACCGCAGCCCGATCATCAGCACGTCGCCTGCGAAGCGAGCGAGGGCGGCGGTCGCGCCGGCATCGATCGCGGCCACTTCGCCGACCTGCAGGATCGGGCCGTCCTCCGCCAGCACGAGCCCCAACGCGTCCTTGAGCCCGAGAGGCTGCGGCTCGCGGCCGCCACCCGGGGGCCCCGCGTCGGCCTCGTACGCCTGGGGGGGAAAGAGCGGGCTCGGTGGCAGGCCCTGGCGGATGCGTTCGCCGAACGTGAGCCCGGCGGGATCGCTGGGGTTCGCAGGCAGCCGATCGATCCGCGCGAAGGCGGCGGCCGTCTCGGCATCCTCCGCGTCGCCATAGCCGAGCAGCTCGGGCCGCAGGACGGTGAGCGCGTGGCCGTAGGCGTTGAGCGGCCAACGCTGGCCGGGCCTCGCCCGCAGGTCCCCCTGCGGGCCGGGCCCCACGTGGCACGTGGTGCAGCTCGTCCGCGAGTTCGAGAGCCGATGAAGGGCCGTCGTGGCCGCCTCCCCGTCGACGACCCGGGCGACGTGCCGCCGCACCAGCGACAGTCTGCCGCCGCCGTTGCAAAACGGATCGGCCAGCGCCGAGCCGCCGCTGCACGCGAGCAGGCTCGTGGCCAGGGCCACACGAGCCGCGGACCACGCGCGGGTATCATGCCAGGGGCTGGGACGATTCATGGCTCTCCGACCGAGCGGGGCTGCCGCTCCGCCCGCGGCGGCATTATAAGTGGGTCCGTCTCCCTCCGCGTGCGGCCGGATCGGGGGTACAATCCGGCGCCGACACCGTCCGCCGCCCCCGCTTGCCCCGCTGCCGATCATCGAGGCGGCCGCCGCCGCTCGGCCAGAACCGCCCGTGACCCGCTACCTCGCGATCTTCGGCACGTTCGCCCGCGCCTGCCTGGTCCGCGACATGACGTTCCGGGCGAACTTCATCCTCGAGTGCGTCACGAGCCTCGGCTGGATGTCGATGAACCTGGCGCTGTACCTGCTGATCTTCCGGTTCACGCCGGAGATCGGCGCCGGCACCGGCTGGTCGCGGGAGCCGTTCTTCGCCTTCGTGGCCACCGGACTGGTGATCAACTCGATCGTGCAGGCGCTGTTCATGCCCAGCGCCGAGGAACTCACGGAGATGGTCCGCACGGGCGGTCTCGACGCGGTGCTCGTGCAGCCCCTCGACGCGCAGTTCCTGCTCTCCATGCACCGGGTGGACTTCTCGGCCTTCGCCAACGGCCTCGTGGGCCTGGGGCTGCTGGCCTGGTCGCTGGCGCGGATGGACCATGCCCCGCCGCCCGTCGCCTGGGCCGTCTACCCGCTGCTCGTGCTCTGCGGCGTGGCCATCCTCTACGGCCTGGTGATCATGCTCGCGGCCGCCACGATCCTCATGGGCCGCAACCAGAGCCTCTACGACTTCTGGTTCTACCTGACTAACTTCTCCCGCTACCCCGCCGAGATTTACGCCGGCCCGTGGGGCGGCCCCTTGCGGGCCCTGTGCACGTTCGTGATCCCGATCCTGTTGGTGGTGAACGTGCCCGCCGGGGTGCTCGCCCGGCCGCTCGTCGGGGCCGCCTGGTGGCCCGTCGTCGGGATCGTCGTCGCGGCGGTCGCGACGCTCGTCGTCTCGCGGATCGTCTTTCAGCGGGCGTTGGCCCGGTATCGGTCGGCGTCCAGTTGAGGCTATGATTTCGCGGCCTAATTCCGCGCACGGACCGCCCCATGCCCCTTCGGCTCGCCTTCAGTTCCAACGCCTACCTCGACGCCCCGGTCGAGGAGGCGATCGAGCGGATCGCGGGCTGCGGCTACGGCGGCATCGAACTGCTGGCCGACGTGCCTCATGCCTGGCCGGCGGGCCTGCTGCCGGCCCGGAAACGTTCGATCCGCACGGCCCTGGAGCGGGCCGGCCTGACGATCTCCAACATCAACGCCTTCATGATGAACGCCGTGGCCGATCCGCGGCAGCCCTACTGGCACCCCGGCTGGACCGATCCCGACCCCCACTACCGCGCCATCCGTCGCGAGCACACCAAGCGGGCCCTGCGGCTGGCCGCGGAACTCGGCGCCACGTCGATTTCCACGGAGCCGGGGGGCGAGATCCAGCCGGGCCAGACGCGAGACGAGGCGACCGCGATCTTCTACGACGAGATCATGCCCGTTCTCGACGTGGCCGCGGAGGTGGGCGTCTCGCTGCTCGTCGAGCCCGAACCGGGCCTGCTCATCGAGCGGTTCGGGCAGTACCTGGAGTTCGCCGCGCGGGTGAACCACCCGGCGCTGGGCCTCAACTTCGACGTCGGCCACGCCTATTGCGTCGGCGAGGATCCGGCGGAGTGGGTGCCGAGGATGCAGGACCACACCCGGCACTACCACGTCGAGGACATCGCGGCCACGCGGGTCCACCACCACCTCGTGCCCGGGGAAGGTGCGATCGACTTCGCGGCCACGTTCCGGGCGATCGCCGCCTGCACGCCGGACTCGTGGGTCACGGTGGAGCTGTATCCGTACCGCGACCGGCCCGACGAGGCGGCGCTGGCCGCGCGGGCCCACCTGCTCGGCTGCGCCGCGGCCGCCGGCGTGGAGATCTCCTGACATGCGTGCCTGGCTGCGGCTCGTCCGGCTGCCCAACCTCGCGACCGCCGTCGCCGACGCGCTCGCCGGCTTCCTCGTCTGCTCGGCGGCGACGGCACCGCTGTCCTGGCCCCCGGCGGCATGCTGGCTGGCGATCCTGGCCTCCGCCGCCTTCTACGCGGCGGGGATGGTCCTCAACGACGTCTACGACCTGTCGCTCGACCGCGTCGAGCGGCCGGAGCGGCCGCTGCCCAGCGGGGCGATCCACCCGCGGTCCGCCGCCGCTGCGGGCGCTGCGCTGCTCACGGCGGGAACCGCCGCCGCCTGCGGGGCCGCCTGGGCGGCGCGGTCGCCCTGGCCCGCCCTGGTCGGCGCGGCCCTCACGGCCGCGGTCTGGCTCTACGACCGCCATGCGAACCGCTCGCCCTTCGGCCCGGTCGTGATGGGCGGCTGCCGTGGCCTCAACTGGCTGCTGGGGATGACGGCCGCGGGCGGGCCGTATGCGGCCCACGAATGGCTCGTCCCCGCCGGCATGGCGATCTACGTCGCGGGCATCACGCTCTACGCCCGCGACGAGGCCGGCCGGCCGCGTGCCGCCACGCTCGGAGGCGGCACGCTCCTCATGGCGTCGGGGCTCTTCGTCGCCGCCGGCTTCGTCTGGAGCCGCACGCTCGAGGGGCCGCTCGCCCCCGGCTGCAGGATCGGGGCCCGCGACTGGCTCCTGCTGTGGGGCATCCTCGCCGCCGCCGTCGTCTTCCGGGCCGTGAGCGGGATCGTCGTGCCGGTGCCGGCCCGCGTCCGCCAGGCCGTGGGCAACGCCATCATGTCGATCGTCACGTTCGACGCCGTGCTCGTGCTGGCCGCGTGCGGCGAGCAGTGGGCGCTGGTGGTCCTGGCCTTGCTCGGCTGGTTCCTCTTCGGCCGGCAGCTCGTGTCACCGACCTGACCGCGAGGGGTGGCACGGCATGCGGCTGGGATACGGCACCAACTCGATCGGCGACGTCGATCCGCTCGCCGCCATGCCGCTGCTCGCCGACCTCGGCTGCCGGTCGCTCGCGATCACGCTCGATCATCGCGTGCTCGATCCCTTCGCGGCCGACCTCCCGGCCGCGGTGGGCCGCTGGCGTGCCGCGCTCGCGGCCGCCGGCATGGCCTGCGTGGTCGAGACCGGAGCGCGGCACCTGCTCGACCCGCGGCTCAAGCACGAGCCGACGCTCGTCTCGACGGATGCGGCCGCCCGGGGGCGGCGGATCGACTTCCTCTGCCGGGCCGTGGACGTCGCGGCCGATCTCGGGGCCGGATGCGTCTCGCTCTGGTCGGGCATCGTTCGTGACTCCGCCACCGAGGCGACCTGCTGGGAGCGGCTCACCGGCGGGCTCGGCCCGGTCGTCGCCCGCGCCGCCGTCCGCGGCGTCACCCTCGGCTTCGAGCCCGAACCGGGCATGTTCGTGGACACGCTCGGCCGCTACGGCGAGCTTCTCGAGCGGATGGGGCGGCCCGATCCGCTGCGGCTCACCGTGGACCTCGGCCACCTGGAGTGCATGGGCGAACGGCCCGCCGCCCTGCGGCCTTGGGTGGGCCGCGTCGCGAACGTGCACGTGGACGACATGCGGGCCTGCCGCCACGAACACCTGCCGCTGGGCGCGGGCGACGTCGATTTCCCCGCGGTCCTCGGGGAGCTCGCGGCCGCCGGCTACGCCGGCGGCCTGCACGTCGAGCTGCCGCGGCAGGCCCACCGGTGGCTCGACACCGCCCGCGAATCCTTCGCCTTTCTCGCCCCGCTCCTCCGAGGCCTCGCGTCATGACCGGCACGCCGCACGTTCTCCTGATCTTGGTTCCCGGCCTGCGGGCCGAAGACGTGCCGCGGATGCCGGCGCTCGCGGCGCTCGCCGCCGCCGGGCAGTGCGTCCCGCTCGCCCCGGGCTTCCCCGCCCTCACCTGCCCGGTGCAGGCCGCGCTCACGACCGGCGGGCCGCCCGCGGCCCACGGCATCGTGGCCAACGGCCTGTTCGATCGCCGCACGCGGCACCTGGAGATGTGGATCAGCCCCGACGGGGTCCATCGCGTGCCGCGGCTCTGGGATCGGCTCGCCGCCACGCGGCCCGGCCTGCGGACCGCCGCCTGGTTCCTGCTGCAGTCGAAGCACGCCACCGCGGATCTCGTCTGCCTGCCGGCGCCCCGGCACAATCCCGACGGCACCGAGACCATGTGGTGCCACACCAACCCCGAGCCGCTCTACGCCGCCCTGCGGGCGACGCTCGGCGAGTTCCCGCTGCACAAGTTCTGGGGGCCGGTGGCGGGCATCGAGTCGAGCCGTTGGATCGCCCGCAGCTTCATCGAGGCGGCACGGCCGAATCCGCCGCACGTGGCCTGGGTCTACCTGCCCCACCTCGACTACGCGGCCCAGCGGACCGGCCCCGACAGCCCGCCGGCCCACGCGGCCTGCGGGGAGCTGGACGCCGAGATCGCCGCGCTCGTCGCGGGCTGCGGTGGCATCGGGGGGCGGGACGACGTCACGGTCCTCGTCGTCGGCGAATATGCGATCCGGCCGGTGTCCCACGCCGTGTTCCCGAACCGGATCCTGCGGGAGGCCGGCCTGCTGGCGGTGCACGACTCCGGAGATGGAGAGCTGCTCGACGTCGCCGGCAGCGCGGCCTGGGCGCTCGCCGACCACCAGGTGGCCCACGTCTACCTGCGGGACGGCGGCGACCGCGGCCTCCGCGATCGGGTGGCGGACTTGTTTCGCGCGACCGCCGGCGTGGGCCGCGTGCTCGCCGGCGCGGATCTCGTGACCGCGGGCCTCGCCGTGGCGGCGGAGCAGGGGCCCGAGAGCCGCTGCGGCGACGTCGTGCTGGAGAGTGATCTCGACGCCTGGTTCGCCTACCCGTATTGGCTCGACGATGCCAAGGCTCCGGCTTTCGCCCGCACGGTCGACATCCACCGCAAGCCGGGCTACGACCCGCTGGAGCTGCACCTCGACCGCTCGCGGCTGCCGCAGATCGCGATCCCGCTCGACACGTCGCTCGTCAAGGGCTCGCACGGCGCGATCGACCCGGCCAATCCACACGAGACGGTGTTCATCGCCTCGCGGCCCGGCGTGGCGAACGTGCCGGCCCTCGCGATGCACGAGATCGCGGGCATCGTGGAGCGGTTGCTGGCCGGGTGACGGGGGGTCGGGCCCGCTCGGATCGCCGGTCGGAGCCGTGAGTCTTTGCAGCCCCGGGCGCGAGCCCGGGGCTCCCGGAGGTCGGAGACCGCCGCTACAACGAGGGCACGACGGTCAGAGACCGTCGTGTGGGGAACAGCCTCACGCCCACTGCGGCGGCGGCTGCATCTCGTCGGCCGGGCGGTGGCCGCAGTCCCGGCGGCCGGAGCCGGCCAGCCGGCTGATCACGCGGACGGTCATGTCGGCGTCGCAGGTGATCTGGCAGGCGAGCCGCAGACCCGGCGTGGTGATCCCCTTGGCGGCGAGCACGTCCTTTTCGGCCTGCGTCATCCGGGCCGGCTCGCCGGCCACGAACTCCACGCGGCAGGTCGTGCACCGAGCCACGCCGCCACAGGCGTGCAGTTGGTCGAGACCGCACTCGTCCACCAGCGCGTTCACCAGCCGCTTGCCGGCCGGCACCTCGAACGCTCCCGTTCCCTCGATCGTCAGCATCGGCATGTCGTCCCTCACTTCTTTTTCCGGGGCTTGTCGTCCAGGTTCACCACCATGTCGTCGGGCGTCACGGCAGAATGCACGCCGCCCGGCGGGACGTCGAGCCCGCTCGTCCAAATCAGGGCGTTGAGCATCAGTCGCCGGAAGTCGTCGTCGGCCCAGTTGCGGTGGTAGTGGGCCCCGGTGCAGCCGAAGCCGCGGCCGCCGTCCGGCCGCTCGTAAGCCCACGCCAGGGCCTCGCGGCTGCCCTTCGCCGCGCGGACGGTCGGGTTGTTGCCGTGCGGGCCGTCGGGCCGCTCGCGGGTGGCGTCGGGGGGCACGCCCGTGAGGATCATGGTCACCCCCGCGGGCGGCTCGCGGAACCGCATGTGGTAGTACCACTCGTCCTCCGTCTCGAAGGGGCGCACGCCGCGGGTGATCGGATGGTCCGCGGCGAGCTGCGCCGCGGCGAGCTTCCAGTGCGGGTTCACCGACCAGTCCTTCTCGAAGGAGCCGCCCAGCCAGTTCAGGAACTCGGTCCCGCCCTTTTCCTTGGGCACCTCGACGGCATAGTGCAGGCAGGCCACGCCCACGCCGCGCTTGGCCAGGGCGTCGATTTGGACGAGCCGGTTGCTCTGGATGACCGGATGGCCGTCGCCGCCGTCGGCGAAGAACAAGATCGCGTCGGCGTTGTCGAAGGCCGTGGGGTCTTCCGGCCAGCCGCCCGCGTACACCGCCGTCACCAGCGGCAGGCTCGCGTCGTCGAGGCACCGCTCGAGGAGCAGGCAGCCGGCGCGGAACTCGTGCTCGCCCGGAGGATGGCTCGGCCGGCCGGCGACCATGACGAGCTTCTTGCGGCCGTCGGCGAGCTTCAGCCGCTTGAGGCGGATGTCCTTGATCTCCAGCTTCATCGGGGGCCCGGCATGCACCTGCAGGGCGAGCACGCCCTCCATGCGGCGCTTGTCCGGTTGCTCGTCCACCGTCTCCGACATCAACTGCCCGTTGATGAAATGTTGGAGCCGGTTGCCGCGGGCGACGATCCGGCAGTCGTTCCAGTCGCCGGGCTTGATCAGCTTCTGCAGGTCCGCGGCCGTGGCGATCGGCTCGCCAGCGACCTTCGCACCCTCCGCGGTGATCGTCGTCCGCTGGCCGCGCTCGGCGAGGATGCCGCGCCCCCGTTCCTCGTAGACGATGCCGGAGTACTTGACGCCGGACTCGAAGTCGGCCTGGTAGCCGCCGACGACGAAGTTTCCGAGATCCTTGCTCCGATACTGCACGCCGCTGTTGCCGCCGGTGAGCCGGTAGGTGAAGACAAGTTCGAAGTCGTCCACGAGGCCCGGCCGCCAAATCAGGAACGTGTTCCCCGGGGTGGGGTTTTCCGCCGTGGTCTGGCCGACGATCGCCCCGTCCTCGACCCGCCAGAACTCGGGCCTGCCGTCCCAGCCGGCGAGCGACTTGCCATCGAAGAGCGGCACGAACCCGGTCGGATCCTCCGCCGCGACGGGCAGGCATGCGGCCGCGAGCAGCAGGGCCGCGGGCCAGGCGGACCGGGGCGGGCGCGGAGCGCGGGCGGTGGACACGGTCACCTCGACGGACGGGATGCGGGAAGCGGTTGCACCGCCGTTCCGGGCCGCGTCAGTATGCCACGCCCGCCTGCCGCCGGGGAAGCGAACGCCCGTCGTCACCGCGGGCCGGCAGGCGGCCTTCCTCGACGTCGGCCCGCTCCAGGCCGAGCAGATCCAGCATCTCTTCGATGCCCACGACGCGGACGCCGAACTGCCGGGCCGCGTCGATCTCGCGCTTCCGCCGCTTCTCGTCCACGTTCTTCTTCCAGCCCGGGATCTTCTCGTCGGCGCCCGCCACGATCTTGGGAAGGCCCGCATCCACCACGAGCGTGGTCGATGGCGTCACGGCGTCGCCCAGCCGCCCGCCGATCCGCTCGACGGCGGCCTGCAACGCGTCGGCTTCGGGCGCGGCGTCGCCGTCGAGTTGCACGAAGCCGACAACCACCACTTCCGGCGATTGGCCGGGCGACCACAGGCTGGTCGCCACGCCGTCACCGCCGAGGATCTGGTTGCGGACGGAGTCCTGGCGGATGCGGGCCCGGGCCACCGTCGGCCCCTCCACGGCGATCACCTCGACCAGGCCCTTGCGGTCGCCCACCTGCGGCCGGGGATCGGCGGGGTCGTACACGGGCAGCAGCAGCCCGGGACGCATGCCGCGGGTCGAGCGGCACGAGATGAGCACCGTGCGATCGCCCTCGTTTACCGCGATCACGTGGCCGTCGAAACCGTCGATCCGGTCGTCCTGCGGCATGGACGCGAGGACGGCCGCTTGCACGGCGGGGTCGCCTCCACGGAGCGTGGCCAGCATCTCGTTTTGCTTCTCGATCACCTTGGCGCGACCGCGCAGGGCCTTGAAGAGGACGTCGAGCTGCCCCTCCGGGTCGGTCTTCTTCTCGTCGAAATCCTTCTGCTGATTCGGGTCGAGGAACTGCCCGCCCTTGGCGACCTCGTCCTTGAGCTTCTGGAAGGCCGCGGACTCGGCCTGGGCCTGATCCCGCTTGGCCGTCAGGTCCTGCTGCTGCTTCTCGTGCAGGCCGCGGGACTCGTCGAACTTCCGCTTTTCGTTCGCGGCGTCCTGCGCCACCTTTTCCCGCTCTTCCACCGCCTTCGCCGCCGCCGACTTCTCGCTGTCGATCGTCTTGTCCTTGTCGGCGATCGCCTTCTCGTGGTCGAGCCGCTGGGCATCCATCTGGGATTCCTTCTTGCGGATCGCCTCGGCGAGCCAATCGACCAACTTCAGGTAGGTCTTCGTCTCGGCGTCGAAGCCGTTGAACTCACCGGCGAACCGCGCGTTCGTCTCCGCCTCGACCTGGGCGACCGTCTTGTCCTCCGGGAAGCCGAGGAGTTCCAGCAACTTCCGCTTTTCCTCGGTCGCCGCGTTGAGGTCGGCGAGGGCCTTCGCTTTATCGGCCGACGACGCGGCGGCCGTCGCCGCCTCGTCGAGCCGCTGTTTGAAGAATAGATACGTGGTGATCGCCAGCACGAACGTGAGCATCACGAACACGATCAGGGCGATGGTGAGCGACGCGACGGTGCGATTGGCTGGCATGCTGATCACCATCTCCGACGAAGCCGCCGGCCCGGGGCGGACGGCCCGGGGGAGATCGGCCGGGCATCGGCCGGCGCTGCATCGACCTGCGGATTGTACCGGTTATGCCGAAGCGGCGGCCCGTTGCCGGGGCGGGGCGGCCGGCGCCCACGTCGGCCACGGCACCGGGGTGGCCGCCTCCGCCGCCTCGCGGCCGAGGACCGCCGCCAGCGTGCTGCGGCACAGCCCGCGGCCCTCGTCGAGCGTTTCGCCTGCTCTGATCGACGCCACGAAGGCCGCCATCCCGCGGGCGTGGCGGCCGACGCCGGCCTCACGCAGGTCGCACGCGCCGCGGTCGCCGCGGACGAGTTCCACGAGCCGATCGCGGCCGCCCGGCCGCCGTGCGATGCCGGCCTCGAACCGGCGGCCGTCGGCGAACACGTAGCGGACGGCCAGACCGGCACCCGGCTCGCCGGCCGGTTCCGCCCAAGCCGGCGGCTCGTCGCCCCAGGCCCACAGGGCCTTGTCGATGGCATGCACCTGGTGCTCGACCAGATCGCCGCCCGATCGCGCGGGGCACGAGATCCAGTTGCGGCACGCACCGGTGTCGCTCGTCCGCCAGGCCGGCCCAATGCGGGCGGTGAACACGGCCGAGACGGGCCGCCCGATCGCGCCCGCTTGGATGAGGCCGATCTTCCGCGCCGTGGCCGGATCATGCCGCCAGGCGAGTCCGCTGCCGAATGCCAGGCCGCGGGCCGCAGCCGTGGCACAGGCCGCGAGCACGGTGGCGACACCGGCCGCGTCGATCGCAGCGGGGGCCTCGCAGAACACGTGCCGGCCGGCGGCCACGGCCGCGGTGGCCTGGGCGGGCCGGGCGTCGGGCGCCGTGGCTAGGATGACGGCGTCGAGATCGGCCTCGAGGAGCCGCAGCCACGCATCGGCGCCGGCGAACCGCCGCTCGGCCGGGCAGATTCCAGCCGGGCCGCCCTGCCGCCCGAGCACCTCGACCGCGGACTCGATGCGGTCGGGGAACAAGTCCGCCAGCGCCGCGATCCGCGCGCCGGGATCGGCCGCCAGGGCCTGGGCGGCGGCGCCGGTGCCCCGGCCGCCGCAGCCGATCAACCCGATCCGCAGCGCGTCGCCGCCGCCCGCGAAGAACCCGCCGGCCGGCGCCGCCGGCGCTCCCGCGGCGGCCAGCGAGCCGGCCGCGGCACAGGAGCGGCCGAGAAACGTGCGACGGGAGAGGTCTGCCGGGATCATGGTTCGTTCTCCGGGAGGTCGGCGGAAAGGGCCGCGGCGAGCGGCCCTGTTGTAGCGTCTCGCGTGGCGGCACGCACCCGGCGGGCCGGCGGCCTCCCCCGGCGCCGGCCAACCGCCCCCGCGCCGATCACGGCCCGCGGGACCGCAGCCGGGCCATCGTCCGCTGCACGTCCGCCTCGAGCGCGTCGGGCCCGACGCCGAAGGCTGCCGTGAACTCCTCGAGCCGCCGCTCGGGCGAATCGTCGCCGCATGGTCGCTTGGCCGCGATCGCCCGCAGGTAGTCGGCGAAGGCCCCGCGCTTGGTCTTCATGAGGAAGTGCGTCAGCGCCCAGGCCCGGGCGTAGGCGTCGAGCCCGTCCTCCGCGCGGCGAAAGGGCTCGTCGGCGACCACGATCTCCCGCAGGCCGCCCTGGCGAAACGTCTGCAGGTAGCGGTCGAGGCGGGCGGTGTTCACGCCGCCGACGCCCTTCCAGCCCCGGGCGCTCGCCAAATCGGGCGTCTCGAAGCAGGTGGCGATGCCCTCGCTCACCCACACGGGCACCGGCGCCAGACGGCGGTGGAGACCGGCGTTGAACGCCATCTGGTGCGTGGCTTCGTGGACGAGCGTGGAGACGAGCCCGGCGGCGTCGGGGCTGGCGAGGATCTCCAGGCCGGCCCGGCCGGGCCGGCGGCCGGGCGGCTTCGGCAGCACGTCGCTGCCGGTGAGGTCGAACGTGGTCACGCGATTGGAAAGCAGGTTGTAGTAGCCGACCACGCGGTCGGCGGCCGCGCCCAGGTCGCGGGCCGCGAAGGCCTCGTAGTCGCGGCGTTCGGCGAAGATCACCACGACGAGCGGCTGCTCGGGGCGGTGGGTTTCCAGCCCGGCGTTCGACCAGTAGGTCAAGAACGTGTCGTGCAGCCGCTCGAAGAGCGCCGCGCACCACACGGCGTATTCCCGCGAGGTGTCGAAGCAGACGACGTAGTGCTTGGTGACGTGCAGGTCGAAGCCGGCGGGGAGTTCGGCGAGGATCCGCCGCCCGAGTTCCCGCGGCGACTCCGCCGGCAGACCGGCGGCGAGCGGGCGGCGGGACAGGATCGCGTCCGGCTGGACGACTTCGTACCGTTGGTCGGCCAACTCGAGCAGGAGGCCGCCATCGGCGGCCTCCACGAGGAGCGTACCCTCGAACGTCCGCGGCCCGTCCGCGGCCCTCACCTCCACGCGTTCGCAGGCCGGCGGTGGCGGCGGTTCGTCGGCACCGGCTCGGAACCCGGCCACCGCCGTCGCCAGGGACAGCCAGACGGCGCGGAGGCGAGTCTCGAGGGGCACGGGCGACGCTCCAGCGGCGGGAGGGGGGATGCAACCAGTTTGCCAGGGGCATCGCCAGCCCGAAAGCGTCGCCCCGGGGGTGGCGCCGCAGGATGGGCGATTTCGGGAAACCGTCCCGACCGTCATTGGTCTGGATGCCGGCCGGGGCCGAGGGTACTTTCCCCGCCCCCGAACTCGGGAATCGAACCATGCAAGCGTCACCCATCTCCCGTCGCGCGGCCGCGGTCGTCGCGTCCGCCTGCTGCCTGATCCTCGTCGGGTGCGCCGCCGACCGGCCGTGGCGGCCGTTTCAGGAGCGGAAGAAGGCGGCCCGCGAGCGTGAGCAATACGGCCCCACGGCCGACGAGCGGATCAAGCGGCTCGTGGCCGACGCCAAGCAGGCCAAGGCAGGCTCCACGCTGGAGCGGAACGACTTCACCCAGTCGCTCGCGGAGGCGATCCTGGCGGAGCACGATCCCCGGGTGCGGGTGGAGATCCTGGAGATCGCGGCCGGGTTCGACACGCCCGCGGCCGCGGCCATCTGCAAGGGAGCGCTCGAGGATCCGGACGAGCGTGTGCGGATGGCGGCCTGCTCGGCCTGGGCCAAGCGGGGCGGGCCGGAAGCGGTGCAACTGCTCGCGGCGCGGTATCAGGCCGACCCCGAGCTCGACGTTCGCCTCCGGGCCCTGCGCGAGCTGGGCACGCTCGGTGACAAGCAGGCCATTCCCGTCCTCGCCCGGGCGCTCGAAGACTCCGACCCGGCGGTGCAGTATCGCGCCGTGGCGGCGCTCAAGAAGGTGAGCGGCCGCGATCTGGGCAACGACGTCAACAAGTGGCGCGAGTGGGCCGCCGATCCCGAGGGCAGCGCCGCCGAATGGTCGGTCGCCGAGGCCTGGCGGAAGCTGTTCTGAACCGCGGCCGGCCCGTTCCGCCGTCGCAACGGCCGTTTGGCAAGCCGGGAAGAATGCGACAACAAGGCGGGCTGACCTGACCCTCGGGCGACCATCGCGGGCGGCAACGATTCGCGGAACGCGGGTGCCGATACCCCTGGCACACCGTCTTCCTCCCCGTCCGTGCACCGGATCCACATGCCGTTTCACCCAGTGCCCTCGTCGCCCGTGGCTGGCGGTGTACGGATGCCCGTGCGGCGGCGCGGCCGCTCTTCCGCCATCACCGTGCGGACGGTGGTCGCGGTCCTGGCCTGCGCGCTGCTCGTCGGTGCGGCGACCCCGCGGACCGTGCGGGCCGCCGGCGCGAAGGGCCGTCCGGCGGCGCGGTTCTTCGAGAATCTGATGGGCAAGGAACCGCCGCCGCCCGACTTCATTCCCCTGCCACAGCCGCCTTCGGCCGACGAGGCCGAACGGGTCGCGCGACCGGCCGCGGCCGGCAAGGCCCGCACGGCCCAGGCCGGCAAGCCGGCTCGAGCCGGCGTCGAGCCGGCGGCAGCGCCGTCGCGGCTCCCGGAGTGGAAGGAGATGGTCGCCTTCGGGGCCGCCTTCCACGCCGCGACGCGGAAGGTGGTGCGCGATGCCGCCGACCCCGATTTCAGGCCGCGGCCCCGGCCGGCCGCGGCCCCCGGGGTTCCCACGACCCTCGTCGTCACGGCTCGGGAAGGGAGCCCGCGTCAGACGCCGCCGATCGTGGCCACGAAACTCCAGCCGACCGGCTTGCCGGCACCGCGCACGAAGCGGTTCGAACGGTTGCGGGCCAACATCGCCCGCACGCTGGCCGCCTACCAGCGGCGGCCGCTGAACACTGCCCAAAACACGCCCTGGGAGGTGATGCACGGTTTCATCGCCTTCGGCATCCCCACGCAGATCCGCGTCGGCGGGCCGGCCGGCGACCTCGTCAACGCCATCGGGTGGTCGAACATGGGCGGTCGATGTCGCGGCCAGGTCATGCTCGCGGCCAACGACAAGCGGCTCGTGGCCCTGAAGGGCATCGGGGTCCAGGGACATTCGGCCCAGTATCTCGCGATCCTCGCCCAGTGCCGCGTGGCGGCCAATTCTCCGATCACGCTGCAGTCCCACTCGTTCACCGTCACTGACCTCATCGAGGAGGAGAAGCTGTCCTGCAAGGCAGGCACGGAACTCACGTTCGCCCTCATCGCCCTCGCCCACTACCTGCCCACCGACGCCCGGTGGAAGAGCCGCGACGGCGCGGAGTGGTCGCTCGAGAAGTTGGTCGAGGAGGAGATCGTGCAGCCGATCCGCGGGGCGCCGTGCGGCGGCACCCACCGGCTCTACGGCCTGTCCTACGGGTGCCAGCGGCGGCTGCGGGCCACCGGCGGGCTCGACGGCGTCTACCTGCGGGCCGACAAGTACGTCCGCGACTACCAGAACTTCACGCTCGCCAAGCTCCAGAACCGCGACGGCTCGTTCAGCACGGAGTGGTTCAAGTATCCGGCCGACCGCGACGACGACATGGACCGCAAGATCCAGACCACGGGCCATATCCTCGAGTGGCTGGTGGCTTCGCTCGACCAGGAGCGGCTCTACGAGCCGCGGGTCGTGGCCGCCACGGAGTTCCTGGTGGCGGCCCTGGCCCGCGAGCCGTCGCGGGAATGGAAGATCGGCCCGCTCGGCCACGCCCTCCATGCCCTCAACATCTACCAGGAGCGGGCCTGGGGCACCGTGCTGCCCGGCGGCATCGCCGCCTTCCACGGCCCGATGAAGGCGGGGTCGGCGGCGCCGATGATCGCGGAGGAGCCGGCAGCGGACGCCGACGCCGCGCGGCGCCGTTGACCAGGCGTTCTTGAACCACCTGCCCGTTGGCCGTAGGCTTGCGCCGCGGAGATCTGGCCCGCGCGTGCGGCCGGCCCGCGCGTCGCCCGGCGCGTCTCCAGACGTCCGCCGCAGGAGCGGACCATGGCAGCGGCCGACATCTCGCCCCAGCTCGCCCAGTTGCTCGACGCCGCTGCCCGGCTCTGCGAGTCCACCGCTTCGGAGGCCATCCTCCTGCTCGTCGACCAGCGGCTCGACTGGGAACACGTCCGCCGCCTGGCCGGCAGCACGACCGTGCTGGTGGCCGCCGACGACGAGGCGGATCTCGCGGGCACGACCGACCACGGCCTGAAGAAGATGCCGCTCGACGTGGCGGGGCTGCCGGTGCACGAGCGGCTCGCCCAGGCGCTGCTGGAGTGCGTGGCCGACGAGATGATCGCGCCGGAGGCGCAGGTCGTCGCCGTGTACAGCGGCTTCGAGGCCGGCACGATCGATTCGGTGAGCCTCCTCAAGCTGGAGGAACACCTCGGCCAGCTCACCAGCCGCGACCTGCGGAACCTGGAGACGAAGGTGCCCCTGGAGACGCTCAAACTCGTGGTGGACCTGGCCGTGGAGATCGGCCGCGAGGGCCGCGAGGGGAAGCCCGTGGGCACGCTGTTCGTGGTGGGCGACGCGCGGAAGGTGCTGCAGGCCAGCCATGCTGCGGGCTTCGATCCCGTCCGCGGCTACAGCCGCGCCGAGCGGCGGCTCACCGACGCCCGCGTCCGCGAGGGGATCAAGGAGATCGCCCAGCTCGACGGGGCCTTCGTGATCGGCTCGGACGGCACCGTGGAGGGTGCCGCCCGCTACATCGACGCCTCCGCGGAGAACGTCTCCGTCGCCAAGGGGCTCGGGGCCCGGCACTGGGCGGCGGCGGCGATCACGCGGCGGACGAAGAGCGTGGCCGTGGCCGTGAGCGAGACCAGCGGCACCGTGCGGATCTTCCAGAACGGCGAGGTCGTGCTCCGGATCGAGCCCTTCCGTCGGGCCATGAAGTGGAAGGACTTCGAGTACGAGCCGCCGGGTTCCGAATGAGCGTGCCGGCCGTCTCCGCCGAGGCACCCGACCTGCGCGGCCGAACCGTGTGGGCGATCGACACGCTGTCCCGCGTCTACCAGCTGTTCCATGCCCTGCCGGAGATGACGGCCCGCGACGGCACGCCGGTGTCGGTGGTGTTCGGCCTCACCCGCGACCTGCTCGACATCGTGGAGAAGCGGCGGCCCGACTACCTGCTCTGTGCCATGGACCCGCCGGGACCGACCTTCCGCCACGAGCGGTTCGCGGACTACAAGGCGACGCGGGCGGAGATGCCGGCCGATCTCGTGCCGCAGATTCCCCTCGTTCGCCGGCTGCTCGACGTGTTCGGCATTCCTTGCCTCGAGGTGGCCGGCTACGAGGCCGACGACGTGCTCGCCACGCTCGCCGCACGCACCGTGGCGGCGGGGGGCGAGTGCACGATCGCCACGTCGGACAAGGACGCGCGGCAACTGCTCGGCCCGCAGGTCCGGCTCTTCAACCTGCGGACCAATGCGAGCCTCGGCCCCGACGAGCTCGTCGCGGAGTGGGGCATCCGCCCCGATCAGGTCGTGGATTTCCTGGCCCTCGTCGGCGACAGCGTGGACAACGTGCCGGGAGTGCCGGGCATCGGGCCCAAGATCGCCTCCGAACTGCTGCAGAAGCACGGCACGCTCGACGGCGTGCTCGCGGCCGTGGAGACCGTCTCGGGTGCGAAGCGGAAGGAAAATCTGCGGGCTCACGGCGACACCGCCCGCGCCGGCCGCGAGCTGATCCGGCTGGATGCCGCCGTGCCGGTGGTGATCCCGTGGGCGACGGCGGCGCTGCACCCGCCGGACGCCGAGGCCCTGGCCGAGCTGTGCCGGGCGTGCGGCTTCCGCAGCCTGCTCGACCGGGTCGTGCAGGCTGCCCCGCGGCCGGCGGCCGCTCCCGCGGCGGCCCCGTCGCGACCACGGGCGGCCGGCACGCTCTTCGACCTGGACGGCGCGGATCCGCCGCCCGCCGCGGACCGGGCGCTCGCGGTGCGGGAAGCCGGGGACGAGGCGGCGATCGCGGCCGCGGTCGCGCGGCTGCGTGCCGCCGGACCACTGGCCCTGTGCGTTGTCCGGCCGGTCGCCGCGGGCCCGCGCGGGCGGCCGCTGGGGGTGGCGCTCGCGGCCGGAGCGGAGGCCTTCTGGTTCGATGCCGCCGCGGTCGCGGGGCACGCCGCCCTGCGCGGGCTGCTGGCCGACCCGAACGTCACCAAGCACGGGCACGATCTCAAGCGGCAGGACGTGGCCCTGCGGATGCTGGGCATCACGCTGGCCGGCGGCGGGTTCGACACGCTGCTGGCCGCCTATCTGCTCGAGGCCGGAGAGCGAAACCTCGGCCTCGTCGAGACTGCGATCCGGCACGGCGTCGCGGCCGTCGACGCGACGGCCGCCGCCGCGATCGACGTCCCGGGCGATGCGGCGGGGGCCGCGGTGCATTGCCGGCTCGTGCAGGATCTCGCCGCCCGCCTGCCGGCCCGGCTGGCGGAAGAGAGCCTGGCCGATCTGTTCGCCACGGTCGAGCTGCCGCTGGCGAGCGTCCTGGCCGGCATGGAGTTTCGCGGCGTGCGGATCGACTCGCCGGCCCTCGCCGCGTTGTCCGCGGAATACGCCGCCCGGCTGCTGGCGCTCGAGGCCGAGATCCACGCCCTCGCCGGCCGGCCGTTCGCGATCGCCTCGCCGCTGCAGCTGCGGGCCGTGCTGTTCGGCGATCTCGGCCTGCCGGTCGTGAAGCGGGGCAAGACCGGGCCGAGCACCGACGCGGAGGTCCTGGAGCAGCTCGCCCCGCTTCATCCCCTGCCCGCGAAGCTTCTGGAACACCGCCGCTACGCCAAGCTCAAGAGCACCTACGTGGACGCCCTCCCGGCGCTCGTCGATCCGGAGACGGGCCGGGTTCACACCACGTTCAACCAGACCGTGACGACGACCGGACGGCTGAGCTCCAGCGAGCCCAACCTGCAGAACATCCCGATCCGCACGGCCGAGGGGCGGCAGATCCGGGCGGCCTTCCAGCCGGGCGAGCCGGGCTGGCAGTTCGTCGCGGCCGACTATTCGCAGATCGAGCTGCGGATCCTCGCCCACCTGTCCGGCGACGCGGCGATGACGGCGGCCTTCGCGGCGGGCGAGGACATCCACGCGCGGACGGCCGCCGCGGTGTGCGGCGTGGCGGCTGCGGCGGTGACGCCGGACATGCGCCGGCTGGCCAAGGCGGTCAATTTCGGCATTCTCTACGGCCAGTCGGCCTTCGGCCTGGCGCGGGCGCTCGGCATCCCCCAGACCGAGGCCGCGGAGTTCATCGCCGGCTATTTCCGCGTCTTCGCGGGCGCCGCGGCATTCATGGACGACGTGCTCGACCGCTGCCGGCGGGACGGCCACGTGACCACGATGCTCGGCCGCCGGCGGGCGATCGCCGGCGTCCGCGAGCGCGACCGCCGCCGCAACGCGGCCGGCGTGCCGGCCCTCACGCTGCCGGAGCGGGAGGCGGTGAACACCGTGGTGCAGGGATCCGCCGCCGACATGATCAAGCTGGCGATGCTTCGCGTGGACGCCCGGCTGCGTGCCGAGGGGCGGCGGGCCGCGCTCGTGCTGCAGATCCACGACGAGCTGCTGCTCGAGTCGCCGCCGGACGAGCTGCCCGCGATCGAGCGGCTCGTGGCCGAGGAGATGCGGCAGGCGCTGCCCCTGAAGGTGCCGGTGGAGGTGTCGGTGCACGCGGGCGGAACGTGGGCGGAATGCGAGTGAGGCGGCGATGATCGTCATCGGGCTGGTGGGAAGGATCGGCGCCGGCAAATCGACGGTGGCCGGCATGTTCGCCGCCCGGGGCGCCGATGTGATCGACGCCGATGCCCTCGCCCACGAGGCCCTCGACGAACCGGCTGTGCGGGCTGCCCTGGCGGCCCGCTTCGGCGCGGAGGTCGTCGATGCGGCCGGCCGCGTCTCGCGGGCCGCCCTGGCGGACCGCGTGTTCGGGGCGACGCCCGGGCATGCCGCCGCGCTCGCCGACCTGGAGGCGATCGTGCATCCCCGCGTGCGACGGCGGATGGAGGAGCGGCTCGCGGCCCTGCGGGCCGCGGAACGGGCCGATGGCCGGCGGCGGGTGGCCGTGCTCGACGTGCCGCTGCTCGCGCAGACGGGATGGGACGCCGCCTGCGATCGGCTCGTGGTGGTGGCGTGCGACGCCGCCGTGCGGCAGGCGCGGCTCGCCGCCCGCGGATGGCGGCCGGAGCAGATCGCCGCGCGGGACCGGGCGTGGGAGCGAGCCGCGGCCCTGCCGACTGCGGCGGCGGAGAAAACCACCACCGTGGATGCGGCCGCCGATCCGGCGTATACTGAAGCCATGGTCGGGCGGATCTGGGAATCGTTGTCGTCCTCGTGAGACGGCATTGAAGCCGGGACGCGCCGGCCCCCAGCCCGTCGGGGTTCCTCCGGTTCCGTCTCGGGCGCGACCGATCCGCGCCCGCCTGCCAGTTCTCCTTCCGAGCGATCCGATCTCGAGCTTTCCGGCGGGGCCGACCCCGCAGGTGCCGCATGTCAGAAGCCCAGTCGCCTCCCGACGAGCCCGAGCGCGAGCCCATGTCGCTGGCGGAGGAGATTGCCGCCGAGGTCAAGGACGGCGTCGACCTCACCGGCCGCTACGAGGCGCTCAAGAAGGGGGATTCCCAGGTCGCCAGCCTGCAACGGTTGTCGATGCAGGAACTGGTGGAACTGGCCCGCCAGGAGCGGATCGGCGACGTCGCCGGCGTCCGCAAGCAGGACCTCGTGTTCCGTATTCTCCGCGAGCGGGTGAAGCTCAACGGGTTGATGTTCGGCGAGGGCACGCTGGAGATCCTCCCGGACGGCTTCGGGTTCCTCCGTAGCCCCGACGCCCATTACCTCTCCTGCCCGGACGACATCTACGTCTCGCCCAGCCAGGTCCGTCGCTTCGGCCTGCGGAACGGCATGAGCGTGGCGGGGCAGATCCGGCCTCCCAAGGAGAGCGAGCGGTATTTCGCGCTCCTGCGCGTAGAGGCCATCAACGGCGAGGATCCGGCCAAGCTTTCCAGCCGCCGCTTCTTCGACGACCTGACGCCGCTGCATCCCGACGAGCGGATCGTGCTGGAGACGACGGCTGAGGAGCTTTCCACCCGCGTCGTGGACCTGATCGTGCCGATCGGCTTCGGCCAGCGCGGCCTGATCGTCAGCCCGCCCCGGGCCGGAAAGACGGTCCTCCTCCAGAAGATGGCCAAGGCGGTGCTCGCCAACTACCCCGAGGCCTACGTCTTCATGCTGCTCATCGACGAGCGGCCGGAGGAGGTCACCGACATGGAGCGGCAGGTGAAGGGGCCCTCGTGCGAGGTGATCAGTTCCACGTTCGACGAGAACTCGAGTCGCCACGTGCAGGTGGCCGACATGGTGATCGAGAAGGCGAAGCGGCTCGTGGAGTACGGCCGCGACGTGGTCATTTTTCTCGACTCGATCACGCGGCTGGCCCGGGCCTGGAACTCCGAGGTTCCCAGTTCCGGCAAGATCCTCTCCGGCGGCGTGGACTCCGGCGCCCTCCAGCGGCCGAAGCGGTTTTTCGGCAGCGCCCGCAAGGTGGAGGAGGGCGGGTCGCTGACGATCATCGCCACGGCGCTGGTGGACACCGGCAGCCGGATGGACGACGTGATCTTCGAGGAGTTCAAGGGCACCGGCAACCTGGAGGTCGTGCTCGATCGCCGTCTCGTGGACAAGCGGATCTACCCGGCGATCGACATCAACCGCTCGGGCACCCGCCGCGAGGAGATGCTGCTCGAGCCCGAAGAGTACCGCCGCATCTGCGTGCTGCGGCGGGTGCTCGGCGAGAAGAACCCCACCGAAGCGATGGAACTGCTCATCAATCGGCTGTCGAAGACGAAGTCGAACAGCGAGTTCCTGATGGCGCTGAAGTCGTAGCGGCGGTGGCGTGATGACAGGCAGCAGTGGCAAGTCGGGGCCTGCGGGCGGCGTGACCGCGCCGGTGCCGGCCGGCGCCCGCGTGGCGATCGTCGTGGCCCGCTGGAACGAGTCGGTCACCACCGGGCTGCTCGCCGCGGCTCGCGGCACGCTGGCCGCGGCCGGGCTGGGGGCGGATGCGATCGACGTCGTGTGGGTGCCGGGCTCGTTCGAGCTGCCGTTGGCGGCCGACCGCCTGGCCGCGACCGGCCGCTACGCGGCGGTGCTCTGCCTGGGGGCCATCATCCGCGGCGAGACGTCGCACGACCGGCACATCGCCACCGCCGTCGCGGCCGGGATCGAGCAGACGGCACGGGCGCGGGGGCTGCCGGTGCTCTTCGGCGTGCTCACCTGCGACACGCCGGCGCAGGCCGCCGCCAGGTCGGGTGGCACCGGCGCCGACGGTTTCGCCGGCAACAAGGGGGCCGAATGCGCCGCCGCGGCGTTGGAGATGATCGCCCTGCTCGCGGGCATCGGCCGGGCCGCGGCCGGCGGGGGGCGGTCCGCATGAGCCGTCGCAGCCGGGCCCGCGAGGTCGCCCTGCAGGTGCTGTACGAGATCGAGATGAACCCGAGCGTCGCCGTCGGCGACCGGCGCCGGTTCCTCCAGGGCCGGCTGCGGTCGGCCGCGCTCGTCGATTTCGCCATGATCCTGATCGGCGGCGTGCAGCGGCATCGGGAGGCCATCGACACGCTGCTCGCAGCCCGGTCGCGGCACTGGAAGGTGACGCGGATGGCCGCCACCGATCGGGCCGCATTGCGGATCGCCGTCTTCGAGCTGCGGCACACCGACACGCCGGGGCCGGTCGTCGTGGACGAGGCCATCGAACTGGCGCGGCGCTACGGCAACGAGGCGTCGGCGGGATTCGTGGCCGGCATCCTCGGCGGCCTCCTGGCCGCGGCATCCGCCGCCGACGACACGGTGGCCCCAATCTCCTGACGCGAGGATCTGCAGCATGGCCATCTTCGGTTTCGGGCGCCGGGAAGATCCCCGGCCGCCCGCTGACCCGCCGGAGCGGCCGCGCGGGATCCTCGACCGGCTGCGGGCGGGCCTGGCGAAGACGGCCCGCGTCCTCAACACCGACGTCCGCGACCTTCTCAAGAAGGAGGGAAGGTTCGTGGATGACGCGTTCCTGGAGGAACTCCGGGCCGCGCTCGTCCGCACCGACATGGGGCCCGTCGCCGCCGAGGCGATCGTCGCCGACGTCCGCGAGCGGCTCCGGGCCCGCGTCGTCGATCCCGAGGTCGTTCTCGACTCGATCCGCAGCCAGTTGATGGGGCGGCTGCACGGCACGGCCGGCGGCATCGCCCTGGCGACGAGCGGCCCGACGGTGGTCCTCGTCACCGGCGTGAACGGGTCGGGGAAGACGACCTCGATCGCCAAGCTCGCCAGGATGTTCACCCGGGACGGCAGGCGGGTGGTGCTCGGGGCCGGCGACACCTTCCGGGCGGCGGCCGTGGAGCAGCTGGCCATGTGGGCCGCCCGCCTGGGGGCGGAATTGGTCCGTGGCGAACCCGGCTGCGATCCGGCGAGCGTCGCCCACCGGGCGGTGGCTCGGGCGGTGGAGGGGGGCTTCGACGTGTGCATCGTGGACACGGCGGGGCGGCTCCAGACCCAGTCGAACCTGATGCAGGAACTGGGCAAGATCCGCCGCGTGATCGCCAAGCAGATCCCCGACGCCCCGCACGAGACGCTGCTCGTGATCGACGCCACGGCCGGACAGAACGCCCTCTCCCAGGCCAAGGGCTTCAAGGAGGCCGCCGGCTGCACCGGCATCGTGCTCGCGAAACTCGACGGCTCGGCCCGGGGCGGGGTGATCGTGCCGGTCGCGGAGCAGTTCGGCCTGCCGGTGAAGTTCGTCGGGCTGGGCGAGGCGGCCGACGACCTCGAGCCGTTCGACCCGGAGGCCTTCCTGGCCGCACTGCTGGAAGGCGCCCTCGCGACCGAGTGACGCCCGGCCCAAGGGGGTCGGCCCGACGAATAGCCCGCGGAAGAGCGGGTTTCACGCGATTTTCGCGTCGTTCGCTTGCCGCTTGATGTGCCGCAAGTCGAGCAGCGCGGCAGCAAATAGGACTTTGGCGTCGTCTGCGCAAACTGCGCAAGCGGAAGAGTTTTACAGAATTGCCCCCTCCCGCTAGCCTGCAAACCGACTTTTGGATCTCGGACGCTCGCGAACGGACGTGATTCCGCCCGATGACATGGGGCGGGGTTTCAAGGAGGGAAAATGACGCCGAGTCTGCCACTTCGGACGGGTTTGATGCAGTTTTCACGCGGTTTCGGCCGGCTTGCCGGGATCGTGTTGGCCTTCGCCACCCTGTCCGGCGCCTGCCACGGGGCCGATACGTGGCTGACGAACTACGACGAGGCCCTGGCGACCGCCGAACGGACCGGGCGGCCGATCCTCACGATCTTCACGGGCAGCGACTGGTGTGCCCACTGCGGCAGGCTCGAGGAAAAGGTCCTGAAGACGGAAACTTTCGGCCGCTGGGCCGAGGACCGGGTCGTGCTGCTGCTCATCGACCTCCCCCAGCAGGGGATCTCCCAGGAGGAACGCCAGGCCCGGTCGCGGGTGTGCGTGAAATACGGGGTCCGGTCGTTCCCCTCCGCCCTGTTGATCGGGCCGGACGGCGGCCGGATCGCCCTCCAGGCCGGCTACACGGGCCAGGCAGCCGACGCCTGGGTGGCCGCCATGGAAGGGCACCTGCCGCAAATGGCCGGGAAAGTCGCCGGACCGAAGGAGGAGGTGCTTTCGTCGCTCGACGAGGCCGTGGAGACCGCCCGGGACGCCAAGCGTCCGATCCTGCTCATGGTCTCGCGGCGTGGGGACGAGGAGGCCAACACCCGTGTGGCTTCGCTGATCAAGGACCCGGAGTTCGAGTCGCTTGCCCGGGATCACTTCGTGGTGGCCAACGTGCCCCGGCAGCCCGAGGGGGCGACCACGGCCCGCGGCCAGGACGACGGCCTCGACGACCTGCTGGCCGGGGCCACGGTCGCCGGGGACGGGGTGGAACTCATCGTCACCGACGACGGCAAGACGCCGCTCTACACCCAGTCGGGCGCCCAGCCGCCCCACAGAATCGTCACCAGCCTGCGTCGCTTCCTGGCCGCCCGGCAGTCGGTACGCCGCTGATTGCCCGCATCCGGCTGGTCAGGTTCGGAATCGGGCCGCCTCGGCGTTCAGTTCGCCGATCGACCGCCGCAGCTCGTCCAAGGCCGCGGTGAACGCCGCCAGGGAGGCGGCCGACTCGCCCGCATCGGCCCGCAGCGTCTCCATCGAGTCGCGAATCCGCCGCGCGCCCGCCGACTGCGCCTCCATGCCCTGGTGCACCGTCTCCAGGGATCGGGTCACGGACTGCACCGGCTCGATGATCTGGCCGAGCTTGGCGCTGACCTCGGCCACCTCGCCGATCCGGGCGCTGACCTCGTTGCGAAACCGGTCCATCTCCATGGTTCCGCTCGAGACGGCGGCCTGCATGTCGCGGACCATGCGCTCGATGTCCTTCGTGGCCAGCGCCGTCTGGTCGGCGAGCCGGCGGATCTCGCTGGCCACGATGCGGAAGCCGCGGCCCGACTCCCCGGCCTTCTCGGCCTCGATCGTGGCGTTCACCGAGAGCAGGTTCGTCTGCTCGGCGACCTTGGAGATCGTGGTCACCACCGCGGTGATGCCGCTGGCCCGCTGGCTGATCGTGCCGAGCTTGCGGGTGAAGGCGTTCATCGCCTCGTCGAGCTGCTGCATCGAGGCCGTCATGCTGTCGAGGCCGCCGCGGCCCTCGTCGGCCACCCGGGCCGCCTCGCGGGCGACGCCGGTCACGCCGCCCGTGGCCTCGAGGAGTTGCTCGCTCGTGGAGGCGATCGCGGCCACGGCGCCGGAGATCTCCTGGGCGGACCCGGTCAGGCTGCGGACGGCCTTGTCCTGCCTGGTGAGGGCGGCCGCCGCCTCCGCCTCCACGGTCGTGAGCCGCTCGCCGGCCGACTGGATGCGGCCGATCAGCCCGCCGAGCGCCCGCGTCATGCCGCCGAAGGCGCCGAGAAACCGCCCCATCTCGTGCCGGCCGCCCTCGGGCACGCGAACGGTCAGGTCGCCGGCCGTGATCGCCTCCGCCATGTTCAAGGCCCGCCACACGGGGTCGGCGATCGACCGCACCAGCCACAGCGCGGCGAACGCCCCGGGCAGGCCCACGATCAGGCCCGCCACCGTCGCGGCCGTCGCCTGCCACCAGAGCACGTCCCGGCTGGACCGCGTGGATATGGCGACGAGGGCGACGCCGTCGGCCCGGCCGTCGCCGTGCCGCACCGGGGCGGCCACGCGATATTCGTCGCTCACGAACCGACCGACCGGCCGGCCGGAGGCGATGCAGTCGCGGGCCAGCGCGACGTCGGCCGGTGGCAGCCCGAGCGGCGCCTCGGTCGCCAGGCCCGCGTCGTCGAGTCGCCAGGCCAGCATGTCCGAGAGCTGCGGGTCGAGGATGCGGATCTCGCGGACGTCTCCGGTCACGAGTTCGCCCACGAGCCGGCGCAAGGCCGGCCCCGGGCCGAGCTGCCCCGGCGCCGGGCGCGGCTGGACGGAAGCGTCGGCGGCCTGCGGCTGCTCGGCGGCGAAGGCCGCCGCCCGTGCCAGCACGGTCGCCATCCCGTCACCTCCGGCCCGCGCCTGCCGCAGCACCGCCTGCCGGGCGGCGAGGGTCTGCAGGAGCGTGTTCACGAGGATCGCCGCCAGCACCAGGAGGGTGGCGGTCAGGGCGATGCGTGAACGAAGCGACATTGGGGGCTCCTCCGGGGGCGCGACGGCTCCCCGGAAGAAACCTAGTCCGCCGCCGAGTGCCACGCCACCGTGCGGCTCGACGGCACGACCGTCGCGACCGTCGCGACCCTCCCGCCCGCGGAATCGGCCGCGGCCAGGCATTCCGATCGGGGCCGCCGCAGCGATGCGGCCGCACCGCAGCCGCCGATGGGGAGGAGCAGGAATCCGGGGGCGAGCACCCACGGGAGCCAGATGGGCAGCCCGCGACCGGCGCGGGGGGCGGGGCACGGGGATGGCGGGCGCGTCGGCATGCGGGCGAGATAGCGATCCGCCCGGGGATGCCGCAAGCCCGATCGGCGGATGCCGGCCCGGCGGGCGGGCGAGTGCCAGTGGCCGAGGCGGGGATCGAACCCGCACACCCCTCGCGGGATACGGGATTTTAAGTCCCGTGCGTCTGCCAGTTTCGCCACTCGGCCCGAGCCTGGCAGCATACCGCGGCACCTCCTCCGCCGCCCGTTTTCCCTGGTTGCCGGCCGCGCGTCTTCCATTTCGCCGGCTGCACCTACAATCGCGGCCACGTCATCCGCCCGCCCGGATCCCGCCCGTGCCCGCCGCCGCCCCAATCCCCTTCGCCGCGTCCGCCGGCATCGACGGCTTCCTCGGCTCCCGGGCCTCGCTCGGCATGGACGTCGTGCTCGTCGGGCTCGTCGCCCTGCTGCCGGTGCTCGGCTGGAGCATCGCGGCCGTTCGCCGCGGCCGCTTCGGGCTCCACAAGCGGCTGCAGTTGTTCATCGTCGCGGCGCTCGCCGTCGCGATCCTCGTCTTCGAGATCGACGTGCGTCTCGTGAGCGATTGGCGGGCGCGGGCGGCGGCCAGCCCCTTCTGGCCGGGCGGCGTGCTCGTGGCCCTGGCGATCCACCTCGTGTTCGCCATCTCGACGTTCGTGCTGCTGGCGTGGGTGGTCTGGGAGGCGGTCGCACGGTTTCCCGTGCCGCCGGTGCCGGGGGGACACGGCCCGCGCCATCGCCGCATGGCGCGGCTCGCGGCCGCCGACCTCGTGCTCACGGCGGTCACCGGCACGGCCTTCTACTGGCTCGCCTTCGTCGCCGGCTGAAGGCCGCGATTCGGGCTCGCGGCCGCCGTCGCGAATCGCCGGCAGAGCCACATGCCCCCGAAGTAGAGCAGGCACAGGGGGGCCGCCAGGAAGAGCATGCTGTAGGGGTCGGCCGGTGTGAGCACGGCCGACACGATCACGATCACGAGCACCGCGATCCGCCACTGTGAGGCGTAGGTCTCGGCCTCGACCACGCCGATCCGCTCCAGGAAGAGCATCACCAGCGGCAGCTGGAAGCCGATGCCGAAGCCGATCGGCAGGATGAGCACGAACGACAGCCACTCGCTGATCCGCGGGTCGGGATCGAGCCCCAGCCACTCGTTGAACTTCAGCAGGTAGTCGAGCACGAAGTCGAAGACGAAGAAGAAGGCCAGGAGCACGCCCGCCATGAAGAGGCCGATGCTGATCGGCAGGAACGTCCACACCCAGCGCTTCTCGTGCGGGTAGAGGCCGGCCGCCACGAACGTCCACAGCTGGTAGAAGATCCACGGGCTGGCGAGCACGACGCCGACGAGCAGGGCCGCCTTCACGTAGATGCCGAAGGCCTCCTGGGCGGAGAGCGTGGTGATGCTCACCCGTGGGTCGCGGGCCATCGGCTGCCAGAGGAGCACGGGCACGAGGGAGTCGGTGGTGAAGGTGGCGGTGCCCGAGGCCTGCGCCGTGCCCGTGCCGAGCACCTTGGCCAGCCGGTCGGCATGCACCTCGCGGAGCTCGAACGACAGCCCGCGGTTCACGACCGCGTCGCGGACCTCGTCCCGGGAGTAGGGCAGGGCGGGGCCGCCGGCCGTCCGCGGCCGCCACTCGTCGAACGTCTCGAGCGCCCGCCGCGAGTAGTACGTGCCCAGGGCCCGCCGCAGCGGATCCTCGATGAGATGCACGACGGGACGGGCGACGAAAAAGCCCAGCAGCACCGCGACGGCTAGCCCGGCGGCCGCGCGGATCAGGCAGGTCCGCAGCTCCTCCAGGTGCTCGCCGAAGGTCATCGTCGAGCTCTGGAACAGGTCTTCGTCGGTCGGGCGGGGCATGGCTTGTTCGGTCGCGCGGGGTTCTTCGACTGTACTTCAAAATCCGCGCGGCTGCCGCTACGCCCCGTACTTGCCGAACCGCTGGGCGTGGGCCATCGCGAGCAGCATGAGGTGCTTGGCGGGGAAGATCCCGAAGCCGCCGCGGAGGCAGTCGCGCTCGGAGAACTTCGCGAGCCCGTCGGGGCGGCAGGTGTCGGCGACCAGGAGCGTCGGCACCGGGTGCCAGGAGTGGCTCTTGAGCCTGCTCGGCGTCGAGTGGTCGCCGGTGACGATCAGCACGTCGGGCCGCAGGGCCTCGATCTTCGGCAGGGCGGCGTCGAGTTCCTCGATCCGCTTCACCTTCTGCTCGAAGGCGCCGTCCTCGCCGGTCGAGTCGGTGTACTTGAAGTGCAGAAAGAAGAAATCGTAGTCGTTCCACGCCTTCTCCAACTCCGCGATCTGCTCGGCGAGCGACTGCGGCTTGCCGACGAGCGTCATGCCCGCGAGCCGCGCGAGGCCCTTGTACATCGGGTAGACGGCGATCGCCGCGGCCTTGAGGCCGTAGAGTTCCTCGTAGGTGGGCAGGGCCGGCTTGGCGGCGAAGCCGCGGAGCACGAGCCCGTTGGCCTTCGGCTCGCTCGCGAGGATCGTCCGGGCCTGCTTCACGAACTCCTTCGCGACCGCGGCGGTCTGGGCCGCGGCGGCATGGGCCGGCTGCGGGTCGAGCGGGGCGACGCCCACGGCCTGGGGGTCGGTGTCGGCCACGCGGCCGTCCAGTCCCTGCCCGCGGAACACGACCACGAAGCGGTGCTCCTTCACCGGCTTCACGAACGTCTCCACACCGGGGATCTTGACCGCCTGGAGCTTCTCCACGACCGCGAAGCTCTCCTCCGAGGGAATCCGGCCGGCGCGGCGGTCGGCGATCTTCCCGGCGGCGTCGAGCGTGCAGAAGTTGCCGCGGGCGGCGACGTCGTTCGGCCCGAGCTCGAAGCCGATGCCGGTGGCCTCCAGCGCCCCGCGGCCGATCTTGAACTCCAGCGGGTCGTAGCCGAAGAGGCC
>JBIPLS010000015.1:0-29515 GCA_044368305.1 Pirellulales bacterium
GCCTCGCGGGTGGCCTGCATGCGGTCGCGGAGCGAGCGGTGGGGCTCGTCGGGGAGCATGGCGTTGACGGTGATCGGCACGTCGGGAACCCGGCCACCGAGGAGCTTCTCGCGGACCCAGCGGCCGCGGTGGATGGCGTGGTTGTCGAAGTTGCCCGACTGGGCCACGAGCCAGGCCGGGTGCGTGAGCAGGCCGAGGCGGTGCTCGGGCGGCAGGTCGTAGATCCGGTTCGGATCCCAGTCGGCCCGCTCCTTGATCGGCACCTCGTAGACCGCGATCGCGGCCTGCTCGTCCGCCTCGAAGTTCTTCTTGTTCCGGCGGTACTCGTCCTTCTTGGTGTGGGCCTGCCGATCCGGTGCCACGGTCATCACGTGGCTCTTGGCGGTGGTCAGCAGCGTGCGGAGCACCTCCTTGTCGTCGGCCAGCACCGCCTGCACGAGCTTGTCGGCGTCGCTGACGAAGTAGTTGGCGTCGTACCCACGTTCGCGGAAACCGTTGCTCTTGAGCGTCGCCTCGTCCTTGAATACGCCCGGCGCCTGCGGATACCCGAAGTACTCCTGGAAGAACCGCAGGATCCGCGGCTTGGGCGTCTGCGGGTCGTCGAGGATCCGGCGCACCTCGGCGGCGACGCCGGCGGCGGTGGCGAGCTTCCCGGCGGCGGCCGCCTCGACGAGCGGCCGGTCGGGCGAAACGTCCGTGAGCGTGAAGGCGATCGACCGGGCCAGCGCCGCGGGGGCGATCATGTCCCGGGGGCGGCCGTGGTCGGGCACCTCGATGCGGTAGAGCATCTCGGGCTGGCAGAGGAGGAGAACCAGGAATTGCTTCGCCGCCTCGGGACCGCCGAGCTCGGTCGCCGCCTTCCGCAGGAACGCGCCGTAGGCCTTGGATTCGTCCGCCGTCGGCTGCCGGCCGAAGAGCGCCTGGAACGTGGGGGCCACCGCGGCCGCGGCCTGCTCCGGCGTCGCGGCGGCGGCCTTGCAGAGAGTGTGGAGTTCCTTGATCGCAGTCCCTCTCGGCTCGGCCCCCGAATGCCGCTTGACCAGCGCGTCGGCGAGGGTCGTGGCGTTCCGCATCAGAAACTCCATCTCCGCCTCGCCCACGCGGTGGGCCGACGAATAGTCGGCGAAGTCGCGCTGGGGGGTGAAGTTCCACGGCGCCGTGAGCTTGAACTCGCCGTAGTTCCGCAGTTCGAGTTTGAAATGCTTGATCAACCAGTCGACGTATTGCTCGTAGGCCGGCCCCTGAAGCCGCCAGAGGCGGGCCGGCGTGCCGGTCGGATCCGTCGGCTTCGCGGCGGAGAACAGCGCCTTGTGATCGACGTAGTTGCCCTTTGCCGGCGCCAGCCACTTGCCCTCGTCGAGCGTGACGCCAGCGGCGGAGAGGGCCGCGGTGAGCCAGCGGCCGGCCCGCTGCCGCTCGGTCTCGCTCGGCTGCTCGGCGTCCTCCGGCGGCATCTCGTGGCTCTCGATGCGGTCGAGCGCCGACTGCCAGGCCTTCAGTTCCTCGGGCTTCGAGAGGTCGCCCTTCAGGCCGGCGAGCGAGAAGCCGGCCTCGGGCTTCTCGCCGCCGTGGCAGTCGATGCAGTACTGCTTGACGAGCGGCGCGACCGCGGCCGAGAAGGGCTCCGCCTCCGGCTTGGCGAAGGCCGGTGCGGCGAATCCAGCGAGGAGCACCGCCGCCGTCCCGAGACCCGAAAGCTGCCGGGGCCGGGCTCCGCGGATCGAGCACATCATCCGAAGCCTCCTGCCCCGCGGGCCGTCGCGACCCGGAGCTGATCAGGTAGGACGCCGAAAACTGCCATGTAAGTATAGTGGTTTTCGGCGTTTTGGGCGTCGATTCTTCCGGCCAGGCCCCGTGTGCCTGAATCTCGCACGTTGGCGAGGCACGAGCGCCCGCCCGGGGGCGGAGAGCTTCCGGGGCCCCTCGCATGCTGAAGCCGGGAGCGCCTCAGCCGATGAAGCGAAACATGGCCCAGAAGGCGGCGAGCAGGGCGAGCACCCAGACCCAGCCGATCAGGAAGCCGCCCAGGTCCTCGCGGTAGGCGCCGAGGCCGGCGCCGTGCATCGCTTTTTCGGGAGCGAGCAGGTTGACGATGATCGACTGCTGGCCGGAGGCGGCGGCCTCGCGGGCGATGGCCCGCCGGTCACCGCCGTTGAAGGGGTCGCCCTCGCGGCCCGGCAGGCTGGAGGGCGTGTCGAGCCGACCAAAAAAGTCGGCCGTCGCCTCCTCCGGCTCCGGCGGCGTCAGCAGGCTGACCACGACGAGCGTGACGACGCCCGTGACCAGGGAGACGCAGAACACGTCCGGATCCCAGTGGTCGAACCGCTCGCCCCGCAGGGCATAGCCGATGAAGTTGGCGGCGAACGCCGCCACGATGCTCGCCAGGGCGCCCCAGCGGTTGGCCCGCCGCCAGATGATGCCGCCCAGGAAGCTAACGCCCATGAAGGTGGCCATCGTCTCCACGAGCAGGAAGGCGTGCAGCACCTTGTCGACGAGGAACAGGGCGTAGAATACGCCGGCCATGGCGATCAGGAAGCCGCTCAGCCGGCCGACGAGCAGGTAATGGGAATCGGGCCGGCCGGGGGCGAGGTGCCGCCGGTAGAGCCCCTCGGTGAACAGCGCGCCGCTCGAGACCATGAAGGCCGACGCGGTGGACATGTTGGCCGCCAGCACGCAGGCGATGAGCAGCCCGAGCGCCCCGGGGAAGAGCAGGTGGCGGCAGGCGAAACCGAAGGCCTGCTCCGGGTCGTCCAGCTTTTCGGCGCCGAACGTGCCGCGGACGAGCATCGCGGCCACCATGAGGCCGACCAGCGCCCAGCCCACGGTGCACACCCGCTTCACGTAGTTGCCCCAGTAGAAGCCTTCGCGGCAGGCCCGCTCGTCGCGACCGGAGCCGACGGCCGCGATCTGGTGCGGCTGCGCGAGGATGCCGACGAGGCCGTTGAGGGTGAGCATGAAGATGTACCAGGGCGTCAGGCCCTCGGGTGTGGCCAGCGAGAACATCTGGGGGCCAAGCGACTCGCGCATCCCGGACAGGCCGCCCACGTGTTCCCAGCCCAGCGGGATGAGCATGAACGATAGGGCGAGGATGAGGAAGCCCTGGAAGAAGTCGGTCCAGGCCGAGGCCACGAGGCCGCCGATGAAACTGTAGGCGATGAAGGCGACCGTCATGCCGACGATCGTCAGGTTCGGGCCGACGCTGCCGCCCGAGGCCTCGGCGATCACCTTCGCGCCCCCCTTGAGCATCGCCGCCGAGCCGATCGTGAAGAAGATGAGCGCAAAGACGATGTACAGGCCGCCCATCCAGCGGCCGTAACGATCCTCGGTCATCTCCGCGGCGGTGGTGCGACGCACGCGGCGCAGGAGCGGGGCGAACAGCCAGTAGAACGGCGTCGCGAACAGGTTCTTCCACTGGAACCAGATACCGGAGATGCCCAGCTGGTAGACGGCGCCCGCCAGCGACACGGGCATCTCGGCGTGCGTGCCCACGCCGAAACTCTGGCCGATCATCAGCCAGCGGCCGAACCCCCGGCCGCCGAGGAAGTAGTGGCTGCTGTCCTTGACCCGCATGCCGGCGACGATGCCGATGGCGGCCACGGCCACGAAATAGACGGCGATGACGATCCAGTCGGCGGTGGCGAGTTGCATGGGACGCGTTCCGTGCGGTCGGGAGCGGGAAGAATCGGACTCGCAGTCTGGTCGGGAGACGGCCGGCGGTCAATCGGTGCCGGCGGTCCCACCCGGGCCCTCGGGCCGTCGCAGGCCACGGAGCCACCAGATCTTCGTGCCGGCACCGTCCTTGTTGAACGTGCCTCCCGTGAAGAGCAGATCCATAACGCCGTCGCCGTCGAGGTCGCCCATGCCCAACCGCGTGGCGGCGGCTGCGGTCACGGCGAGCGTCGCCCGGCGGGTGCAGGTCTGGGCTGCGCGGTCGAGCCAATAGAGGTTGACGTCACACTTCCTGGCGGCGTAGTCGGCGGTCGCATCGTAATCGGGGTGGTGCATCACGGCCACGATCTCCGTGACCGTGGAGTCGCGGCCGTGGCGGCCGGAGAAGTTCCAGGCGCATGGGGTGGCGGCGAACCAGTTCGTTCCAGTGCCGGCTGCTCGATAATCCTCGTGGCCCACGATCGCGAAGTCGGCCGACCGCAGTTTCTCGCCGTCGAGGGCGACGCCTCCGTCGGGGCCCCGCCGGCCGAGGTGCACCGTCCATTCGTGACGGTTGACCGGGTGCGCGTAGTCGGCAATGCCGTCGTTGTTCCAGTCGCCCGCCCCCGAACCCTTGCCGTGATCCTTGATCGGCCAGAGCACCGGGCCCGGCGTGAACGTCCTGCGCCCGTCGGCCTCGCCACCGATGAACACCCGCACGCCATGCGGCTTCCAGAACGTGTCGACGATCAGGTCGGTCCGGCCGTCGCCGTTCCAGTCCCAGGGGGTGACCTCGAAGGCCCCTCCCGACTTGCAGCCGCACGAACCGCCGAGCAGCGAGCAAGACTCCGTGGCGTCGTCGCGCCCCAACGTCAACGCGGGCAGCCGCGGCCAGGCGTCGTCCACGGCCGTCACGACCACCCGCTCGGTCGTCGGCCAGGCGAACCGCGGTGTGGCGGCGGAGCCGACGTTGAGGAGCACGAGAATGCCCGCATCGGCCGTGTTCATCGACTCGTGGCAACCGAGCAGGACGTCGCCGTCGCCGTCGCCGTCCCAGTCGGCCACGGCGGGGTGGCCGGCAGCGCGGCGGGTGACGATCGCTCGCCCACCCTCGTCGACCAGGGCCACCGGCGGAGCGAAGAGCCCCTGCAAGTCGACGGGCCGCGACTCGCCGGGCGGCACGTCGACGGCGAGCCCCGTGGCCAGCTCCGCGGCGGAAGCGGTCGGGATGCCGAGCAGGACGAGGAACACAGCGACGCGGTTGACCGTCACGGCATGGCCCTTCACGAACGGGGGGAGTCGATCGACTCGGCCCGGGGGTTCGCCCGGCAGCGGTCGCCGAGGGCCGCGGCCAGCGGATCGTCGTCGTCTCGGCCCGAGTAGCCCAGGTGCAGGTGCCGCCGCCAGCCCTCGGCGTGCGCGAAGCAGCCCGACATCCTCCCCACGGCCCGGCTCATGTCGCCGAGCACGTCCACGAAGTCGGCGGCCCCCTGGGAGGCGTCGAGCCACGCCTGCTGGCTGGCGTGGGCCGCCAGCGCCCGCCGCTGCGTCTCCAGGACGGACGACGTGTCCACGAACAGGTCGGGCTCGACCGCCCGGCGGAGCGGATCGCGGAGACCGTGCGGCATGGCGTGGTAGACGACGACGTCGTCCTCGTAGCAGGGCGCGGCGGGGTCGGTGTCGAAGTTCGGCATCCCGCGGACGAAGGCGGCGGTGACCGCCAGCCGCGAGACGTTCATGTGGTCCTCCATGTAGTCCTGCGGCGCGTGCGTGAGCACGATCCGCGGCTGGGCCCGGCGGACCACGGCGGCGATGCGGCGCAGCAGCGGCTCCTCGTAGAACAGGAGCATGTCGGTGGCCAGGCTCTCGTGATGGACGGCACCGAGGATCGCGGCGGCCCGCCGCGACTCCTCCGCCCGGATGCGGGCCAAATCGGCGCGGCCGTGCACGGTGCTCCCCTTGTCGCCGTTGGAGACGTTGAGGTAGTGCGTGTCCCAGCCGAGCCCGCGCAGCAGGAGCAGGGTGCCGGCGGCGAAATACTCGATGTCGTCCGGGTGGGCGAAGATCGCCAGGGCGGCGGGCCGTGGAGCGGGGGACGGCGGATGGCTGGGCACGAAAGTCGCTCCTCGGCGGGGCGGCGCCGCCGACGGGCGGCGGCCGGATCCCGGAGTATGCTAGCGGCGGCGCGGCGACGTGTCATCCTCCCGCCCGGCCTCCCGTCGCCCGCACCCATGCCTTCCCCCCGCCCCGCGTTTTCGTTCTCGATCGTCGGCGGCCGCCTCGCGGGCGGCGGCGGCATCCTGCCGCTGATGGCCGACATGGGACGGGCCCTGGCCGACGACCCCGGGATGAGGATGCTCGGCGGCGGCAATCCTGCGGCCGTGCCCGCGGTGCAGACGCTCGTCCGCCGCCGCATGGAGGAACTGCTCGCGGCCGGGCCGGCCTTCGATCGGATGATGGTCAACTACGACCCGCCGCGCGGCAATCCGCGGTTCCTGGCCGCACTCGCCGGGCTGCTGCGGCGCGAATACGGCTGGGACGTGGGGCCCGACAACCTGGCCATCACCAGCGGCGGCCAGGCGGCGTTCTTCTTCCTCTTCAATCTCCTCGGTGGCGAGTGCGCCGACGGCCGCCGGCGGAAGATCCTCCTGCCGCTGTGCCCGGAGTACGTCGGCTATGCCGACCAGGGGCTGGGGACGGATCCTTTCGTGGCCTGCCGCCCGAAGCTGGAGCGCGGCCACGGCGGCGACCCGCACTGCTTCAAGTATCGCATCGACTTCGCGGCGGTGGAGCAGGCCCTCGCGGGGCACGACGTGGGCGCGCTGGCGGTCTCGCGGCCCACGAACCCCTCAGGCAACGTGCTCACCGACGCGGAGGTGGAGCGGCTCGCCGGGCTGGCCGCCGACCACGGCGTGCCCCTGATCGTGGACAACGCCTACGGGGCGCCGTTCCCCGACATCCTCTTCGTGCCGGCGCGGCCGTTCTGGGCCGAGCACGTGATCCTCACCATGAGCCTCTCGAAACTGGGGCTGCCCGGGACGCGGACGGCAATCGTGGTGGCCCCGGAGCCGATCGCGGCGGCCGTGGCCGGCATGACCGCGATCGTGGGGCTGGCCAACGGCACGATCGGCCAGCAGGTCGTGCTGCCCTGGGTGGAGGACGGCAGCATCCTGCGGATCGGACGCGAGCACCTGCAGCCCTTCTACGCGGCGCGCGCGCGGGCGGCCACGGACGCGGCGCGGGAGAGCCTCGATGCGGCGGGCGTGGATTGGGCCCTGCACGCGCAGGAGGGCGCCTTCTTCCACTGGCTGTGGCTGCCCGGCCTCCGCATCCCCACGCTCGAGCTCTACGAGCGGCTCAAGGCGCGGCAGGTGCTCACGGTGCCCGGCGAGCATTTCTTCTACGGCCTGGAGGACGACTGGCCGCACCGCCGGCAGTGCCTGCGGCTCAACGTGTCCGGTCCGGCCGACGCCGTCGCCGAGGGCTATCAGATCATCGCCGCGGAGGCGGCCCGGGCCGCCGCGGGCTGACGATCGGTCAGTAGCCCGCGGGGCCGACCGGCCCCGCGGCCACCGCGACCGGCGGCAGGCCGAGCCTGTGGCGGGCCTCGTCGAGCATTTCCCGGGTGCGGCTCGACCCGCACCGCGTCGCGCCCAGGGCCCGCACCGCCAGCAGCTCGTCGAGCGTCCGCACGCCGCCGGCGGCCTTCACCTGCACGTGCGGCGCCGCGTGCTCCCGCATCAGCCGTAGGTCGGCGTGGGTGGCGCCGCTCGGCGCGAAGCCGGTGGACGTCTTCACCCAGTCGGCATTCAGGTCGCTGCAGATCTCGCAGAGACGGATCTTGTGGGCGTCCTGCAGATAGGCGTTCTCGAAGATCACCTTCACCTTTCGGCCGGCGGCGTGGGCCACGTCGATCACGGCGCGGATGTCGGCGGCCACGTAGTCCCAGTCGCCGCTGAGCACCTGCGAGACGTTGACCACCATGTCGAGTTCCTGGCAGCCGTCGGCCACGGCCTGCGCGGCCTCGGCGGCCTTCGTGGCCGTGGCGTGCCCGCCGTGGGGAAAGCCGATCGTCGTGCTCGGTAGCACCGTGCTGCCCGCGAGCAACTCCCCGCAGCGGGCCACGTAATAGGGCATGATGCACACGCTGGCCACGTCGAAGGCGACCGCCAGCCGGCAGCCGGCCTCGAGGTCGGCGACGGTGAGCGTGGGGGCGAGCAGGGCGTGGTCGATCATCTTGGCCACGTCGGCGTAGGCGAAGGTCATGGCTGATTCCTGGCGTGACGGGCCGCAGCGTGCCCGCTGCGGAGCCGCTCATCATACAGGCGTGGGGTGGGTCACGACCGGCGCCGCGGGCCGCGGCACGGCCGTGGCGGCGCACGGATGGGCGCAGGCAACGCCGCGGGCATAATGTCGGGCCCGGCATCGATCGCCCCACGGGAGCCAGCCCATGTCCACGTACAACGTCGGTCTCGTCGGCTACGGTTGGGCCGCCACCGCCCATATCGCCGCCATCAACGCCACCCGCCAGGGACGGGTGACGGCCGTTTGCTCGACGCGGCCCCTCGACTCGGCCGAACTGACGGCCAAGTACGGTTCGCCGATCCGCGTCTACCAGGATCTCGACGCCATGCTCGCCGACCCGACGGTGGACGTCGTGGACGTGACGGGCCTGCCCAGCAAGCATCGCGACCACGCCGTGGCCGCCGCCCAGGCGGGCAAGAACTTCATCCTCGAGAAGCCGATGGCGAACACGCCCGACGAGGTGGCCGACATCCTGGCCGCCGCCTCCCGGGCGGGCGTGAAGGGCTGCGTCTGCTTCGAGGCCCGCTTCTCGTCGCAGTTTCTCGCCACCAAGGCGTTGATCGACGAGGGCCTGCTCGGCCACCTGCACTACGGCGAGGTCGACTACTACCACGGCATCGGCCCGTGGTACGGGCAGTTCCGTTGGAACACCGGGAAGAAGGACGGCGGCAGCGCCCTGCTGACGGCCGGCTGCCACGCCCTCGACGCCCTGCTCTTGGTGATGGGCAGCGAGGTGAAGACCGTGTCGGCGATGAGCACGAAGTCGCAGAGCGGAATCTTCGCCCCCTACGAGTACCACACCTCGAGCGTGACGATCGTGCACTTCGCCAACGGCGCCGTGGGCAAGACGGCCGCGATCGTGGACTGCCTGCAGCCCTACTATTTTCACACCCACCTCGTGGGCAGCGAGGGCAGCCTGCTCGACAACCGCTTCCACTCCCAGAAGCTGCACACCGATCGCCACCGCTGGAGCGAGCTGGCGATGAAGCTCGTGGACTCCGGCGACGTCTCCGACCACCCCTATCAGGCACAGTTCCAGGCGTTCTTCGACGCCCTCGACAAGGGGCAGGACATGCCGCTGACGAGCCTCCGCGAGGCGAAGCGAACGTTCGACGCGGTGTTCGCCGCCGACAAGAGCGCCGCCGCCGGTGGCAAGCCGGTGAGCGTCGGCTGACGCCGAGACGGCTCACGCTCGAGCACGACCCCAGCGCCCGAATCGAGGCTTTACGGCTTCGGCGCCAGGGCGGACTGCAGGCCGGCGATCACGGCCTCGCAGTATTCGCGGGCCCGCCTCGCCAGGGTGTCGACGCCCTCGGCCGCCGCGGGGCGGGGGAGGGAGGCAGGGAAGATGTTCTCGTAGGCCAGCGGCATCGTCAGGCCCGTGAACGCCACCGGCTCGAAGAGCCGGTAGTGGTCGATCGCGCCGAAGCCCGGGCCGCAATCCTGGTCCTGCGGCCAGTTGCGATGGTCCTTGATGCAGAAACTGCGGATCTCGGGGGCCGTCTTCACGACGTCGGGGATCGGGTCGAGATTCAGGTAGTCCATCACGTTGCCGGCGTCGTAGTTGACCCACACGTTGGGGTCGGCCACCTCCTTGACGATCGCCGACAGGGCCTCGCCCGTGCCCGTCGAGCCGCCGTGCTGCTTGACCACGATCGTCACGCCATGGTCACGGGCCACCGGGCCGAGCTGCTTGAAACGCTCGATCCACAGCTTGCGGTCGCCCCCCTCTGTGTGGCCGAAGGTCAGCACCTGGCCGATGCCGGCGGCCGACGCCTGCTTGATCCGCTGCGTGAGCACCTCCACGGCCTTCGGCTTCTCGGGATAGATGGCGGAAAACATCATCACCGGCTCGAGGCCGAGGTCACGGCACCGCGCGCCCAGGGCCTTGGCCCGCTCGGCCGGCGCGTCCTCCGGCATCATCGGCACGGGGTCGCCCGCGGCCTCCTTGTGCCGCGTGCCCCAGGCCACGAAGCGGTAGCCCGCGGAGGCGATGCCGGTGAGCGCCCGCTCCAGGGGGAAGGCCGAGTAGACGAGCGTCATGCAGGCGTGCTGGAAGACGGTGGGCTTGCCGCGGGACGGAGCCGGCGTGGCGGGTGCGTCGGCGGCGGCCGACAGCCGCGTGGCGGCCATGGCCGCCACGGCGGTGCCGAGGAAGCCGCGCCGGGAGGCGGGTGGCGGCACGAGGGGTTCCATGGACGGTCTCCGGCCTACAGGTGAACGGGATCAGGAATACTTCGTCACGCCGGGCACCGCGACCGGCGGCATCGGCAGGGGGCCGAACTCGTAGGACGGCGGGGTGAGGTCTTCCTTGGAGTTCCACGCCATGTCCCAGGTGATCTCCTGGCCGGTGTAGGTGGCCATCCGCCCCATGATCGCCAGGAGCGTGCTCTTGGCCAGACCCTCGCCGTTGTTGATCGGCCGGCCGGCGCGGATGCTCGCGAACAGTTCGTCGTGCTCGACCTGGTAACCGTTGCCGGGTTCCCGGTCGAACTCCCAGGCTTGCGGCCCTTTGATCCAAACGCCGCCCTTGTTATCGACGAGATGGGCCGTGCCGGTGGATCCGAGCACCTCCACGCCGACGTCCTGCTTGCAGCCGGGAATCTGCCGGCAGTTGCTCACCAGTCGGGCACCGTCCTCGAACTCGTAGACCACGCTGTGATGGTCGTAGATGTTGCCCGGGGCCTTGCGGACCTGCTGGCCGCCGGTCCCGATCGCTTTCACCGGATACCGATCGCCCAACACCCAGATGCAGAGGTCGAGATTGTGCACGTGCTGCTCGACGTTGAAGTCGCCAGACAGCCAGGTGAAGTAGGGCCAGTTCCGCAGTTGCCACTCCATGTCGCTCCAATCCGGCTTCCGCGGCAGCGACCAGAGCGGCCCCCGGTAGTCGTTGGCCAGCAGCGTCCGCACCGTGCCGATAGCGCCATCGTGGATCCGCTTGACCCCCTCCCGCAAGGAATCGAAGTAGCGGAGCGTGAGGCCCGAAACGACCGACAACCCCTTGGCCTTCGCCTGCTGGCAGGCCGCGAGCACGCGGTGCACTCCCGGGGCGTCGACCGCGCAGGGCTTCTCGGCGAACACGTGCTTGCCGGCCGCCACCGCGGCCTCGATGTGGAGGGGGCGAAAATGGGGCGGGGTGGCCAGCAGGACCACGTCCACGCCGCTGTCGATGACGCCGCGGTAGGCGTCCCAACCGACGAACCGACGATCCGCCGGTACGTCCACCTTGGCGGCGACGGTGTCCATCGCCTGGAGGCTCCGCAGGCACTGGTTCATGCGATCCTGGAACACGTCGCCGACGGCCGTGAGCGTCACTTCGCCCTTCGTGGAGAGCGCCTGCGATGCCGCGCCGGCTCCCCGGCCCCCGCAGCCCACGAGGCCGACCTTGATGCGATCGCTGCCCGCCGCATGCACGGCCGGCGCGAAGACTGCGGGAATGGCGGCGGCGCCCGCCGCGCAGGCGGTGGTGCCGAGGAAACCGCGGCGATTGGGCCGGGGGGCGGGATTCATGGCTGGATCCTGTGGGTGGGTGAGGCGTCAGTCGGCGGGCAGCGGCCGGATTTCCAGGTTGCGGAAGAAGACCTCGTCGCCTTCGGCCTGGAGAAGGATCTTGCCGGAGGCCGGCACGGTGTCGTAGCACTCGTTCACGGTGTGACCGTTGATCATCACCGTGATCCGGCCGCCCGCGCAGCGGCATTCGACCTTCGTCCACTCGCCGACCGGGCTGGCGACGTCGTCCTTGCCGCGGGCATCGTAGTCCTCCTTGAAGAACGGCTCGTGCCGCGACGACCAGAACTGCTTGCCGGAGTAGGTGACCGGCTGGCCGCGCGGATCCCAGCGGGTGTTCTTGTCATCGGCAACTCGGGTGAGGCTCGTGGTCGTGGCCGGAAAGCGGCTCCCGTCGGCCTGGGTGCCGGGGATCACGATCAGGTCTCCCTCGCAACCCTGCGCCAGTTGGCACTCGATGCTGGTCATCCACACGCCCTTGGCCGAGCCGTCCGGGCCGGTGCCGTTGAGTAGCACGCCCGTGTTGCGCACGCTCTTGGGCTCGGGCCGCTTCCGGCCCCAGCGGTACTCGACGGAAAGCTGGTAATCGCGGTAGGCCTGCTTCGTGGCCACGTAGCCCATGTCCTCGTCACCGCACCGCAGCACGCCGTCCTCCAGCCGGAAGACGCCTTGAGGGTCGTCGTGGCCCGTCTTCTTCAGCCACTTCGTGAAGCCGGCCAGGCCAGGTTCGGCGAGCGGCCGCTCCACGCCCGCGGGCGGCCGAGACTCGTCGGCCCGCAGGCCGGCGGCGGGGCAGATGGCCGTGAGCAGCAACCCTGCACGGAGGAACCTCGCCATCATGACTCGACTCCGGGGATGGTCTCGGGGATTGACGGGGTGGATTGCGTTGCCGGGCCGTGGCGCCCGCCCGAATGCCGCTATAGTAGCGAAGGGTCCGCAGGCATGCACGTCTCCAGCGGCGATCCGCGTTCCTCCCGGGGTTCTTTCATGATCACGAATCGACTCGGCTTCGCCTGCGTCGCGGTCGCCCTGCTCGCGGCCCGCACGACGTCGCCGGCAGGGGCGGCGCCGCCGGGAGCCGCCGCGCCGGCCGTCGCGCCCACCGCGACGCCGGCCGACGAGGCCAGCATCAGCCCGCGCGACGGCAAGATCGTGCTCTTCGACGGGAGTCACCTCGACGATTGGTACACCTGGCTTGGGGCGAGCAAATACGCCGACCCCAAGGGGGTGTTCCAGGTCCGCGACGGGGTGCTTCGCGTGAGCGGCGAGGAACTGGGCTACATCGCCACGCGGAGGAGCTACCACGACTACCACCTCGTCTTCGATTTCAAGTGGGGCGAACGCACCTGGGCCCCGCGGACCGCCAACGCCCGTGACTCGGGGCTGCTCGTCCATGCGGTCGGGCCCGACGGCTTCACCGGGGCGTGGATGTCGTCTATCGAGGCCAACATCATCGAGGGCGCGACGGGCGAGTTCATCATGGTGATGACGAAGGGGATGGAGCCGACGCCCTTCGACGTGTCGCTCACCTGCGAGGTGCGGCGGGAGCAGAACGGCGACGTGGTCTGGGAGAAAGGGGGCGGCCGCGACGTCTTCGGCCGCAAGAATCGCAAGCACGTGAACCCGTCCTACCGCGACCCGAACTGGAAAGACGCGCTCGGCTTCCGCGGCCCGCGGGACTTGGAAAAGCCGGTCGGCGAGTGGAACACGATGGAGGTGATCTGCCAGGGTCCGCTCGTGCGGGTGATCCTCAACGACCAGGTCGTCAACGAGGGCTTCGACGCCGCGCCGCGGTCGGGCAGGATCCTCCTGCAGAGCGAGTGCGCGGAGGTGTTCTTCAGGAACATCGAGCTCCGGCCGATCGGCGGCCGGCACGCGGAGCCGCCCGTTCCCTGATCGCATCCCGAGGCGGCCCGCACGGCCGCGACGAGAGCCGCATGCCGGTCTTCGACTACCGCTTCACCGTCGCCGCTCCGCTCGCCGCCGTGGCGGCGTTCCATCGCGATACATCGGCCCTGAAGATCCTCACGCCGCCGCCCACGATCGTCCGCTTGCACGCGATCGAGCCGCTCGGCGAGGGGTCGGTGTCGACGTTCACGCTCTGGGTGGGCCCGCTGCCGCTCCGCTGGAAGGCCGTGCACCGCGGCGTCTCGGACCGGGGCTTCACCGATGTGCAGGCGGAGGGCCCGGCCGCCAAGTGGGAGCACACCCACAGCTTCGTGCCGCTGACGCCCGGAAGCACGGAGATCCGCGAGCACATCGAATACGAGCACAAGCCCGGCCCGTGGGGGCTCGTGACGCGGGTGCTGTTCTCCCGGCCCAACCTGTGGCTCATGTTCGGCTACCGGGCCTGGGTGACGCGGCGGCACCTGGAGCGGCGGGGGTGACCGCCGTGCCGGCCGCCGCGCGGGCTGGTATGATCTGCGGGCTTCGGCAGGGAGCGTCCGAGAGGAAGCGACGGTCCCTCGTGCCATCGGGAGAGAGATCGTGAACAGGCGACGATTCTGCGGGCTGGCGTGGTGCGGGGCGGCGATCGGGCTGACGGCCTGGGGGGCGGGTCGGGCCGCCGAGGCGGAGCGGCCGCTGCGGATCATCGTCATCGGCGCCCATCCCGACGACGCGGAGTTCCGCGCCGGCGGGGCGGCCATCAAGTGGGCCCGGCAGGGGCACGCTGTGAAGATGGTGTCGATGACCAACGGCGACATCGGGCACTGGAAGATGGCCGGCGGCCCGCTGGCGCTGCGGCGGAAGGCCGAGTGCGCCGCGGCCTCGAAGGTGATGGGCACGACGTCGGAGGTGCTCGACATCCACGACGGCGAGTTCGAGCCGACGCTCGAGAACCGCAAGAAGATCACCCGGCTGATCCGCGAGTGGCAGGCCGACATCGTGATCTCGCACCGTCCCTGGGACTACCATCCCGACCATCGCTACGTGGGCATGCTCGTGCAGGACGCGGCCTTCATGGTCACGGTGCCCTTCTTCTGCCCCGACACGCCGGCCCTCGAGAAGAATCCCCTGTTCCTGTTCACGAGCGACAATTTCCAGAAGCCCTACCCGTTCCAGGCCGACGTGGCGATCGCGCTCGACGAGGTGTTCGACACGAAGGTGGACGCGGTGCACGAGATGGCCTCGCAGACCTACGAGGGGGGCGTGGCGGGCAGCGAGACGCGGATGCGGGAGCTGCCTCCCGAGGCGGACGTGGCCGCCCGCAAGGCCTGGCTGCGGGCCAAGTGGGAGCGGCGGCAGGGAGACGAGGCCAATCGGCACCGCGCCGCGCTGGTGAAGTGGTACGGCGACGACCGCGGCAAGGCGACCCGCTTCGCGGAGGTGTTCGAGATCTGCGAGTACGGCCGCAAGCCGACAGACGAAGAGCTGCGGAAGCTGATGCCCTTCTGATCGCGGCGTCGCGGAGCCGCCGGCGGCCGCTACTTCAGCGACAGGAGGTAAGCGATCAAGTCGGCGAGTTCGCCAGGGGTGAGCTGGGCGTCGAGCCCCTGCGGCATGATCGACACGTGGCCCGGCACGAGTTCCTCGATGTCGGACCGGGCGATCCGCACCTCGGCACGGTCGGGCGTGATCACGTAGATCGCGTCGGCGGTGTTGCGACCGAGCATGCCGTTGATCGCGCGGCCGTCGGTCGTGACGACGGTCCAGGGCTCGTAGCCGCGGACGATGCTGGCGCTCGGCCAGACGATCGCCTCCAGAAGATCGCGGGCTCCGCGGATCGTGCCGATCTTGCCGAGGCTCGGGCCGACCCGGCCACCGTCGCTGCCCACCGAGTGGCAATTGGAGCAGCCCGCGCGGTTGCCGAAGAAGACACCGTGGCCGCGGTAGGCGTCGCCGCCCGTCAGCACCCCCTCGAGCTCCGCGAGCCGGGCCTTCTGCCGCTCGACGGCCGCCGCCAGCCGGGCGAAGAGCGGGGCGGCCGACTCGCGGACGGAGTCCGGAAAGCCGGCGAGGGCACGCTGTAGGACATCGGCGGGGATGTTGTCGATCGCCGGCGATTGCTTCAAGGCCGCGACGAGGCCGGCGCCGACGGCCGCGACGCCGCACCGTCCGAAGGCCGGCAGCAGCCGCGGGGCCTCCATCACGCCCGCCGTGCTCAATGCGGCCGCGAGCCGCTCGAGCTGCGGGTCGGCGAGCCGAGCGCCGCCCAGGGCGGTGGCGGCGGCCAGCCGTTCGACGGCTGGTGTCTCCACCGCCAGCCGACCAAGAAGGTAGGCGAACGAGGTCTCGGAGATCGAGACGCACCGCGGCAGGGCGGCCGCCAGGGCGGCCACACGGATGGCGTCGGGCTGGCGCGGGTCTTCTCCCAGGCCGAGCAGCGCGGCGTCGAAATCTTCCGCGTTCAGCGCCCGCACCGTGACGATCGCCTGCTCCGTCAGCGCGGCGTCGCCCCCCTCCAGGCAGCGCCGGATGCCGGACACGAGCGCCGGCGATCGCCGCTGCGGTGGAGCCTGCGCGATCGTCTCCAGAACCAGCAGCTGCTGGCCGCGGGCGGTCGTGTCCGCCTCGAGTGCCGCGGCCACCACCTCCTGGACCGCCGGGTTCGGCAGAAAGGCGATCAGCGCCGACTGCAGCAGCTGCCGGCTGGTGTCGCTGAGCTCCGGCGTGGCGAGCCAATCCCGCACGATCGCCACCACGGCATCGGCCCACTCGGGCCGCGCGGTGACGATGCCGAAGGCCGCCCGCTGCAGGGCGGGATCGGCGTGCGTGAGGAACGGCACGACCATCTCGCGGGTCAGGACGCGGGGAGCGCCCGGCGGGGCGGCGTGGAAGCGGGCCGCGTCCACCGGCTTGACGTCCATCTGATCGAGCGCCACGAGCGCGGCTCGTTGCACCGCCGGATCGGCATCCCGCAGGCCGGCCGCGGTCTCTTGCGGCGCGGCGATCTCGATGAGCGCGTGGATCCGCGAGTGCTCCAGGAAGCGGTCACCTCCGGTGCCCAACGCGGCGAGCAGCGCGGGCACCGCCGCGGCCGCGCCGATGCGGCCGAGCGCCGTCGCCGCCATCCGCCGCACGGCCGCGTCGGCGTCGGTGCCGGCGAGCCGGGCGAGAGGCTCGCGGGCCGCCGCGTCGCGGTGCAGCCCGAGCGTGTGGGCGGCCGCCTGCCGGACGCCCGCGTCGGCATCGGCGAGGGCCGGCCGCACGGCCGCCAGGGCGCCGGGCGTTCCGGCGCGGCACGCCGCCCAGACGGCGTTCCGGCGGGCGGTGACCGAGCGGCCGCGGGCTATGGTGTCGGCCAGCAGAGGATCGGCCGCGGCGCCGACCTTGGCCAGCCGCTCGACGGCCCGGTCGCGGACCGCCCAACGGGGGTCGTCGAGGAGTTCCACCAGCCGCTCGGGCCGGGCGGTTTCCCAGTTCTCCCGCAGGCCGCGCGGGTCGGCCGGTCGGGGGGCGTCTGCCTTGCGGATGCGATAGATGGCCCCGGTGACCTCCGGCTTGGCGATCTGCGAGGTCGGGCAGCCGCGCAGGAACCAGGCGCCCGTGTCGAGCACGAGCAGGCTGCCGTCGGCGTCCTCCAGGACGTCGGTGGGATGGAAGTCGCGATCTTCGGAGACGACGAAGTCCTCGGTGCGGGCCCGGAAGGTGGACCCTTCGCGGTCGATGACGTGCCTTTGCACGCGGCGGCGATTGAAGTGGGCCGAGAACAGGTTGCCGCGATGGTCGGCACCGAAGGCGTCCCCCCGGTAGCGTGCCAGGCCCGAAGGGGCGCACCAGCCCAATTCGGTGAGCGGGGGCAGGAGGCCGCCGGTGCGGCGGAACTCGGGCGCCAGGGTGAGGTACGGGTACAGGCCGCCTTCGACGCAGTGCAGCAGCCCGTCGCCCCGCGGATTGGGCGCGCCGATGACGATGTTGGCGGTGGAGAACGCGTCCCCCGCGTCGTTGAAGTCGGTCTCCACGGGATTGTCCATGCCGCCGGCGGCGAGGATTTCGATTCCGGTGCCGTCCCGCCGCATGCGGAACACCGCCGCCGCCTTGCCCACGAGCGGCGGCCCGTCGGGCCGGCGGACGTCGAAGCCGCGGTGGCAGGCGTTCCAATGGATCAGGCCGTCGGGGCCGAGGAACGGGCCGTGGATGTCGCAGGCGTTGCCGCCGAAGTCGAAGCGATCGACGACCCGCGTGCGGCGATCGGCGACGCCGTCGCCGTCGGTGTCCTCGAGCCGCCACAGAAAGGGCGCCGAGCAGGTGTAGAGCCCGCCATCGAGCCACAGCGCGCCCATGGGGAAGGTCATCTTGTCGGCGAACATCGTGCTCTTGTCGAAGCGGCCGTCCCCGTCGGTGTCCTCGAGCATGCGGATGCAGTGCGGCGGATCCTTGACGAGGATCTCCGAGGTGCCCTTCATGAGGTTGAAGCCGGAGGAGTCGCAGACGAAGAGCCGGCCGCGGTCGTCGAAGCCGGCCATCATCGGCCGCTCCAGGAGCGGCGGGCCCGCGACCAGTTCCGCGACGAAGCCGGGGGGCACGGTGAAGGGGAGCGGTTCGTCGGCCGCCGAGAGCGGGCGGCCGCCGGCCAGGGCCAGGAACGCGAGGGCGATGGCGAGCCGCCGGGCGGAATGAAATCCGAAGCTGGTCAAGGACATGCGTGAACCTCCATCCCCAAGGATAGACCGCGCCCGGGAAACGTCGCAATCGGCCGTCTGGGCGGCGGTTTCGCCCGGTTTCCGGGGTGCGTGGCCCGGATGAGCGGCATGATGGAACTGCTCGCTGCGGGCGACCTCGGCCATGGTGGCGATCGCGGGCCCTGTCGGCCTCGACGTCACGCGCCTCCCCACCGGAACCGTGGAGCGTTCAGCCCACGAACAGCGGCCGGAGGTGGCGGTCGTAGAGGTTCTCCGTCACCTGGCGGCCGACGATCTCCCGATGTGCCTCGAGCAGGTCGGTGTACCTCCGACCTTGCTTCGCGGCCAGCTTGAAGGAAACGTGCAACAGCTGCCGGACGTGCGGGTTGAAGTCGGGATTGGTGGGCACGTGGCGGATCGTGGCCGCCAGCCGTGGCCCGGGCCAACGGGCCAGGTCCGCCGCCGCGGGCAGCTTCCCACGGTCGATGTCGATCACGGTGGCGTACGGGCCGCAAAGCTCGTCCACGTGGTCGATCGCCGTGGCGTAGATCTCGCGGGTGAGGTCGAGGCCGTCGCCGCCGGCCTCGGCCAGGCCGATGAGCTCCTCCAGCCAGGTCGTGCCGGCGGTCTTCAGGTGCACGCCGGCGCCGGTCGCGGCCAGCGTCCGCCGGATCACCGGGTAGAGCGAGAACTTGTCGCTGCCGCTGTGCACGGAGAGCTTGATGCCGGGCGGCAGGCCGTAGCGGGCCGCCGCATACGCGAGCACCGCCACGTCGTCGGCGAACTCCCGCTCGAAGCGGGCCAGGTCGCCGACGTAGTCCACCCCCTTGTTGAACCGGCCGGTGAACTTGGGGGCGATGGTGTCCACCGGGATCCCCTCGTCGGCCAGCATGGCGAGGATCACCAGCAGTTGCGGCGGCGTCTGTGGCAGGTCCGTCTCGTCCATGCTGACTTCCGTGACGAACTCGCCGCCGCGGCGGTCGCGGATGTGCCGCCAGATGCGGCCGGCCTCGCGGCAGGCGGCCAGGTACTGCCGCGCGATGGCAGCCAGGGCGTCCCGGTCGAGCGCGATCGGCGCGGCCACGCCGGGGATCGCCAGCTGCCCGGTCAATTCGCCGTGCTTGGCCACGAAGGCGTCGAGGTCGGCGGCCGCGGGCGCCGCGCCGATGCTCTCGGCGACGTCAATCGTGAAGAAGTCGCTCGAGTCGAGGAACCGATCGACCGTCTCCAGGCGGATGTGGTCGGCGTCCACGAACCAGGGATGCGGCCAGCGGCGGGCGGCGACGGCCTTGGATGCCGCCGCCCGCACGCTCGGCGGCTCGCTGCCGATGAAGCCGTGCTCGCGGTTCGACTTGTTCCACACCGGCGCGACGACGATGCCGTCGGCCGCCAGCCGCTCGAAGGCGGCGAGCTGGGCCTCGGCCTGGTGGGCAAAGCGGTCGCCGACGCCGAACGAGAGACGGGGGAGGGACATGCGGTGCTCCGTGGGTGGGGACTCGAGTAACGGCAGGATACTCGCCGTCCGCGGGTCGTGCCATGCACGTGGGGGAATGAGGTCGGGGATGCCCGCACCACATATCCGGACGTTTTCTCCGGGAGCGTCAGGATCTTCGATCGGAAAATCGTCCGGGGGACAGGAAGCCGATCGGATGGCTCGTGCGGCCGGTCGTCGCCAGGTCGGCGAGGATCTCGCCGACGACGCTGGCGAACTTGAAGCCGTGCCCCGAGAAGCCGGCGGCGATCGCGACCTGCGGATGTGCGGGATGAAGGCCGAGCACGAAGTGCTGGTCGGGCGACATCGTGTACAGGCAGGCCGCGTGCGCGGTGAGCGTGCGGCTCACGCCCGGCAGATGGTCGCCGAGCCACCGTTCGATCTGCCGCTGCTCCCCGGCATCGACGGCCCGGTCGAGGTCGAGCGGGTCGGCGACGGTGCGGCCACCGGAGTGGTTCGCCACCTTGACGCCGCGGCCGTCGAGCGCGGGAAAGCCGTAGAAGAATCCGGCCGCGGTGTCGAAGGCGAAGCAGGGCAGCCGGCCGGCGGCATGCTCCGCCTCGTGGCCTGGCGAGGCCGCGTACCAGAAGAGCGACTTGCGGAGCACGGGCAGCGGCACCGCGGGCAGTTGCAGCACGCCGGCGGCCCAGGCGCCCGGGCAGAGCACGAGACGGGCGGCGGTGAACCGGCCGGCGTCGGTCTCGACGACGACGCCGTCCCCCGCGACCCGCCAGCCGTGGACCGTCAGGCCGCTGCGGAGCTCGGCACCGGCGCGGGTCGCAGCGGCCGCGTGGGCCCGCACGCACTCCTCGACATGGAGATAGCCTGCCGTCGATTCGTGGACGACGTCCCAGGCCTCCGGCACGCGGACCGCCGGCCAGCGGGCCGTCACCTCCGCGGCGGTGAGCCGCTCCACGGCGAGGCCGTGCGTTCGAGCCGAGGCCAGGGCCCCGGCGATCACTGCGCCTGCCGCGGGCCCCGCCATGACGAGCCCCGACTCGACGAGCAACCGCCGGCCCGCCTCGCGTTCCAGATCGTGCCACAACCCGTAGGCCCGGCGGAGCAGGGGGACGTAGTCGGGGTGCTCGTAGTAGGCCAGCCGGATGAGCCGCGTCTGGCCGTGGGAGCTGCCGCGGTTGTGGGGCACGGGGAAGCGGTCGAGCCCGAGCACGCGGACGCCGCGCCGGGCGAGATGGAGGGCTGCCGCGCCGCCCATGCCGCCGGTGCCGATCACGATCACGTCGTGTGCGTGCCACCGTGGCATGATGGGAATCACATGTTTCGGGACCGCGGCCGGTTCGCAGGCCCGTTGGCTACGGCTCGCGCTCGTGGACGATCACGGCCCAGCCGACGTCGGCGAGGTGCTCGGGCCGGCCGAGGATCACGATCGGCTCGGCCGCGGCGATCGTGGGAACCTCGGCGTCGAACGCCAGTTCCGCCGGATCCTGCGGGGCGGGAAACGTCCGCCGACGGCTCGCGGCCGCCTTCAGCCGGGCGACGATCTCGGCGGGCGCCCGGGTGTCCTGCGCCGCCGCGGCCGCCAGGTCGGCGGCCGCGAGATCGGGGTTCTCGAGCACCAGGCCCGGCTTCGGCACGCCCTCGATCCGGTCGTCCCGGAGGTCGATGACGGCGACGGCGAACGACCTGCGGGACGCGTTCCAGCCGCCGATCGCGTCGATCGAGCGGAAGAGCACGCCCACGTCGAAGGCCATCACGAGCACGCCCAGCGGGGCGCGGCCTTCCTTGCCCGGCGGGCCGTTCCAGATCGGCACCGAGAACGCCACCTTGAGCTTGCCGGTCGTCGTGCTTTTGTAGACGGTCGACCGGTGGACTTCCGCGAGGGGCCGCGCGGCCGTGCCCGGGGGCAGATCGCCGTCGCCGCCGTGGAAGTAGTCGCGGTGGGAAAAGTTCTGGCCGATCGTGTCGGCCATCGGCGAGCGGGCCACCTGCACGCCACGGGCGTCGCACACCACCCAGCTCTCGGCGTTCACGGTCTCGCGGTTGGCCGCGGCGATGCCGTCGAGGGCCGACTGGATCGCCGCCCACCGGGCCCGGCCCTCGCCGCCACGGTCGCCGACCGTCTCCAGCGCCGCGAGGAGGTCGGGATTGCGGGCTTCGTTCTCCAGGATCCGCCACCGGGAGTCGATCTGCAAGGCGGCCGTACTCGCCGCCAGCCGGGCCGCCATCAAGAGCGCCGTCTGCCGGGCCCGGTATTCCTGCCCCGCCATCCGGTTGAGCAGCACGGCCGCCGTGCCGGCGGTGAGGAGCAGCAGCACGAGCGCGGCCGTGGCGAGCTGGGCCAGCGTCCGATGCCGCCGGGCCCAGCGGGCGAGCCGCCGCGGCAGCGGCTCGCGGTAGGAGGTCACGGGCAGGTCGGCCAGATAGTGCTCGACGTCGTGGGCCAGTTCCAGCGGCGTCTCGTAGCGGTCCACCGGGTCGCGGGCCATCGCCTTCAGGCACACCGATTCGATGGCGTGCGACACGCCCCGCTTCACCCGCGACGGCGGCTGCACGTCGCCGGCCACGGCCTTGTCGCGAATCGCGGCCACGTCGCCCTCGAAGGGCGGCTGCCCGGCGAGGATGTGGTAGAGCGTGGCCCCGAGCCCGTAGACGTCGCTCGCCGGGCCCACGTGCCGGCCGCCGTCGTGCTGCTCCGGGCTCATGTAGGCGGGCGTGCCGGAGATGCCCCGCTTCGCGGCCGGTGCCGAGTCCACCGCCATGGTCGGCATGACGATGCTCTGCTCGCCGCTGGCGCGGGCGGTGTCGTCGCGATCCACCCGGGTCGCCAGCCCCCAGTCGAGGACGACGACCTCGCCGAACTTGCCGAGCATGATGTTGGCCGGCTTGATGTCGCGATGAATCACGCCCCGGTCGTGGGCGTAGGCGATCGCCTTGCAGGCGAGGGCGAACTGGGCGAGCAGTTCGTTGTAGAGGACGCTGCGGTGGTCGGCAGGTTCGCCCGCCCGGCGCCGGTCGTGAAACTCGGCGATGGCCGCCGCCAGCGTCCGCCCGGGGATCAGCCGCATGGCGTAGAACGGCTTGCCGTCCGGCGTCGCCCCGGTGACGTACACCGGCACGATGTTCGGATGCTCGAGCTGGCTGGTGACGAGGGCCTCGAAGGCGAATGCCTCCCGGCACGACGCCTGCTCCAGCGCCCAGTCGTTGAGGAACTTCACCGCCAGGCTGCGCCCCGTGGCTCGGTCGCTGGCGGTGTAGACGTCGCCGATGCCGCCGCGGCCCAGCCGGCGGTTGACCGCGATCGTGGTCGTGGCCACGACCGTCGGCGGCACGTCGATGTCGCCCGCCGGCGCGGACGAGGCGGCGGGTTCGGTGCGTTCTTCAGCCATAGCCTGGATCCGGGTCCTGAAAGGCCGCCAGTCTACCGGCCGGTGAGGTCGCGGCGGCGGAGAGCCAGGCCGGTGGCCGCGACGCCCGCGACGAACATGCCGACGAGCACCTTCAAGGGCAGCCCCGGCGGGGCCCGCCAGCCGTCGCGGGCGAAGAACCGCTCCGCCATGTCCACTTCGCCCTCGGCCACGGGGGCGGCGGCGGGGACGACGGACGTCCGCCCGAGGCCGCCGAGCTTCTCGAGCGTGTCGTTCATCTTCGTCCGCTCGGCCTCCATGCCGCGCTGGATCTCGCCCAGTTTCTGCTCCACCGTCTGGTTGGCCTCCATGATGCGGGCCTCGATCGCAGCGTTCATTTCGGCGGCCTTGCGCTCGAAATCCGCCTCCGACTGCCGGAGCTGTTCCTCCATCTGGGTCCGCATCTCGGCGGCCTTGCGTTCCGCCTCGGTTTGCATCCGCCGCTGCATCTCGCCCGCCAACCGCTCGGCTTCGGCCTTGGCCTGCCGCATCTCGCGCTCGGCCTTCGCCGCGGCGTCCTCCAGGGCGTCGGCGATCTTCTGCCGGCCGGGAAGCAGGAAGCGGCGTCGGCCGCCGGAGACGAGCATGATCGGCACGCGGGGCCGCGCGGCACCGGAGGAGACGTCGGCCGGACGCGTGGCCGGCGCCGTTGCCGGCGGCGCCGCGGCCGGGCTGCCGGCCCCGGCGGGGAGCTTCATCCGCGGCCGGGCCGCCGCCTCCGGAACGACCATGCCCTCGAACGCCCACCGCGACGGCATCGCCGCCGCCAATGGCCGCGTGACCTGCGGCAGATCGGCCAGCGGCACGAGCACCCCGCCGAGCACGATCATCGGCATGAGAAGCACCGGCAGGATCGCCGTGGCCGCCTCGGTCGTCCGCAGGGTGGCGGACACGACCAGGCCGAGCGCACCCCCCGCCAGGCCCGCGGCGTAGAGCACGAGATACAGGTGCCACCAAGGGCTCTGCACGCCGCAGGCCCAGGCCACGATCCCCAGCAGCAGTGCGGCCTGCACCGCCGCGACCACCAGCAGGAGCGCCGTCTTCGAGCCGAGGTAGGAGAGGATGGACAGGCCCACCATCCGCTCGCGGCGGTAGATCGGCCATTCGGCCACGATCTCCCGGGCCGTGGCCGAGCAGCCGAACCAGATGGCCGCCAGCGCCGTCACGAACATCATCGTGGCCATGTTCACGCCGGCATGCGGCCAGGACTCGGGCGTGGGCTGGGCCCGCAGCACCTTCGCGAACACCGCGGCCACCAGCAGGCCGACCAGCGGTGCCTGGAGGAACAGCACGGCGGTGTTCCAGCGGTCGGCAGCCTTCACGGCCAGGCCCCGTCTCACGAGGGTGGCCCACTGGGCGAGCCGTTCCACCGGCCGGGGCCGGGCGCGCGGGCCGGATCCCGCGCGGGCCGCGTGGGTGCCGGCCCGGCCGTCCACCCAGATCGACTTGGCAACCGACTGCTCCCACTGCCGCACCCAGTCGGCCACGGGCCGCGTCGCCAGGCCGCGGAGCAGGCCGTCGGCCGTCGTCGGCGGGGGCGTGCCGGGGGCCGGGGGCTCGAAGAAGTTGACGGCGTCGGGCCAGGCGCGGCCGAACCAGGCCAGCCGGCCCACCTGCCGCGTGGAGGCGTCGCGGGCGATCACGGCCACGGCGTCGAACTTCTGATACGCCTCCAGACTCGGCTGGTGGATGGTGACGAGGATCGTCTTGCCGGCATCGGCCAGCGACCGCAGCAGTTCGAGCACCGAGATCGTGTCGGTGCTGGAGAGGCCGGACGTGGGCTCGTCGAGGACGAGGATCGGCGGGTCGGTGAGCAGTTCCATCGCGAGATTGACCCGCTTCCGCTGGCCGCCGCTCACGCCGCGCTTCCGCTGGTCGCCGACGCGGGTGTTCTCGGTGCCCTCGAGGCCGAGCTGGGCGAGCACCTGGCGGATGCGGCGGGCGATCTCCTCGTCGCCCATGTCCTTCGGCAGCCGCAGGCGGGCGGCGTACCAGAGCGCCTGCCAGACGGTGAGGTCGGCGTGGAGGATGTCGTCCTGCGGCACGTAGCCGATCCGACCGCGAAACAGCTCGAAGTGGTCGTGCAGGTCGAGGCCGCCGATCACGATCCGGCCGGCGGCCGGAACCACCTGGCCGTTGAGCACCGAGAGCAGCGTGCTCTTGCCGGCACCGCTGGGCCCCATGATCGCCACCATCTCCCCCGGCTGGATGACGAGCGACACGCTTTCCAGCAGCCGGCGGCCGGCGGCCTCGACGGCCACGCTCATCGCCTCAACGGCGTCGGCCGAAGTGTCCACCGGCTCGAGCGCGCGGGCGTCGGCGGCGAGCCGGTAGCGGCGATCGCCCACCTGCACGAGCGTGCCCGGGCCGATCTCCACCGGCCGCTCGATCCGCCTGCCGTCCACGAACGTGCCCGTCATGCTGCCGAGATCGCGGACGATCACCCGGCCCCGATCGACGGCCACGGAGGCGTGGACGGCCGAGACGAGCGGCTGGTCGAGGGGCACGCTGGCGTCGGCGCGGCGGCCGAAGGTGACAAGCGCCGCGTCGTCGAGATGGATCACGCCGTCGTCGGGAGGCCGCGGCTGCGTCCGCTCCAGGAAGTCGCGGAGCGCCGTGGCGGGCAGGGCGGCGTCGCCGAACACGAGCGGGTCGTCGAGCGTGATCCGCTCGCGATCGACCTTCCGCGGGGGCGTGCCGACGAAGGTGCCGTTGCGGCTGCCGAGATCCTCGATCCAGATCCCGTCGGGGCCGACGACCACCCGCGCGTGACGGGACGAGACGCTCGGCTGCCGAAGCACGAGGTCGTTGCCGGATGCCCGGCCGATGAGCACGATGCGGGGCGGGGCGGAACCGCCGGCGGCCGCCCGGGTGTTCTTTTTGGCCATCGCCATCCTGTCATCGGCCGAATGCGGACCGCCTTCCGGTCCTCTCTTCCAGGCTACGTCGCGGCGGCAGAACCGGCAAAGACCGCTGCGGGCCGTGGAAAGGCTAGTCTGGTACCGCGAAATCGTCGTTGCTGCCGTCGGAGTTCGGCAGCAACTCGATGGTGTCGAGGGCCGGAAGCTCGATCAGCGGGTTCGTCCGTAGCCGACCGAGGACTTCCGGCGACGCCTGCCGCAGGACCGGGATGGCGAGCCGCACCCGCGTCGCGGCCAGGGCATCGGCGACGGCGGGCGAGTCGAGCCGCGCGACGGCCGGAAAGGAGAACTCCGCGCCGGTGTCCGCCTGGTCGCCGGCGCGGCGCACGAGCGCTTCGGCCAGGCGGGGCGTGAGCCCGGTGAGCAGGTCGAGGTTCAGTTGCACGTCGGGACGCCGGTCGCCGCCGGGGGCGGGACGGTCGGCGAACAGCGGCTCGGCGACCTCCGGTGGGAGCGATTCGAGACAGTTCAGCGCGACGATCCCGTCATGTGCCGCCAGGGCCTGCGCCGTGTCGGCGTCGATCGTCCGCAGGGAGTTGAACGAGATCATCTCCGGGCCGCCGACGAGCGCGGCCGCCGTCGCCGCGTCGAGGCCCGTCAGCAAGTCGAGGAGCAGCGGGCCGCGGTGTCGTGCCAGCGCCCGGGCGAGATCCGGCCCGATTCTGCGGAGGCCGACCATCAACGACCCCGTGTGGTCGGCGAGAGCCAGCGCGGCCTCACGGTCGAGTGTTTCGAGACCGGAGAATTGGAGGTCGCTGCGGTGCCGGGCGAGGATCTTGGCCAAGTCGGGGGAGAGGGTCTTCAGGCCGCCGAAGGCGAGCCAGTCCGTGTTGTCCGTCACGAGGGCGGTGGCGACCTCGGGGGAAAGTTCCGCGAGCCGTTGGAACTGGAGGCCGCAGTTCTCGCGCGCGGCGAGGGCCCGCGCGGCTGCGAGTGAAAGGCGGGTCAAATCCTCGACGTGGATGCCGATGGCGGGATGAGCGGCCAGGATTTCCAGCGGTTCGTCGGCCGGCTGCGCGGAGAACTTGATCGCCAGGAAGGGCTCCGACTTCGGACGCGGGAGGCCGGCCGTCAGCGTCCGGGCCGCCTCCGCGTCGAGCCCGGGAATCGAGATCACCATCCGCGCCCGCCGGCCGCTGAGCGCCTCGGCGGCGGCGGTGGAGAGCGGCTCGCGGCTGTGGACTTCCAGGTACTGCCGCTGGCCGAGGAGGCTGCGGACGGCGTCGGGATCGAGCCGGCGCAGGCCGCGCAGCATGACCGAATTGTTGTGTTTGGCGAGGGCGGCGGCGGTCTCGGCGTCGAGCGACTCCAGGTCATTGAACTCCAGTTGGACTGGCATGCCGACGAGCGCCTTGGCGACGCCCGGCGAGAGCGTCCGCAGGCCACGCAGAAAACAGACTCGTTTGCGATTCCGGCGGATCGCGGCGACGGCCTCCGGGCTGATCTCCTCGATGCCGTCGAGGGTCAGCCATTCGGCCTTGCCATCGCCGAACGCCTGCGCCACCTCGAGTGGCAGCTTCTTCAGGCCGGGCAATTCAACGGCGTTGGCGTTGGCCGCCAGTGCCCGCGCCGCGGCGGGCTGGATCGTGACGACGTCGGGCAACTCGAGTCCACCGGCGGCTTTGGCGACGACCTCCAGCAACTCGGGCGTCGGGTCATCGACGCCCATGAGCGTCAGGCGGCTCCCGCCCGTGAGCGGTTGGAGCGTCTCCGGGGGCGTGTTCGGGGGCAGTCGCAGCCTGAGGTCGCCCTGTGGTGCGAGGGCCGCGGCCGTTTCCGGGGAAAGCTCCTCGAGTCCCGAGAGCACGAGCTGGTCGCAGTGGCCGACCAGCACCGCGGCCGCCTCGGGCGTGAGCCGGCGGACGTCGGGCAGCAAGACGAGGCCCCGGAAGCGATCGCGCATCCTCTGCCAGCGCGGATCCATGGTGGAGTGCAGGGCGGCGCCCAACGCCAACTCCGGTCCCAACGTCGTGATCAGCGGCGCGGCCAGGGCCTGCAGATCCGCGAGATCCTGCGGCGTGCCGCCCACCGCGACGAGCGCCTCGGCAGCCTGGAAGTCGTACGGGGGCGGTTGCTCCCGGTCGGCCGCGAGGATCGCCTCCGCGGCCTCCTTCGTGAGGTCCACCGCGCGGGCCGGCCCCATCCGGGACGCCAGGATCAAGGCCAGGGTCAGCGCCAGGATCAGGTTCCGGTAGGTCGAGCGCATCGCGGGGCTACTCCGGGACGGAAAGGCTGACGGCTGGGGCGTGGGGAGGCCGCCGGGCCGAATCCACCGGCGAGCACGGAATCCGTCACGCGAGGATACGTCCGTGGGCACCGACGTCGCAAGCCGCGGGGGCCGCCGCATCGCTGCTTGCGGACGGGGGAGCGACCGTCATATCCTCGATCGTCATCTGATCGCGTCGCCTCGACCCTTTGATCTTTCTTTCCAGCGAACGCGCCCCCTCCAGCAAACAGGCTTTCGCATGATGCCATCGAATCGCTCGCTTCCTTCAGCCCTGCTCCTCGTCGCGACGCTCGTCGGGCCGGCATTCGCCGCCGAGCCGGCCCCGCTGCCGGGCACGACCCTCATGCAGCGGCGGTTCCTCGACGTCGAGCCGATCCGCCGCGACCCGACGATGCGCTGGAAGGTGCGGTCCGTCGCCGGGGCGGCCAAGGAGGAGTGGACCAACTGTCTGGTGCAGGACGGCGTGATGTACGGCACGGCGCGGGGCGTGCTGCACGCGATCGACGTCGACAAGGGGGAACTCCTGTGGACGCGGCAGGGGCCGGGGGGCCACCCGGCCATTCAGGGCGACACCGTCTACGCGGCGGGATCGAACAGGTTCTACGCCGTCGATCGCAAGACCGGGGATTCGAAGTGGGAGACGCCGACGAGCCCGATGCTCTGCGGCTGGTCGCAGAGCTACGGTTTCATGAAGCCGGCCACCGTGATCGCCGACGGGATCGCCTACTTCGGCTCGAAGTCCAGTTCCACGAACGACTGCCACTACCACGCGGTCGATCTCGCCACCGGCAGGATGCTCTGGAAGGAGAAGCCGGGCAACGAGCCCTGGACGGCCCGGCCCATCGTGGCGGCCGGCCGGCTCTACGGCTCGTGCCACTTCGACCCGATCGCGGCCGAAGAACCGGGCGTCTGGCGACGGCCCAAGCGAGGCAGCGGCCTGGTGGCGCTCGACCTGAAGACGGGCAAGCGGGCCTGGTTCCGCCCCGACAAGTCCACCATCGCCAATCCCGTCTACGACGCCGGGACGCTGTATGTCGGCCTGTCCAACGCCGTCGAGGCGCTCGACGCCGAGACGGGCGAGTCGTTGTGGACCGCCGACGTGGATATCCACACGGTCTCGAAGACGCACCCGGCGGGGGGCAACGTGACGGGCCTGGCACTGCACGACGGCGTGCTCTTGGCGGGCGGCGCCGGGCCGACGCTCGTGGCGATCGACGTGGCCACGCGGCGGGAGCTGTGGCGGTTTCGCGCACCGGAGATCGTGGAGATCCTCAACCCGATCATCTGCCGCGACGTCGTGATCGTGTCCACCTGCGGGACTGTGGGTGGGGACGACTTCGCCACCGGCCGCAACTCGCCGATCATCGGCCTCGATCTGAAGACGGGCGCCAAGCTCTGGCAGTGCACGGTTCCCGGGACCGACTGCGTGGTGGACGGCGAGCGGAAGGCCTGGAACTCTTACGTCTGCGGCTGGGCCTATCCCG
>JBIPLS010000255.1:0-2684 GCA_044368305.1 Pirellulales bacterium
CGACACGCCCTTCGTGCAGTTGCAGCCGGACGGCAAGGGGCTCGTGGCGCTGATGCGGTCGGGCACGACGTCGGCGCTTTGGCGCTGGCGCGGCGAGTGGACCGAACTCGTCTCCCCCGGAAATCTGGCCGGCCCGGAGCTGCGGTTCGCGCCGACCGCCGACGGGTTCTGGGCCTTCAGCCCCGCGCTCGGCCTGTTTTTCCAGCCGTTCGACCCTGCTGCCACGGCGGCCGCGCTCCTGGAGCGGGTGGCGGCGGCCGACGAGAAGGCCGCGGACCGGGCGGCGGCCATGCTCGCCACCCGCTGGCAGACGATCCTGCCCGACGTGCAGGCGGCCCTGGCAGCCGCCACGGACAGGGCCGTCATCGAGCGGCTGCAGCGGGTCGCCGCCGAACTCGCGACCGGCAACCGGCGGGCCGTGCGGTTCGGAACGTTCACCATTCGCGGCTGCACGAACCTCATCTCCCTGCCCGATGGCACGATCATCGTCGCCGCCCAGGCCGTGACGACCAGCGACGGTGACCAATCCCGCCCCGGAGTCGCCCTCGCCCGCCCGGCCGGAACGTTCGATGCCCTGTTCGATCCCGACATCGTCGCCAGCATGGAAGGTGTGATCGAGGAGACAGTGCCGCTCGTGCAGGCGGACGGGAAGGTGTGGCTCCCGGGAACCGCCCGCAGCCCTGCCCGCCTGCTGGATCTCGACGCCGGCCAGGTCGTGGCGACGATGCCGGAGCGGTCGTACCGTCGTCTCCAGGCGGTCACGCCGGAAGGCACCGTGTTCGCTTCCCAGGACGCGGCCGGCGGGATGGTGGCGTTCACCCCTGGCAAGCCTGACCCTCGGCCGGTTCTCTTGGCTGACGACACGACGGTGCTGCGCGGCGCAGACCCGATCAACGGCGTGGCTGTCGCCTCCGATGGGGCGATCTTCGGCGTGCAACGCGGGCAGGGGTTCTGCGTTTTCGACGGCCGGGCCTGGAAGCCGGTCGCCGCGGCGGCAGCGGACGTCCGTGGCATCGTCTGGTCGGCGACGGGCGGCGACGGTGCGGTCGTGGTCAAGTTCGACCGAGGATTCGGCCTGCGCATCGGCGGCGTCTGGACGTTCGCCGCCGAGCTGCGGCCGCTCGTCGAGCGGCAGCGCGAAGCCGTCGCCCGCTGCTTCCGCCGTTCGTCGGGTGCGGCCGGCCTCGTTGCCGACACGGGCGGCAACATCTGGGTGCTCGATGACGGCCGGCTCACGGTGCTCGTCGGAGACCGCTGGGAGGACGTGTCCCTCGCCCTCCAAGCTGCGGGCCGGGCCGCCAATGGCGGGTTCCAGTTCCTTGGTGGTGTCGGGGACGGCGGCAAGGTGTATGTATCGGATGGGTCGAGCTGCGGCCTGGTGGGCGAGGTGGCCGCGGGGACGCCACGCTTCGCGCGCGGCCCGGTTCCCGGCGATCGCGAGCTGATGTGGCTCGGTATCCGGGAGCCGGGCGGCGCTCTCTGGGTGCCGGGCAGAGACGGCCAGCCGCCCTGGCGGCTGACCGAGGCCAACGCGACGCCGGTGGCGAACGTCGTCGGTAGGCCGCTGCTCGCCGATGACGACGGCAACATCTGGATCGCCTCGGGCGAGACTTGGGATCTGTTCACGACGGAACTCGTCGTCTGGCGGGACGGGGCCATCCGGGCCCGCGTGCCGTTCACGGCGAGCGTCCGCGGGCTGCGGCTCGGCGCCGCGGGCCGGGGCCGCGTGCTCGCCTGGACGGCGCTCGGGCCGCGGTTGATCACCGCGACGGAGCCGCCGGCCCCGGCCGGCTACACGGTCGGCCCGCTGTCGATGGTGCGGAGCCGCGGCGAGCCGGCGCACGCCGTGGAGCCACCGCTCGCCCGGCCGATCGCCGTGACCGGCGACCAGTTGCTGATCGTGGCCGAACCCGATCTCTCCAGCGACGAAAGCCGCTTGTTCCGCGCCACGATCCCGAGCGAGTAAGTCGGATCCCACATGAGCCGCGCGCAGAAAAGGTGACAGCCACGTCCGGGAGGTGCAGAAATCCGTGGCAGGGGCCACTCCGGCGGGCGGATCTCCAAGCGGTGCGGCAGGTCGTGAAGGCTGCCGTTGCCGCACGGATTCTCGCCGACGGCCAGACCTGGATCGACATTACCGACCATCGCAACCTGCTCTCGCAGACCTGCGACCCGGTGAACTTCGAGCCGGCCGTCGTGGCGATCGACGATCGCTATCTCGCCACCCTGGGCGAGGGTTCGCGACCTGCTCGACCGCCGAAGAAACGTATGGCCGACGACCTGAAGCGCGCCACGCGTTGCCCGCTGCCCGCCACCCTGGACTGACGGCCCGCGGCAGCGCCCCCTGTGAGCGTCGGCGGCCTCGCGGTAGTCTTGCCGCCATGTTCGAGCCCGTCCGCGGCCAGCCCGATTTTCCCGCCCTCGAGGCCGCCGTCGCGCGCACCTGGCGGGAGCGCGGCACCTACGCCAGGTCGCTCGCCCGGCGCCGCGGCGCGAAGCGGTTCGTATTCTTCGAGGGCCCGCCCACGGCCAACGGGATGCCCCATCCCGGCCACTGCCTGACGCGGACGATCAAGGACCTCTACCCCCGCTACCGGACGATGCGGGGCGAATACTGCGAACGCAAGGCCGGCTGGGACACCCACGGCCTGCCCGTGGAGGTGGAGGTCTGCAAGGAACTCGGC
>JBIPLS010000256.1:0-2671 GCA_044368305.1 Pirellulales bacterium
TCACCAAGGGCTCCCCGCTTCTGATCGAGGGCCGCCTGAAGCTCGACACCTGGGAGAAGGACGGCAAGAAGAACTCGAAACTCCGGGTGGTCGGCGAGCGGATGCAGCTGCTCGGCGGCCGTGGCGACGGGACCCGGACCGGCAAGCCGCGCGTCGCCGCCGGACGCGGCGGATCCCAGAGCGAAGATACCTACGACCAGGCCCCCGACTTCGAGCCGGGCCCGTCTTCCGGCTCGGCCGGCGCCGACGACGACATTCCTTTCTGAACCACAACTGCCAGGAGTTCCGCCCATGCCCACGAAAGAACAGCCCCGTATCACCGTCACCTCGAAACGCCTCCCCCGCGGGAATCGCGGCGGCATCGAGTTGCTCCTCGTGCACAACGTCGAGCATCTCGGCAAGCAAGGCGACGTCGTGGAGGTGAAGCGCGGCTACGCCTCCAACTACCTGCTCCCGCAGGGGCTGGCGACGGTCGCCACCGATCACCACAAGCGGATGGTCGAGAAGCACCGCGCAAAGCTCGAGGAGATCGCTCGGGAGCGGCTCGCCGGCCTGCGCAGTCTGCTGGCGGAGCTGGTCCGCACCAGCGTGACGATCGAGGCGAACGCCAACGACGAGGGGCATCTGTATGGCTCCGTCGGTCCCACGGAGATCGCCCGATCGCTCAAGCAGCAGGATCTCGCCGTCTTGCCCGAGCAGATCATCCTCCAGGGACCGCTCAAGGAGGTGGGGCTGTACACCGTGCGCGTGCGGCTGGCGGCCGAAGTCGAGGGCGACCTCAAGGTGTGGGTCGTGCCCAGCAGCGAGGGCGGGGCGAAGTAGCGGCCGGCGGCCGCCCGGATCTCTTGTTCCACGGGTTGCAAGGAGGCTCACACGGTGGTCGCGCCACGTGACGTGCCGTCCGGGCGGCAACGGGACGGCTCTCGGGAGCGGCGGCCTCGCGGGGCCGCGGCGGCCTTGGTGGAGCCGCGGGAGCGGCCGACGAACGTCGATGCCGAGCGGGCCGTGCTCGGCAGCATCCTGCTCAAACCCGACGTCTGCGACGACATCGCGCTGGTGGTGCGGCCGGAGGACTTCTCCGACGAGGCCCATCAGCTGCTGTACCGTCATCTCCTGGAACTGCACGACACCGGGAAGCGGATCGACGCCACGATCGTCCTCGACGTGCTGCGGGCCAAAGGCGACCTCGACAGGATCGGCGGAGCCGCGGCGCTGGCCGAGGCGATCGAGTCGGTGCCGCACGCGGCCCACGCGGCCCACTACGCGCAGATCGTCCGCGACAAGGCGATGCTCTGCGCGCTGATCGACGCCGGCACCGACATTCTCCGCGACGCCTACGACGCCGCGGACGACCCCCGGCAACTGCTGGCCCGGGCCGAGGAGCGGGTGTTCTCCATCCTCGAGCGGCGCAGCTCGGCGGAGGCGAAACCGATCGAGGACGTGCTCAACGACGTCATGGCGCGGATGGACGCGCGGATGCGGCACGAGCAGACGATCGGCGGCGTGGAGACGGGGTTCACGGATCTCGACACGCTGTGCGGCGGCCTGCACAACTCGGAGCTCATCATCCTCGCCGCCCGGCCGAGCATGGGCAAGACGGCGTTCGCGATGAACATCGCCGAGCACGTGTCGATCGGCATGCACAAGCCGGTGCTGTTCGTAAGCCTCGAGATGGCCTGCCTGGAGTTGGCCGACCGGCTGCTCTGCTCGGCCGCCCAGGTCAACGGGCATCGGCTGCGAAACGGCACGATCTCCCAGGAGGATCGCCGCCGGCTGGTGCAGAAGTCGAACGAGATCGGGGCCGCGCCGCTGTTCATCGACGACACGCCGGGGCGCACGCTCACCGAGATCGCCGCCGTCGCGCGGCGGCTGAAGCGGAAACACGGCCTGGCGCTCGTGGTGATCGACTACCTGCAGCTCATCGAGCCCGACAATCCGCGGGACCCGCGCCAGGAGCAGGTGGCCCGGATCGCCCGCCGCCTGAAGATGATGTCCCGCGAGCTCGACATCCCGGTGCTCTGCCTGGCGCAGCTCAATCGACAGGCCGAGGTGTCCCGCGACAACCGGCCGCGGCTCAACCATCTCCGCGAGTCGGGAGCCATCGAGCAGGACGCCGACGTGGTGATGTTCGTGCACCGGGAGGAGTACTACCAGACGAACGACGAGGATCGCGAGCGGGTGAAGGGGCATGCCGACATCATCATCGCAAAGCAGCGGAACGGGCCGATCGGCGACGTGAAGCTGCTCTGGCAGCACGACTACACGCGGTTCGTGAATCTCGAGCACCGGCCGTACGACGAGTTCGAGAGCTTCTGATTTCACGCCTGCGGGGCCATCCATGGCCCCCGCAGGCTTGGCCCGGCGTGGTCGCAGCCAAGGTGCGACCAGCCGGGCAAGCGGCCGTCATCCAGACGGCCGCGGCCGCCGCTCCGCGGCGGCGACGCACGCGGCGCGGCCTGCGGCCGCTGCGTGCTGTGCGATCACTGCCCGTCTGGATGACGGGCCTTCGAGAGCCGGCGGAGGCCGGCACAGCGAGGTGAGGCACGATGCCGAAGCCTCGCGTGAACACGGCCCATCCATGGCCCCCGCAGGCTTGGCCCGGCGTGGTCGCAGCCAAGGTGCGACCAGCCGGGCAAGCGGCCGTCATCCAGACGGCCGCGGCCGCCGCTCC